>JAESQY010000157.1 GCA_016764915.1 Aliivibrio sp. | reverse complement strand
GTTGCTTTTAGTAATGCCGTACTGCACCACACCTTGTAAGCGTTGCTTCATTGCCTCAATCGCATCGGCGCTGATCACCTTGCTAAAATCAACATTGCAGCGTGCTAGCTTGTGTTGAATATAATCAGTAACCGACACACCAAGCGGCTGCATGGTCATAATGTTGCAACGATACGAAAATTCGCGAATATCAAAGTTCGACAAACTCAACTTAATTTCAAGCTCCGGCTGACCTACCAAAATAACGCTCACCAAGCGATTAAAACCGTCGCTTAATTCACAAATACGTTTTAAATGTTTAAGCGCGGCATTACTTAAATCGTGCGCTTCTTCAATAACCAACACATGCTTATTGCCTGCTTTAGCACTTTGCTTTAACGCACGTTCAACTTTACGGGCGCGGTTTTCTAAGCCATTTGGCATACTACCTATTTGTAATTCTTCGGCTAACGCATCAAAAATCATTGCCGCCGTTAAACGTTTTTTATCAATTACCATTGCCTCAATAATTAACAATTCAGGATGATGATTATTTACATAGTCGTAAAAGCTTTTACGTAGCTCAGTTTTACCCGCGCCACATTCGCCAATTACCGCTAAAATACTGCCGTTTAAGCTGGCTTGCACCATGCTTTCACGCACGCGGCGTTGCGACTGACTCATAAATAAATCGTCAATACAATGCACCTCGTTTTCAAAAGGGTGACGGGTTAAATTAAAGTGGTTCATCGTTTTTTGATAAAGCATTTCGCGCTCCGGTTGTTCAAAAATTAAAGTAGGTTTAACGGCTTTTTTTATTGGTGTTATGGTCGAGTGTCCTTTTGTTGTTGTGTTTCTTGTTTTAGTTTCATTCCATAAGGTCATTAGTTCATTAGTGCTAACGTACTCACTCATAAACTTTTCAATGGCCGCCTTAATTAACTCAGCCGCAATTGTTTTTGGCCACATACCATGGCGTAACAATTGGCTCACAGCCGAGGGAGAAAGCTTAACGCCTGTATCTTCCATAGCCCTGCGTAAATCGGCTTGCTGTAAGTTATACTTAGCTAATAACGGCAGCACTTTATAAGCGGCTGTCGCATTAACACCAGTGGGTGCTGCTTTAAGCATTTCATCTATTTCCTCTTGGTTATTTTCACCCAATAAACGGGTGAAAGAGTTGCGAATATCGTTAGGATTAATTCGGGTAGGCCATTGCTCATATCTAATAAAATTTAGCAACGACGTTTTTGAGATGTGTGCGCCGTGGGCGTTCATGTCGGCAACCACGTCAAGTTGGTTAATACCGTGCGCTTTTAAGGTTCTAACAATTAAACTTTTTTCTGAATATGGCATGAGCATGTCCTTATTATGTCCTTATGAATGATTAACTAATTTCAACACAGGCGATTTTGCATTAAGTATTGCCGTAACAACACCGCCAATATCGTCGGCAAATACTTCGGGGAATTGGCTTAATATCTCAACGTCTTTTGCTTCTAAATCACGCCCTAATGCGTGTATAACCGCACGTTTTAACTCAAGAGGTGATAATGGTTTAGCTGGGGTGGGTACAAATTCGCTGGGTAAATTAAAAGATTTAGATTTTGGGGTAATGGCGGCTGGCATATCAATATTATTAAGCTGGCTAATGGCTTTGATTTCGCCATTGAACGGCGTTATTTTTTTCGCCTTGGCTTTAACAATGTCTTCGTCTTTTAAATCAGGAAATGCCACGCGATCTAATTGTTTTTGTTGGCTATCAATAACCGTATCTTTTTTAGTGTCGAAACCCTCACCAAATACCGGCGAGTCAACCCGAAAGCCCATCTCGTTAAATACCACGGGGGCAACTTCGTGCATAACATCGTCACCATATTTATTTTCAATAGTGACTAATAACTTGCATTCTTCGTTTATCACAATAGGGCTAACCAACACCTTTTGTTTGGCATAAATGCCGTCTAAATTAGCCAAGCTATACGTGAGTGATTTTTTTGCCACAGGGTGACGAAAGGTAATTTCTAACTCACCGCTAACATCGCGACTTGCTGGTTCGTGAGTAAAAATATAGCGACAATAATCTTCAGGCGGTAAAGCACGTAAATGCTGAATAAAGTCAGACTGCATTATTTTAAGCCAAGCATCGGTGCGTGCCATACCATGACGACTATTCTTGGCATTGTAATTAGGGATCAAATTAGCGTTATAGGCATTTTGCCAAGCAATAACCGCAATATTCAACTCTTCAACACTATGTACAGGCTCTAAAAACAGCCTGCCTTCAAATTGAGTTTCAACGAGGTTGTTAGCCCCTTCAACACTGCCTTTAGCACGGGCTAAATGCACGGTATGGGTACGGCTTTCAACACGCAAACAATCTAACGCGTGTTTAATTGCTTTACTGGTGTTAGCGCTGCCTTTATCCCAGTAAAGATTTCTAGGGATACCGTAAAAGGGAGAACCACTTAATTTGCTCCAGCCCCATAATAAAAAATCATATAACACCATTTGGCTTTCACCGGGGGTTTCATAATATTTAACGGCAATTAAGCCACTACAATGATCTACTAACACGTAACGCCAAACACGCAAGTTTTTAATTTTTTCCACCGCTTCTGGCTTGTTTTTATATTGCTCTGCTTTGGTGGTGAACTTTTGAACGCGTAAACCTTTTTTACCCGGAGGGTAATACAACACACATAAACTAGGATCAACCATGTGTACATGGTTGGGGCATAAAGACTGAAAATGACCATGAGTGTTGTCTTGCTTCATTTGTCGCCCTGTTAGGTTGTTGTCGCGCAATAAACGATTCACATTGCTAGGGCTGGTAAAATCATGACCACTTTGGCTTAATATACTTATTGCCGTTGTCGTTTTAAGTAAAATTTTATCGTTAGCTCGCGCACTAATTTTGGTTGTTGCGGCTAAAAACCTAAGTGATTCTATATTTTGGCTAGTAGTACCCGCATCGGTACGAACTTTACGAACAGTGCCGCCAGTTAATTTTTTTAAGGTTCGATAAAATTTATCTTTACCCCAGCCCAAATCGGATAAAGCCTGCTTAAGGATCTCGCCTTTTTCATTATGCTTGGCAGCATTTAGCCGTAGACCATAATTTTTAACGGTGTCTATTGCGGCATCTGAAATCATAATTATTCCTTTTGATTAGCTGTTTGCTACTTTTTTTCTAAAAGTTCATTAAAGGTTGGTAACTGCTCGTATACTTCTTCCGCTGAAATATCAGGCATATAAGTAGCACCTAAAATCGCAAAAACATCTCCAAACAAATCACTTGTTATTTTTTTGTTATACTTCAATTCGGTAAGTAAACAGCGAGCGATATAATCAATTGTTTTTTGTTCAAGGTTTTCATTGTCAGCGATCAAGTCATTATGAATATCTTCTAACTGATTAAGTCCTTGAGTTATAAGTAATCTGGCGTCAAGCATACCTTCTACGCGATCAAGTGTTTGACGCTGCCACGGTGCTTGGCTGAACTTACGCTTGGCTTCACGTTCTTTTACTTCGTCAAGCTCTTGTTGTTTTTGTGCGGAATTTTCGCGAACGGCTTCAACGGTTTTATTTGCTTCATCTAATTGTTTTTTAAGTGCGGATTTTTCGGTTAAGTGGCTAAAGGTGTAATCTTCAATTAACTCTTTTACCGCCTCTTTATCGCCTAAATCAACCGCCTCGTTGTTAATGATCAACGCTTGTTCTTCGCTGGGCAGTTGGCGTAGTTTGCGTAGTTCTCGGTTGCCTAAACCGATGCGCTGAGATGTTTCAATAAAATCTTGCCCTAAAGCATCTAGATTTTGTAATTCTTCAAACATGGCACTGTAAGAGCGGTTAAAAAGGTATTTACAAACATCTTTAATATCTCCGACCGTCGAAGATTCTCCATTTTCGTCAATATAAACCAAACCCTTATATTGCTTGGATTCTTTGATTTTTTTAAATATCAGTAATTCTCCGACCGTCGAATATTTTCTAATATTGTTAAATGCCTGAACTTGCCCTATTGCCATTAACACATCCTGTTTACTGGCTAATACTTCTTTGGTGTCAATAATCGCTTTTTGTTGCTCTGTGCTTAGTTCGGTTACTGTGTTTTTTTTATCTTTGTCTGTCATGGTTGTTTCCTAATGCTTGTTGGGTTGGTCGTTAACCACCAACGGAAATAAAATTTTATTAATTTTTGCTAAGGCGTTACGGGCGGTTACCGAATTACTACTACTGCGCCCTTGCTCATGTTCGTTACATAACGTTATAAACGGCTGCATGGCTTCGTTTAGTAGCATCATGCAATGCTGTTTTTGTGCAGGGGTTTCAGCCTCACAATCGCTAAAATAATTCAGCAAGGTGTTGGTGGCTATGGTGGTTATTTGGCTGTCGGTTTTCATTGGCTTAACCTGTGTATTAAACCGCTAAGCGGCTGTAGTTGTATTGTTCTTGTTGAAGTTGCTGTTGTGCTTGTGAAAACGCCAAGGCAGCGCTATTGGCTATTTGTACCCATGCTTTACCTAAACGCCATAAATTAGGGTTGCTGGGTAAGCGTTCGGCATAACCGCTTAGGGCTAAATTAGCCATAATGCGTCTAATGTCAGAGGGGCTAGTATTAAGTGCAGCAGCTAATTCTTTTGGGCTAATGCCTACCGTTTCTTTACCTGCCAATACTTTGGTGGCGAGTAGTAGTGTTTGCATTTGGCGTGATTTGTAATTTTCGTCATTATATTCATCGTTATTGTGGGTACTGGTGCTCATGGCATTATCCTTGTGTTATTAACCATTCAAGTGTTTGGACGCTAGCCATTAAGGCTAACCATGCAATGGCATAGATAAAACTTATGAGTATTGGTGTACTCTTTTTTATTAACGCGTTTAGGATGCTGCTGTTAGTTGCCATGTTATAACCCCCCTAAACTCAATTCAGTTTGTGGCTCGTCAACAACCGCCACGTTCTTTTGATGAAAGGCTAAGTCTTCCATCAAGGTTTTAATGCCGTCTATGGTGTCGTTGGCATTACAACGCCCCTCGCTCGACTTAATTAATAACGCTGACACTTCGGTCATAAAAATTTGTAATTCAGTTAAATCTTTATGCTCGGCTTTACGCCCAGTAGGCACTTTTACCAATAAATAGCCTTGGCTATGGGCAAGGTATTGGGTAACAAAGTTAATACCGCAAGCTTGTTCAAAAGCGATAATGGCGTTAACCGGCATTTTTCCTTGGCCTAACCATTTATATAGGGTGTCGGGGGTTGCCATTACTTGGTCTGCAATGCGTGGCACGCTTAAATTATTGTGCTCTAACGCGTGTTGTTTGGTGAGTTGCAACGCATGATTAATGCTGTGTGGCACTATGCGTTTCCAATAAGTTTTAGTCATTAGAAATGCCTCCTTGGTTGCGTTTCCAAAAATACACTTGCTCAAGCGCTGGCGTATTTAGCAAGGCTGGGGCTAAGCTAAAGTCACTTGTTTTAACGCACTCTTTAACACTTTCTTTTACACTAAGGACACAAGCATCATGCATTACCAATCTAACGCGAGTAATTACCGGCTTAATATTAGCCATAGCGAACTGGGCAACATTAGGCAGCTGTTTGAATGGTTGGCTAGTTTGCCCAACCATAGCCGCTTTAACATTATTGCGTGGGGTATTGAGTACCAGCACCCCGTTATGAACCAATTGTGCGCTTTGTGCCAAGCCGCTGGTTTGTGTGGTTATATTCATTATTATTTTTTAACCCCTGATAAATTGAGAAAACAATTGTTTATGCCAAGATCCTTAGCTGGCTAATAGCTGGCGTAGCTCTTGGCTTTTACGCATTCGTTGCTCGCGGTTACGTAATTGCACTGGGTTGTTATAAGTAACTACATCAGGAAAAACCTCGGTAATAGTTTTGCCGATAATTTTAGCGATGGCTGTCGCAATATAGGTTGAGGTGGTATGACGATTAATTACCGCAGAAACGGCATTAGGTGTTTTGCCCAATTCTTCGCCAATAAGCACAAGAGAAAAGCCTTTTTCGCGAATAATTGCTTTAATTTTTTCTGGTTCCATAGTAAGTTACTCTTTTAGTTTGTGATGCTAATTAGGTGAGTGGAATTATTTAATTAGCGTTACTTGTTTAAGTTGGGATTAGTATGGTGCTTATATTTGAGCACTGTCAAACTATATTTTTTAAATATGAGCACTTTTTTACAGTTAGATAGAAAAAGACTTGGGCTTTCTGCGCATCAAGTTGTAGATAAAGTAGGAACAAGTAGAGCTTCATATACTAGATGGGAGGCTGGTGGTGCTATACCGTCAGACAAGCTTGCACTATTAGCCAAGCTAGGTTTTGATGTGCAATATGTGATTACAGGAGTGCGCTCAAATAATGTCAGCGAGATCAGTAACAAACCACAACGCAAGCACTTTGATTTCGAAGGTAAGTTAACAAAAATTATTTGTATATTGGAAGATGCCCTAAATGAACACGACCTAGAATTGCCATCAAAGGCAAAGGGGCAAGTTATAGAGGGGTTACTCATGCAAGCTCTAGTAAGAAACGAGCAACCAACGAAAGAAAATATAATGCCATTTTTAAAGGTGGTCGGATTGTAACTATTGGATAAATAAAATATAGAGGTGTACCAATGAATGAAATGAACGACACGGAATTTAAGGAACAGGTCGAAAAAGGGTTACAACAAGCAAAATATAAAAGCAGTTTTAATAAACTGCCACCTAATAATAATGAACCGCCCAATGAAAGCAGCGAATTAAATAATGTTGCCTCAATATTTGGTCGTTGTAATATTAATCATTTCAATTACAAATCAACTATTTTTTATGGAAACTTCCCCGAACCCGAGTTACCCAAGGTAACACAGCGCCAAGCTGGCGAATTACTCCGTTTAGTAAAAAGTATGGTTAAGTGGGAACAACGCGTAAACCCTCAGCCAAAACCTTATTCTGTCATTTGTGCAGAACTCAAAGATAAATTTACCTTTAGTGAATACGAAACCTTACCAGCAAGCGAATACTTAAATGCCGTTGCCTATTTAGAGCAGAAAATTGGGCGCTTGGCTAATGAGTTTATGAATTAGAACGGATAAAAGTATGGATACTAAAGAAAATCTCAAATTAATTAGGCAAGAAATAGGTTTAGCCAAATCAAGTGGTGATGAGAAACTGTATTTTGAAAAATTAAAAAACTTTCAACAATTCCATATTGAGCATGATTTCAGTTTTGGCATGAATGAAATATATAGGTATTCAAAAGCCTTAGAAAAAATGGGTTTTAGTGTTGAGGCAGCTAAGCAAGAAAAAATCGTTGATGATGCGGTTTTTTGTTTTTTTGATGATTTTAAGAATGATCGTTGCCAGCAAATTGAATCAATCGCTAAAGGTATTCGTAACTATGCAATACATTTTAGGTGTGATCATCCAGAAGCTCCCGACGAGTGTTTTCAAGCAAATACTAAAGTAGAATCTTTTGAAGACAGTAAGCTTTATACAAAATTTAAACACTGTAAAAATAGACCTCGCTGTTTTTGCAGTGTTACAACTAAAAAAATTAGAAATTGAGCAATTAAATAAGCTCGTAACCAAACTGCAACAGCCATTAAGCTTTAAACAGTGGCTTAGGCAGCGATTATTTAAGGAAAAATAAAATGGCGTTAGTAGCATGCAAAGAATGCAATAAGGAAATATCAGATACCGCATTAACGTGCCCACATTGTGGTATATCGACACCAGGAATTTCAAACCATGATATTGAAATAGAAATAAAGCGTAATAGTTTTTTGGCAAAACGCTGGGTTGCGGGTTTACCTTTTTGGTTAGGTGTTCTCTGGCTTGTTTTGCCGATGTTCAATGGTGCTGGAAGAGAAGAGATTAGTGCCGCGTGGCAATTAAGTAAATGGTTAATTGGTTTTGGAACGGTACATTATGTTTTAAGCGAAATAGAACGAAATCTGTTTGAACGTAAGGTAAGTAACACCACAAGGAAAACACCATGAGTGATACAACCACCATCGAAGAAAATAACACACCAAACGAAAACGCCCCAACTATGCCCGGTGAATTAGCTTGTTTTTGGGGTAAAGCTATTGCGTGGATAATGTTGCTGGTAAGTGGTTTTTATGGATTAAAATTTGTAGGTGCCTATATGCAAATAATGGTTAACGGACAAAGCGCACTAAAGAATGTAGACCCTATGCATGGCGTTATATTGGTGTCTGGCATAACCAGCGCCATTGTGTTGTTTATTTTGATCGCCATTTGTGAAAATTTAATGCTGATGAATAAGAAATAAAATGACTATTTAAAAAGGAAGAAAACATGACTAAAAATAATTCAAATAAACAACAACAAAGTAAAGATTAGTGATCTAGAAATATATTGGACTAACATTAATAGTTCTGTAATATGCGCTCTTTATTATCATGTATCATCAGAAAGATAACGTTTTATTACTTTTTTATACTATAATTCATAATATATTTACTGTAATGTGTAATATCTGTGTTGCGTTAATATAGAAATCACTAATTATTTTGGGAGAGATAATCATGAAATTTTCATTAAATGAAGGTATGGGTGTTTAATTAATAAAAATGAATTTGATTTCGTTTATAGGCCTTGTACTATCACCCTTAGCCATACTAACATCGGCTTTTTTTGCTTTTAAAGCGGCGAAAAAAGCATTAAAAACCCAACGTTCCATTGCCAGAAAACGAGCTACGTTAGACGTTCTTCTCAAAGCTGAAACTGATCCTGTCCTCGAAGAGGCTACCGCAATTTTTCGTGATGTTAGAGATTCCAGTAATTTTGACAAAATGTTAAACCCAGTATCACAAAGAGACAAGGATGATATGTTGAAACTGCAAGCTTTTCTCAATCATCATGAGTTGATTTTTTGTGGCATAATGGAAGACTCATTAGACGAACTTTTTTTATTTCAATATAGACGTGGCATTGTTATTCATTATTGGCATGCAATAAAAGAGTTCGTTATGGCCGCTAGAAATAAAAGCCATAATGCCAGAGCTTACCAAAGGTTTCAGTTATTTGCTGAGGCATGGGAACAAAACCGTTTTATCACAAGACAAAAATTAAAACCTAGCGATTATTTAGATAACTCAACAAAACCAGATCAGTACCAAGATTAAGGTTGGACAACAATAATCGCACTAACAACTTAAAAAAACCACCAAACCAAGCTAGTTACAATACACCCCACAATAAAACCCTCTTGCATTGCTGCTCTTTTTACTTCATTTTGTTCATTCATAATAACTGTTATCTCTTTTATTTAATTCAAACATTAAATTACAGTATTTCTGAAAAATTTAAATTAACCTGAGTTACTAAAAACCTCTGCTTGGTCTTGTTAGGCTATAAACCTTAACAACCAGTGGAGTACCCCATGAAAAATGCAGAGCAACGCCAACAACTATTAAAAACCCTTTACCACGCGCGTGAAACTAACCCTAAACGCGGCTGGGTAAGCCATCGCGACTTAACCGACGCCGTAGGCGAGTGTGAGTTTTCGTTAGACGTATTAACCGAGCTTACCTTTATAAAAAAAGACGGCTACAAATACCGTATTACCGGGCAAGGCGTTATACAATGTGAGCAAACTGAGCAAACCTAAAATTTAGTAACTCAGGTTAATACAACCCAAACCCTCATGCTGTCATCCTGTCAGCATGAATATAAAAAAATACACACAACCAAAATACTTCACGTTAGAAGAACTTATAGACCAAACAACCTTTAATCAGTTTGGTAATAAAGCGTGGTGGTTTCTTGATGAAAAAGCACTGATAACGCTTGACCAACTGCGTGAAGCTTTTGGTGCATTAACAGTTAACAACTGGGCAATTGGCGGCGCATACCAACACAGTGGCTTTCGGCATCCATTGTCAGCAATAGGCGCTAAATTGAGTCAGCATAAATTTGGCCGCGCGTTTGATGTTAAATCAAAACACTACACGCCAGAACAAATGCAAGCGTTTATTATCGCCAACCCTGAACGTTTCCCCTATATCACAACCATAGAAAATGCTAGTCAAACTAAAACGTGGTTACATTTTGACGTGCGCCTACGCTTTGAACCAAACATTGTAGTGTTTAACTTGGTGCAAAAATGACTAAACGTGACGAACGTATTAAAGAAGGTCGTCATGCACGGCTGCGCGCAGAGGTTCGCTTTGCTTGCGAAGGTACGCCTATTGTTTATCGCTGTATATATCTGGTTTTTCATCAAGCCAATCAATACAAATTAGGTTGGGATAGCGTCAACGAAGTTGATATTAATACCGCTATTGGTCGTGCTACGGGTGCCATACCCAGTAAGCATTCACCACTTCATCAATTGCATAAATTAGCGAAAAATCCCCATAAACAACGAGGTAAATCATTATGTCGATAATAAAAATACTCATGGCCAGTTTATTCGTGTTAGCGCTGTTATTTGTTGCGACTGGTTTTTATCACGGTAGTAACGCCTCAATGGACAGCGACAAAGGTAGTGAGTCTATGGCTTATTTTGGCGTTGCGATGTTGTTATTAGTTATCGACGCCGGTGTGTTTGCTATTGCCGCCATTATCTGGCTTATCAATTATTTTTCTTAGGAGTTTTTATGTCATTAATTGCCTCAGCTTTATTATTAAAAGGTGGCTCTATGCTGCTAAACGCCTTGGGTAATGCCAAAGGCGGCAAAACCAAACAAGTTACCGATGTACTTAGTAGCGTTATTGATGCCGTACAAGGTAAGCGCGAAGATCAACAACTTAATGCCGTTGCCCAAAGCATAGAAAATTTAACCGGCGAAGAGCGCAAAGCCCTTGCTGAAATAGAACGCGATATTAAACAAATCAACACCCAACGTGAGCAAAATAAATACCAATACAATATTGCTATGCACGGCCAGCAGCAGTAAACCATTCAAAACGGTGATAATTCTCAAGGCGAATATACCCGCCAAACTCGCCCTAAAATGGCGCGTTTTTCAGGTTATATCGGCTCTGCTTACATTATTAGTATGGAATTATTAAGTGTTGCGCTTAATGGCACTGGTGCCAACTGGCAACTTGCTACCTTATTATTTTCACCGTTATTGGCCTATATGGGCTTTCGCACCTTTGACGCATTTAGCCCATTTAAAGGGAAAAACCTCTAATGACCGATGCAGTAGACCAAGCCAGCACCTTAGAGCAATTACAGCGCGACAATGCGCTACAAGCCAACCAGCAACACGAAACCCCGTTAATTATTAACGGTATTCGCCGCTGTTTAGCCTGCGAAGAAACCATTTTAACGGCACGAATTAACGCAGTTAATGCCGTGCGGTGCATTAATTGCCAAGAATTACACGAACATCAGCAAAAGCATTTTGTTCATAAAGGAACGCGTACAGGGAGACAGTTTTAATGGCGTGGTTATTTGAAAATTTTAAACTGGTGCAATGGGTGGTTTGGCTGTTATTCGCCTTAGTGGTTTGGGCGCTAGCCGTGACCTTTGTGAAGAAAAAACAACATAGTCACCTTGAAGGGCGTGTTAACAAAATAGAACTTACTTATAACCGTCAACACGATCATGAAAAGCTTCATCAACGGGTTAACACCCTTGAAACCAAAGTTAACGACTTGCCCGACAAAACCACTATACATAGGGTTGAGTCTGAAGCTAAAGAGCTTAAAGGTCAGCTCGACGGTTTAACTAATTTGCTTAAGCATGTTAGCCACCAAGTGGGTATGTTGGTCGAAAACGAAATATCAAATAAGTAAGGAAGTAAACAATGTCATTAAGTAGCATTCAAAATAAACATTTTCGTTTATCTATTTTACGGGCATTAGACGCCCTTAATTACACTAGCAACGACAGCATCATTAAAGACTCGTGCGCGCGCTTTGGTGTAAAAATGAGTACCGACCAAGTTAAAACACAACTCGGTTGGTTGGCTGAGCAAGGCTTAGTATGCAACGAACGCCAAGGCAATTACATTATTGCTACCTTAACCAGCCGAGGCCAAGACGTAGCGCAAGGCATTTCGTTTGTTGATGGCATTCAGCGCCCTAGTGCGTAAGGTAGGTTAATAAAATGGCAACACGTAAAAAACGCGGCAAACCGTCGAAAATAGATTTATTGCCCAACACCATTAAAACTGAGCTAAACACGCTACTGCGTGATGGCAAACTCACGCAAAAAGCTATTGTTGCCAAAGTTAATCAGCTTATTGAAGAATCTGGTTTGGGTGACAACGTAAAAGTTAGTGCCAGTGGTGTTAACCGTTACAGCACGCAAATGGAAACCATTGGCCACGACATTCGCCAAGCGCGCGAAATGGCAGAACTATGGGTGGCAAAGCTTGGTAACAAACCTACCGGTGAAGTTAGCCAGTTATTAATGGAAATGCTACGCACCCAGTCGTTTAAGTTGTTGGTTAAAGCCAATGATGATCCTGATTCGGTACTTGATCCTAAAACTATTGGCGAACTGGCGTTAAGCATTCAGCGCTTAGAGCGTGCTGCCTTGCTCAGCATTGAAAAAGAAAAACAAATTCGTAAAGCCTACGCAGAAGAAGCCGCCGAACAAGTTGACCAAGCCGCTACGCAAATTGGTTTAACGGTTGAAGGTGCTGAGCTTATTAAACAAAAAATATTAGGTATCGCGTGACATGCACGGACGCATTAAGGTCGCGGTGCCATGGACGGCAAAGAGCGACCACAAGCAGAGATAATTATGCAAGAATTAATTAAATTCGATGAAAACGAACTACTACTCGGCTATCAAAAACGCTGGATAGCCGACGACTCACCGCTAAAAATTGCCGAAAAATCGCGGCGTACTGGGCTAACCTGGGCTGAGGCTGCCGATGCCGTGTTATCTTATTGGGCAAAAGATCATGGACTTACAGGGCGGCAAAGGTAAGCGTTCTGAAGCTGGCGATTTAAACCAATTAGTGAGTCGT
>JAESQY010000006.1 GCA_016764915.1 Aliivibrio sp. | reverse complement strand
TACATTTTCAATATCACTTCTTCTCTTAGCCTCTCTTATGGCTTCCTCTTTTATTGCTTTTTCTATTTGCGCTTGTCTTAATCTTTGTCTTTCTAGAACAAAGTGGGTGAGTTTGAGCGTACCGGCAACCGTCGTGACCTCTCTGTAGAGCCACCATCAATTACAGTGTTGCAGAAACTAGTTGAAGAGAAAAACGGAGACGTTATCTCTGTCGGTAAGATCTCTGATATCTATGCTGGTTGTGGTATTACTAAAAAAGTGAAAGCCACTGGCCTTGAAGCACTGTTTGATGCCACTAAAAAAGAGATCGAGCAAGCGGGTGATAACTCACTGGTCTTTACTAACTTCGTCGATTTTGATTCTTCCTACGGTCACCGCCGCAATGTCGCGGGTTACGCAGCAGCATTAGAATATTTTGATGGTCGATTACCTGAAATCCTCGCGATGTTAAAAGAGGATGATGTGTTGATTCTAACCGCTGACCACGGTTGTGACCCGACTTGGCCTGGTTCAGACCACACACGTGAACATATCCCTGTGATGGTTTACGGTGAAAAAATCAAAGCGGGCTCGTTAGGACGCAGAGATACATTTGCTGATATCGGACAGAGCTTAGCTGAATACTTTGGTACCTCTAAGATGGACTACGGTCGTTCATTCTTATAGTTACAGCAGACATATAGAACTATTGATTAGAACGTTTAATACTGAATTTAATAAGGAATAAAAATGGCAACTCCACATATTAATGCTGAAATGGGCGACTTTGCAGATGTAGTACTTATGCCTGGTGATCCACTACGTGCTAAATACATCGCAGAGACATTTTTACAAGATGTAAAAGAAGTGTGTAACGTACGAAGCATGCTTGGTTTTACGGGTACTTATAAAGGCCGTAAAATTTCAGTAATGGGTCACGGAATGGGCATCCCATCTTGCTCAATCTACGCAACAGAGCTTATCAAAGACTTTGGTGTGAAAAAACTGATTCGTGTTGGTAGCTGTGGCGCTGTACGTGATGATATTAAACTGCGAGATGTGGTTATCGGCATGGGTGCAAGTACTGACTCAAAAGTAAACCGTATGCGCTTTAAAGATCATGACTTTGCAGCTATTGCTGATTTTGATATGGTTCGTAATGCACAAGAAGCAGCAAAAGCAAAAGGCATTCCAGTGATAATTGGTAACCTTTTCTCAGCTGAATTGTTTTACACGCCAGATCCAGATATGTTCAAAGTAATGGAAAAATACGGCATCATTGGTGTTGAAATGGAAGCGGCTGGTATCTATGGTGTTGCTGCTGAGTACGGTGCAAAAGCATTGACTATTTGTACTGTGTCTGACCACATAAAAACGGGTGAGCAGACCACATCTGATGAGCGTCAAACTACGTTCAATGACATGATAGAAATCGCGTTAGATTCAGTATTGCTAGGCGATGCTGAATAATTTCACTGACTAATAAGTGAAGCGAAAAGGAGATGATTATTCATCTCCTTTTTTATTTTTTAAGGGTAAGGAAAAAGTTAGAAAGTGCAGGTGTACTGGATCGGTGTCTAAACAGGAGAACAATTGCTATGCCACAGAGCAGGCTCATAATAAGCATGCTGTACATCAGGCGATCGCTTTTACGGTAGTGATGGTTAGCAAACGCAGTCAGTTTACTTTTCTCAAAGGTGACGCGTACAAATCCCACGAGATTGCTCTTATGCAATATAGGCTCAATCAGTTGTTCTCGGCCAATACTAGCAACAGAGAGTGGCGTATGCAGACCTAATATTTGGCTGATGGTCAGCGCATTGTCACTAGCAGCAAGCTTGATGCCTTCAGCATTATAAACGGTTACATCAAAGATTAAGTTATCTTTAGTGAGCTGTTGAGCCAGTTTAAGCAACTTATCTTGCTCTTCGTTAATGACATAATCACTGGCACTCAATGCCGCTTGTTTAATTAAAATACGAGATAGTGATTGTATCTGCTTGTTTTGAATCTTTTCATTACTTTGGCTGATCAATGAGCTGTTACTCAAAATTACGACAAACATCGCCAAAATAGCAGTAACTAAAAGACCTTTAATGAAATAACGCCAAGAGAACATAATCGTTTTCACTTCTTGTTAGTATGAGTGATGGAGAGTAAAAAAGGGTCAATACTATTTTATAATTTGCTAGTATAGTGAGACTTGCTGGCTCAAAATGCAATAGGGCAGCGTTTCACACACTGATATGGATTTTAGTATATGGATAGTATTCCGTCTCTTTCAATAAGAAGACACACCTCTCTTTTAACGCGTTTTCCAGAAATACTCTCCTACGCGAATCAAGAAAAAAAATCGGCTGGATGGATAGTCTTTTCCAAGCAACTGACTGCTGCCAACTTTGACGTAATGGATAACTATCTTGGCGAGTGCACTCCAATTTTAGATTGTTGGAAAGTGGGCCACTACGATGTCGTAGCGATGGCGGGCACATTAACTGATGATCATCGTGATATTCTTATTCGGTTAGGTTTGGATTTTGCTGAAATCAATGCCTTTCCTGAATTATCACAGCCGGGCTTGCTGTTAATGGACATGGACTCCACCGCCATTCAGATAGAGTGCATTGATGAAATAGCTGAATTAGCAGGAGTAGGGAGCGAAGTGGCTGAGGTTACAGAGCGCGCTATGCAGGGTGAGTTAGACTTCGCACAAAGCCTGTATCAACGTGTAGGTGCATTAACCGGTGCAGATGAATCTATCTTGAAGCAAGTTCGAGATACTCTTCCTTTGATGCCTGAGCTTAAAGAGTTGCTGAAAACGATGAAATCACTAGGCTGGAAAATAGCTATTGCATCTGGCGGTTTTACTTACTTCACCGATCACCTGAAACAGATGCTTGATCTCGACTTTGCTCAATCCAACACCTTAGAGGTTATCGATGGCAAGTTGACTGGTAAAGTCTTAGGTGATGTGGTGAGTGCACAAAGCAAAGCGAAGATTTTGATTGAATTGGCTGAGAAATATGACATTGAGATAGAAAATACGGTTGCTGTTGGTGATGGTGCCAATGATTTGGTGATGATGAAAGCGGCGGGTCTTGGCATTGCTTATCATGCTAAACCTAAAGTTGAGCAACAGGCACAAACCGCAATACGAGTCGCTGGCCTTGGCGGGGTGTTGTGTATACTATCCGCGTCTCTATTGCTATCAGGTAAATTGAGTTGGCAAAAAAGAGCTTAACAATAAAATTTAGAGCAGAGATTAACTCTGCTCTAATCGAATCAATACCTCATCAGTAATATCATAAATCTCACCACAACCCACTAAAGAGATAAATTCATTCTCGACTGATACCGCATGATGCATAGAGCCTTGAGCGAGCTTACCTAACTCTTTTTCAATTAATGCCGTTGGTGGAGATTGGATTGCACTTATCGAAATACGCAGAGCAAAAAACTCACCAATATCTTTAGCAATTTGAATAAACTGTACACGTTCCTGAATAGAATCAAAATCAGACAGTAGTTTTGACTTTATGGCGGTTACCTGGTCATTCATCACAGAGACGGCGACATAAACTTCATGTAAGCAGGGCTCTGATGGTGCGCATTTTTTCAAAGAATCCGATATTAGGTGTTTGTTTTTTATATTGAATATATTTTCTACCGTGAACGCGCTGTCACTGTTTCGTTTTCTAAATAACTTGTAAATCGGGGGGAGTGGAAAATTACCAGCAATGGCCCGAGGTAAAATGCGATATCCATTTTTCTCGATAAAAAATGGAACGCTATCAAGTTTAGATAGGATCAGTTTGTTTAATGATTCGACAAATTCGGCAGAAGGGTAGTTTTCAAACTCATGCGTGAGTTTATTTAGGTTATGCCTAATTAAGCGTTGTAAAAACTCTTCGGTTTTTGACTCTCTGTCGGAGACGGAGTTTAGCAACTGAACATTTTTGGAGTCAGGTGATAACCGTTTAATGGTATATGGAATTTGAGTCAATGCGGCATTTTTATGTTGTTTTTGGAATTGAGTAAAACTGATTTTTACTTCTTGATTGTAATTGATTGGTACTGGTAATTGAGTCTGAATATTCAACCCGCGAGCAGAGAAATCAATGGTGTTTGCTTCAATTGAGCCAAAATCAGGATGTGAAATGACTATCGGAGTATCGTAGAAGAAACGAGGTTCGCATCGATGACTCTTTAAATTTAAAATTAATGCTTTTGCGTTGCATTTGCTGGCAAAGGGGTGGCGATATTTCTCAAGCTCTTTCGTCGCACTGTCGAAGCTAGTACCTACTAGAAAATCATCTTTGGTCTCCGGCAGGCTGATTTCTTGAATGATGCCCATGTGTGTGATGCTTTTTTCTTTATCATCCATTTCAGGAGCAACAGACTGTAAATGCTCAATATCAGAACGGTCTAACTCATGTACTGACAGCTTTAATACTTTCCAGCTCTCTCTTTTTGCGCCAAAATGCCAAAAAAGTTGCCTCTCTTCATAACTGGCTTCAGGGGGGGTCATTGAGTAAAACAGCTTTCTATTTTTAAATTCATGATAAAAGCAATAAATAAAAGTACGGCTATACTGTAATCCCGGTTTAGTGAGATTAGACATACGCTCTTCATTGAGCAGTTGCTTTAGAACAGGTTGGTTTTTCTCATCATGCCAGTAGTGCCAAAGCTCTTGATTATTATCAGAAAGCATGACGTATTTGAGCTCATTTCCAGAGAAAAATAGAGGCAAGTGAGTGCTGTTTTTCAAATAGCTGTATTCGTACCCTTTGGTTCTGGTGGCTAAGATTTTGTCTTGGTTATCGTGACGAGCTTTACGGCGTGTCCCTTTCAGCTTTAAATCTATCGCTTTTTGTATAATGGTTGGTTCGGTTTCGAGTTTAACTCGCAACCATTTGAAACTATCACTACTGGGGCAGTCGTCAATACCAATGATGCGGTATTCGTGTTTTTGATTGAGTTCTGAAATCCGAATTTCTTCTGATAGCGCGGGGAAGCTAATTAAAATAATTTGCCCTAGCCCGTAATCAAAAGCAGTTGGCACTTTTATTTTTGCACCTGAAGGAGATAAATCACTGCTTATCCCATGAATCTCTTGCTGTTTCGGCAGAGTGATTTCGACTTGAGTTGAGATCTGCAGTCGGTTCTCTTTACGTGTTAGGTAGTGACCAAAACGAATAAAATTAACATCAAAGGATTTGTCTTCTTTAGTCACGGTGGTCGAGGGTGCAAATTTATTTTGTGCGTGCATCACTCTAAAGTTATTACGGGTATTGACTAACTCTTCCCAAACCCCAACGGTGTACCGTCCATATTTATGAATGCTTTTATGGTAGGTATTAAATGCAACATCATCTAACCAGTGAGAAAATCCATCCATGATATATTCACGACAATCACCTTGAACGCGGCCTCGAAGATCTATCCTTCGTTTGCATGGCGCCATAATACGTTTCAATTCCATTTTTACCAGTAGACGTACAGAAGGGTGCTCACCATCAGTCATATGAGACAAGGCAAGTTCAAAATCCTCTGAATCAAAGGCTGGGATAAGCTGTTCAATGACAAATTGATAATCTTCTTGTGGCATTTTTTCTGATAACATTGGAATTTATAGTTCTGATTAAGTGATTAAGAATAGTATCGACAGAGTCGATGAAATATTTAATAAAAGTTACTTTTTAGATTTTCAAAGAGTATACAAAAGTATAATAATTTAACATTTGATGCTGTGATCGACGCTTTAAAATTAATGATGTGTTGAGTGTTACATAAACAAATTCTATAAAAGTGGTGTGTAATGGCTAAGGTAAAACGTGCGTATGTTTGTAATGATTGTGGAGCAGACTTTCCTCGCTGGCAAGGTCAATGTAGTGCTTGTACTGCTTGGAATACAATCACAGAAGTGCGATTAGCCGCTTCTCCTCAAGTGGCAAGAAATGAACGCTTCTCTGGCTACGCAGGTACTGCTGAGTCTCAAGTCCAAAGTTTATCAAGTATCGATCTTGAGGCCGTTCCTCGTTTTAGTAGCGGATTCAAAGAGTTAGATAGGGTTTTGGGCGGAGGTATTGTTCCGGGTGCATCAATACTCATTGGTGGTAGCCCAGGCGCTGGAAAAAGTACGCTGTTATTGCAGTCGATGTGTTGGTTAGCACAAAAGATGCCGACGCTCTATATTACCGGAGAAGAATCCCTGCAACAGGTCGCTATGCGCGCTGAACGTTTAGGGTTACCTAAAGACAAGCTGAAGATGCTCTCTGAAACAAATGTTGAGAAGATCTGTCAAATTGCGGCCAAAGAAAAGCCTAAAATTATTGTTATTGACTCTATTCAGGTTATGCATGTTGAAGATGTTCAATCTGCCCCTGGTAGCGTTGCTCAAGTGCGTGAATCGGCATCAGCACTGACTCGTTATGCCAAACAAAATAATGTCGCTATTTTTATGGTGGGTCATGTTATCAAAGACGGCAGCTTAGCAGGGCCTAAAGTATTAGAACATTGTATTGATTGTTCGGTGATGCTTGATGGCAGTAACGACAGCCGGTTCCGAACCCTTCGTAGTCATAAAAACCGTTTTGGTGCTGTTAATGAGTTAGGGGTTTTTGCCATGACCGAACAAGGGCTAAAAGAGGTCAGTAATCCATCGGCAATCTTCTTGTCTCGTGGAGAGGAGGAGACATCAGGAAGTTCAGTGATGGTGGTATGGGAAGGCACTCGTCCTCTGTTGATTGAGATCCAAGCGTTGGTGGATTACTCGCAACTCTCCAACCCTCGACGGGTAGCGGTAGGGTTAGATCAAAACCGTCTCTCGATGTTGTTGGCTATATTACATAAACATGGTGGGCTACAAATGGCCGATCAGGATGTGTTTGTTAATGTCGTCGGTGGAGTAAAAGTCGCTGAAACAGGGGCTGATTTGGCACTGTTAATGGCGTTACTTTCAAGCTTTAAAGATAGAGCTATGCCAAAAGATGTTGTGGTGTTTGGTGAAGTTGGATTAGCGGGTGAAATCAGACCCGTACCTAATGGACAAGAACGATTGATGGAGGCGTTTAAACACGGCTTTAAAAAAGCGATAGTACCTCATGCCAACATGCCAAAAGGTGGTATTACGGGCATGCAAATTCATGGCGTTAAAAAACTGTCTGAAGCGATAGACGCTTTTGATGAGCTATAAAAGTGTTAATGAGAGTTAAAAAACACGGCTCTGACATGCATGAGCCGATTATCACTATCATTCGCATATTTAGACAGTAGAAGTAGCCGTTATGTTGGATTTTTCGTTGGCAAATAAAATGTCAGGTTTGAAAGTGCTCGTTATCTTTAGCACCCTCTTGCTAATATTTATTTTTTCATTTCCAATTACTATATTTACGGGCCCAGTCAATAACTGGGTTGGTTTTGTTTATCACTGGTTATCTGAATCTGCGGGTAAACAGCTGTTTCTGTTTACCGTCGCTCTGCTCTGTTTATTACCCCTATTGTTAAGGTGTACTAAAAAAGAGACATTGCAATTGTGGGTTCAGTTTGGTGTGTTGTTAATCTTAAGTTTTACGGTTAAAACAGGATTGAAGCAGCTCACTGAAATACCGAGGCCTTATGTAAGCCAACTGCACCAACTGGCATTGGTTGATTCAATAAGTGACTTTTACCAATTAGATGGGATAAACAAACAGAGTACTGTAGACAGTGCAGCAGATAAAGTGACAGAGTGGCGCTTAAAGAGTTGGCGAGGGGAAACCAACTACTCTATGCCTTCTGGACATACTCTTTTTTCGGCGGTCAGTATTGTTTTTTGGGGTGGTTTTTTGTTACGACGAAAAATGTACTTTAGTACTTCACTGCTTATTTTATGGGGCGTGGGAGTAGGGTATAGCCGGATTTGGTTGGGTATGCATTGGCCGCCAGATCTGATTGTCTCAATGATATCTGCCGCTTTTCTTTATTGTATCGTACCAAGTTGGTCTGCAGTTAAATCAGATTCTTGATTCCCCTATAAAAAGCATTACACTCACACGCAATGATTTAATATATGGATGATGTAATGAAATATTTAGAGTTGAAAATCCCACCTCTTTTATTAGCTTTTTTATTTGCAGCGATAATGTGGGGGTTATCAAAAATGGTGCCCACATTTACTTTAGCGGATTATGTAACATGGATAACTCCCACATTAGTCACGTTGATCGGTGTCTGGTTTGCTGTCTTGGGTGTTAAAAGTTTTCGAAGTGCAAAAACGACGGTGAGTCCGACAAAGCCAAATGAGGCATCGACGTTAGTGACTACCGGTATTTATAAAGTGACACGAAATCCGATGTATGTCGGTCTGTTTTTTTTGCTGTTTGCTTGGGGCATGGTATTAAACAACTGGTTATCACTCGGTTGTACCCCTATTTTTGTGCTGTATATGAATCGTTTTCAAATTACGATGGAAGAGCGCGAATTATTGAAAATATTTGGTAGCGAATATGAAACCTTTACTCAAAATGTGAAACGGTGGCTGTAAGCATACTAATCAGTTGCCTTTATCACTCGGTTGTGGCACTTAGCTTGACTTGATAACCACAAAAATCGGACATTTTTTTGTTTAATTCATTTCATATCAGGTCTGGCATCTTCAATCAAATTCACATTGACTACATCATGCAGAGATCTGATTATATTTTAGACGACATTGGGTTAACGGATCAGATACTGAATTTTCGTCATTATTAGTCTAAATTATAGAGTATTACAGAATGAGGTTAACGTTATTTTACGTTAATATTTTTTATATCATTATGAAAAATAATGTAAAAATTGTTAACTCATGTTCTTTGGGGTAAATTTACATTGCATTTGTTGAGCTAGCAGTTTATGTCCTGATGCTTTGTGATATACTCCCCCCGTTTTTTGAACCTAATTGATAGAGTAATATAATGGCAGACTTAGCAAAATACAGAAACATTGGTATTTTCGCGCACGTTGATGCGGGTAAAACCACCACAACTGAGCGTATCCTAAAATTGACTGGCGAGATCCACAAAACTGGTGAAGTTCATGATGGTGAATCGACTACTGACTTCATGGAACAGGAAGCTGAGCGCGGTATTACTATCCAATCAGCAGCTGTAAGTTGTTTCTGGAAAGACCACCGTTTTAACGTTATCGATACTCCTGGACACGTTGACTTCACTGTTGAAGTTTACCGTTCACTTAAAGTACTTGATGGAGGTATTGGCGTATTCTGTGGTTCTGGTGGTGTTGAGCCGCAATCAGAAACTAACTGGCGTTACGCGAATGAATCAGAAGTTGCACGTATTATCTTCGTAAATAAATTAGACCGTATGGGTGCTGATTTTCTCCGTGTAGTTAAGCAGACTAAAGACGTTCTTGCTGCTAACCCACTGGTGATGGTTCTTCCAATTGGTATTGAAGAAGATTTTGTTGGTGTTGTTGATCTTCTAACTCGTAAAGCTTACGTTTGGGATGACACAGGTCTTCCTGAAAACTTTGAAGTTACAGATGTTCCTGCGGACATGGTTGACCAAGTTGAAGAGTATCGTGAGATGCTGATCGAAACGGCTGTTGAGCAAGATGACGACATAATGGAATCTTACATGGATGGCGAAGAGCCTACCATTGAGCAACTAAAAGAATGTATCCGTAAGGGTACACGTACGATGGGCTTCTTCCCAACATACTGTGGTTCAGCTTTCAAAAACAAAATGGCTCGATAAATGCTAAATAACCTGTGGTGATGATGTGGCGGTTGGGATCGCCATAGCCAAAGCGCCC
>JAESQY010000156.1 GCA_016764915.1 Aliivibrio sp. | reverse complement strand
TCGTAATCAGCTGAAGCATCTTTCGTTGTTGATACTTTATCAGTTGATCGGTTCATCATTCGGTCAAGAGGCAAGTATAACAAATTACCATTTGATTCAGAATCAATCAGTACTTTGCTTGTTTTACTATAAACTTTTTGCATCGTATCAATATACATACGAGTTCGAGTCACCTCAGGTGCCGCATTAAACTCAGGCAGTAACTTCTCAAACTGAGCAACTTGACCTATAGCACCATTAACGGTTCTTTCAGAATAACCCAGCGCTTCTTTTTTCAAACGCTCAGCACGACCCGTCGCTTTTGGCAAAATGTCATTACTGTACGCTTCCGCTTCACGAATGAAACGCTCTTCATCTTCTCGTGCCGCAATAGCGTCATCGAATGAGCTCTTTACTGCCTCAGGAGGTCGAGCTGATTGGAAGTTGACATCTACGACGGTTAAGCCAAGATTGTATTTTTCAATAATACGATTGATAGTCACTTCAGTACGCTCACGAATAACTTGGCGACCACTGGTCAGAATATCATCCATTATCGCATCACCAATAACAGCACGAAGCGCAGAATCTGTCGCTTGTCGTAAACTGTCATCAGCATTGGTTACACTGAATAGATATTTAATTGGATCGCTGACACGGTACTGAACGCCCATCTCAACAGTCACAACGTTTTCATCTTTGGTCAGCATCATCCCAGAACTTTTCAACGAACGAATCGCTTCCATGTTAATAGGTGTTACCGTATCAATCCAAGTCGGATTCCAGTTCAAACCAGGTTCAACTAGAACTTCTTGCTGCTTACCAAGGCGTAATACCACGCCTTTTTCAGCTTCACCAATAGTGTAAAAGCCAGAAAAGCCCCATACTGCGACAGCAACAACTGCAACGACACCAAGTCCGATCGCACCGCCGCCATTGAAAGATGCACCACTGCCCCCTTTCTTGCCACCACCAAACTTACCACCCAGCTTTTGACTCAGTTTGTTAAATACTTCATCAAGATCAGGTGGACCTTGTTCTTTTTTACCGCCGTTATTTTTATTACCCCAAGGGTCTTTATCACGGCCATTATTATTTCCAGGCTCATTCCACGCCATTAGAAAACTCCATCAAATTGATAAGATTAGTCAGAATCTATTGTTACAATATATTCATACTATTAAGTAATTTCAGAATTAAGCAATAATAAAATTACTTAAATGTGCGTTTTCTCTTTTTTCAAGTCTATGCCAGTCTACTTGCTGCATACGAACATTGATTAGCAGGCAACCATCCTCTTCATACTCTTCGTTCAAGATACTTTGCATTTGAAAGAATTTACTTCTTAAACGACTAACATGTTCTGGTGGAAGCCTTAAAGTATGATTTACCATACTCTTTACAAGGCGCTCAGTTAGTGCTTCAAGAAGAAGCTCCATTCCAATGCCGTCCATCGCCGATATCCATACGCAACGAGGCATACCCTCCTCATCTCGCTCAATCCTTGCTTGTTGATGTTGCATACTATCAATTTTATTCATCACTAATAGTGATGGCACATTATCAGCATCAATCTCTTTAAGCACCACATCCACCGCTTGGATGTTCTCTCTAAACCTGTCATCACTTGCGTCAATAACATGCAGTAGAATATCGGCTTCTTGTGTCTCTTGAAGTGTTGCTTTAAAAGCCGCAACTAAATCATGAGGCAAATGTCGTATAAAACCAACAGTATCCGCTAAAATTGCCAAACCTACGTCCGCTAACTCAACTCTACGCAATGTTGGGTCAAGGGTTGCGAACAGCTGATCAGCAGTATAGACCTCGGAATCAGTTAAACGGTTAAAGAGTGTTGATTTACCTGCGTTGGTATAACCTACCAAAGAGATCGTAGGTATCTCCGCTCGGTTTCTTGCTCTTCGACCCTGTTCTCGCTGCTTAGCCACTTTAGCTAAACGACGCAAGATAGCTTTAATTCTATCTCGAAGCAAACGTCTATCTGTTTCAAGTTGTGTCTCACCTGGCCCGCGAAGGCCAATGCCACCTTTCTGTCTTTCAAGGTGCGTCCAACCGCGAATAAGACGAGTTGAAAGGTGACGCAACTGAGCAAGCTCTACTTGAAGTTTACCTTCATGTGTACGTGCTCGTTGAGCAAATATATCAAGAATTAAACCTGTCCTGTCGATAACTCGACACTGGCACAACAGCTCTAGATTTCGTTCTTGAGCTGGAGATAGTGCGTGATTGAAAATAACAATCTCAGCACCTTCAGCCCTTACTGCATCAGCAATTTCTTGTGCTTTTCCTTCCCCAACATAATACTTCGAGTGGGGAGATTGGCGGCTGCCAGTCACTACTCTTAATGCATTAACGCCAGCGGATGATACAAGCATCTCGCATTCACTGAGGTCAGCCCATTCACCCTCTTGAGTGAAATTTATATGAACAAGAATAGCCTGTTCACCTGACTCGTAACGGTCAAACAAGCAAATTGCTCCTTATAAAGAGATTAATCTTCCGTTGTTTCCGGTGAACTCTGCTCACCTTGCGGACGATCCGCAGCTGTATGGTGATTAACTGCTCTAGCAGGAACCACCGTAGAGATAGCATGCTTGTATACCATCTGATTTACCGTATTTTTCAATAAAATGACAAACTGATCAAATGACTCAATCTGTCCCTGTAATTTAATGCCATTAACTAGATAAATTGAAACGGGTACCCTTTCACGACGAAGCGCGTTTAAGAAAGGGTCTTGTAACGATTGCCCCTTAGCCATTTTATGTTCCTTATTTTGATTGTTGTTGTAATTTTTTAGCAATGAGCTGATCTAACCTATGAACCAAATAAAAATCAAAAGTTCAAAAATACGGTAATAACTCAATCATTTAATCACAATGTAAAGCGTTTGTGACCGTTTGTAATGCACCTTCAATATCGTCACTGTCTAACCAAGTCAGCTCTTCCCAGCTTCTTAACCAAGTAATCTGCCTTTTTGCCAGTTGACGAGTAGCGCAAACGCCACGAAAAATCGCTTCATCACGTGAACCATTCCCATCCAGATAATCCCACATCTGACGGTACCCTACACAACGTATAGAGGGTAAATCTGAATGCAGATCACCCCGTTGACGTAAAGATTCTACTTCTTGCTCAAATCCAGCATCCATCATCATATTAAAACGTAACTCAATACGACGATGAAGCTCAGATCTCTCTTTAGGTGCTATCGCAAACTGATGAACCCTAAAAGGAAGTGACTCACCTTGAGTCTGGGTCAATTCAGTTAACGTTTTTCCCGAAATACGGAATACTTCCAAAGCTCGACTTAAACGCTGAGGATCATTGGGGTGTATTCTAGCTGCAGCCACTGGATCTATGGTTGTCAGCTGATCATGCAATCCTTTCCAGCCAATAGATAGTGCTTCTTGCTCAATTTGAGATCGCACAGCATTATCTGCAGCAGGTAAAGGTGAAAGACCTTCAAGTAAAGCCTTAAAATACAGCATTGTACCACCAACAAGAAGAGGTATATTCCCTCTCTCTACAATATTATTCATCTCACGCAATGCATCTTCGCGAAAATTAGCAACAGAGTAGCTTTCCGTTGGCTCAATAATATCAATCAGCCTATGCGGAGCCAAAGCGAGTTCTTCATCGCTCGGCTTTGCGGTTCCGATATCCATACCTTTATAAATAAGGGCTGAATCCACACTTATCAACTCCACGGGAAAATGTTGACCTATTTTAATCGCTAACTCGGTCTTTCCTGAAGCTGTTGGACCCATTAAAAATATAGCTTGTGGTAATTCATTCATTATTAAAAAATGCTTTTATTGGAACATCAAAATCGACAGGTTGGAGTAAACGCTCATAATGTTGAACTAACTCACCTTCCCATAACCGTTCAATATCAGCGATCAACTGGATCGCTTGCGCCATTGAATAACAGTCACTCTCACTCAGAACTTGAGTCGCTAACCAAGAGATGGTTTTCTCAAAACGATTCTGAGTCTCTAATCTGTGTAAATAAGATAACAGATCTGGAATTAACTGCTGTAAATTCTGTTGTCTTAACGGTTGCGACACTGACATCACTATGACAGCTTGGCTACCTTTTGCTTTTAATTGGATACCTAACTGACTTAATAGTTGTTGCTCACTCTCTATTAACGTCAGCAACACTTTATCTAAGGGTATTGTATGAGGGATCAACAACGATTGTGCTTTCAATAACCCCGTTTTACCTAGATTAAGCTGGCCTAACACTTTTAAATATTCAGCAAATCGAAGTGATAACAGTTGGATCTGCTGCTGGTTCTCCATTAGCAAGTAGTGCGATTCAATAACGGCAAGTCCCTTACCTAAGCTGTCAAAGCCCTCGATTTTTTGAACCGGCGCCATCGTTACTGGTGTCTGCAATAAGTGCTGATACGCTTTTACTTGCTTATTGGATGGGCGAGTTGTGGCTGCTTGATTCCACTGAGAACGATCTTGTTGACGCGGGTATACAGGAACTTTAGCCACTGCTTCCATGACTTGTTCAGCAACTGACTCTCGAGTTTGATACTCAACACCACCCCGACTCTTAGGAACATCATCAATGGCCTTTGCTTGTTCTAATGCGCTTGCAATAGCTTGATAGATAAAATCGTGAACTAAACGAGCCTGATGAAAACGTACTTCATGTTTTGCCGGATGCACATTCACATCAACTTGATGTGGATCGATCTCTATGAATAGAACATAAGCGGAGAATTGATCTGCAGACAAACTCGACTCATAACTCTGCCTAATTGCATGGTTTATCAGCTTATCACGCATCATTCTGCCATTTACATAACAGTATTGCTGATCACTTTGAGCTCTTGCACCTTGCGGGGTCGATATCCAGCCCGTCAGTGTTAGCCCGTCGTGATTAAGTTCAACACTGATTGAATTATCAACAAAATTCGAACCACACACCAAGGCAAGACGTTTCTCTTTTTGCAATTGAGAGTGAGAGGCTCGATATTGCCGAATCACTTTTCCATTGTGTTTTAATGTAATCGCTACTCCAAAATAACTGAGCGCGATTCGTTTAAGCAGTTCATCAATATGAGTAAACTCAGTTTTATCTGCTTTTAAAAATTTTCGGCGTGCGGGGGTATTAAAGAAAAGATCCAATACTTCAATGGTCGTACCAATCGGATGGGCAGCGGGTTTGGTCGTAACAGTCATATCGCGACCTTCCGCATACGCTGACCACGCTTGTTCTTGCGCTACGGTTCTGGAAGTAAGCGTTAATCGTGACACTGAACTGATACTGGCTAATGCTTCTCCACGAAAACCTAAACTGACTATGCCTTCAAGATCATCTAAACTGTGTATTTTTGAGGTAGCATGGCGACTAAGTGCTAAGGTTAACTCATCTTTGTTAATGCCTTCGCCATTATCTCTGACTCGAATTAATCGACTGCCCCCTTTTTCGATATCAATATCAATGCGAGTCGCACCGGCATCAATACTGTTCTCAACCAGTTCTTTAACAACAGAAGCTGGCCTTTCAACTACCTCTCCCGCAGCAATCTGATTAGCTAGACGAGCGGGTAAAATTTGAATCGTCATCTTAACTACTCGGAATGATCAACCACTGCCCGACGGCAAGCTGATCAGAACGTAATTGATTGGCTTTACGAAGTTGAGACACTGAGATGCCATAGTTCGATGCTATTTTACCGAGAAACTCCCCTCGTTTAACTTTGTGTTTCACTGTTTTGGTACTCAGAACTTTTACTTTCAGCTTTTGACCAACCGCAAGTTTGTCACTTTTGAGACCATTCCAAATACGAATACTGGAAGCTGAAACACCATATTTCGCTGCTATTTTGCCGATATACTCGCCTTTTCGCACAATATGAGTGGTCATTTTAGTCGTTGGCAGCACGTTAGGTTTGCTTTGAGGTTTCGAGGTAACAGTGCTCGCTCCAGTGATGTACAACACTTGGCCTATTCTCAAACTGCTGCTTTTTAGCTTATTGCTTTTTTTTATGCTCTGAATAGAAGTGCCATATTTTTTCGCAATAATAGAGAGTGACTCCCCACGCTTTACATTGTGTTTAATTTGTTGATTTTTTAGCGCAAACATCGTTCCTGCAGGGGCGTTATCTTGAAAGTAATCAATAATTGCTTTTGAAATTGCGGCTGCTAATTTGTCTTGATGCGCTCGCTGAAATAAAAGCTTCTCTTCGGTACGATTAGAGATAAACCCTGTTTCGACTAAAACTGAAGGAATATCTGGTGATTTTAATACCGCAAGACTGGCAGGCACGGGATTGCGTTTATGCAGCTTAGTCACTTTCCCCATCTCGGTAAGAATATTAGACGCGACTTTATATCCTTCTGTCGTGGAGTGTCTAAATTGCAAATCGAGCAGAGTTTGACTCAAGTTTTTATCGTTATGGGCCTTTGCCAATACCTTACCAGCGCCACCAAGTAGTTCAGATTGCTCTTCATGCTTAACAACCCAACGGCCTATTTCGGAGTTTGCTCTACGGGTGTTTAGTACAAACACCGAACCACCACGTGGTTGAGAAGAGGTAAAACTATCGGCATGAATAGAAACCAGTAGATGCGCTTTATTTTTGCGAGCAATGGCAGAGCGACGATTTAAATTAACAAAATAGTCTCCGCTTCGAGTTAACACCGCTTTCATTCCAGGAACAGCATTAATACGGGCAGCAATTTTTTTCGATACTGCTAACGTGGTGTGTTTCTCATATTTACGAGTTGGACCCACAGAGCCCGGATCTTCTCCGCCATGACCCGCGTCAATAGCCACAACAATGTCACCAGAACCAATCAACTGTATAGCATCTCTATTAATCACTGGTTTTGAAGGCGTTGGGCGATTGCTGATCACTCCAGTACTGGTTTCTTTACGGTGTGGTAGATCAACCACTAAACGATAACCATACTGACCACCAGGGGTAGGATCCAATTTAAACAGTGTTGGTTTTACGCTTTTTTTAAGCTCTAACACTAATCGAGTCGTCCCTTTGGCTGGGGCTGTACTTTTACGAATTTTAGTCAGAACATCACTGTTGGTGATGGTTAGCGGTAGTTTTGATTTTAAATTGGTCTGCTTTAAGTCCACCACTAAACGAAAAGGGTGACTTAAAGTAAAAAAACTGAAATTAGCTTCAGATGATAAATCGATAACAATTCGGGTTTCATCGGGTGAAGGCCACACTCGCAATCCCTCTAAAGAATTTGCATATGCTGTAGAGGTACCGAGTACAACCCATAGTAAAAATGAAAAATAAACCCTTACTTTTTTTCCAATCAACACAATTCCAATCGCTTCATCAAAGTTATTCCATAATCATTATTAGCAGTAATCTGAACGGTTCGCTGCTCACCACAATAACGTAAATCTATGTCTAAATCAGGCTTTGGTAGCATTCCCTCTCCCTTTTCAGGCCACTCAACTAAACAGATAGCATCATCAGTAAAGTAATCACGAATACCCATAAATTCTAACTCTTCAGGATCGGCTAGGCGATAGAGATCAAAGTGGTATACCTGCCATTGGTTTAGCTCGTAAGGCTCGACCAGAGTGTATGTTGGGCTTTTTACATTGCCTTGGTGCCCTAATGCGCGAATAAAGCCTCGGCTGAATGTGGTTTTTCCTGCACCTAAATCACCATGTAGATATATTGTTGTTTGTTGCTGGCAGGCCAGAGCCAGTTTGCCACCAAAATTTATTGTATCGGTTTCAGTAGCAAATTTTAATTCGACAGTATGCATTATTAACTATTTATCATCGGTTGATTGTTAAAATTTTGACATCTTTTAAATCAGATTCATCTGATGTCTGTTTAGTGAATACATATCTAATCATTGTTCAATATATACTCATAATACTACGTAAATCATCAGATAATAACGGAATTAACGTTAGAAGTGTGACCACATGAAACAAACAAAGCTAGATTTGGGTTAATTATACCAAATCCCTTCAACGGTTACCCGTTTGAGCGCTAATAGAGACAATTAGATTTATGATAGAATTAACCCCATACATGCTTGCTCAATATTGGACTTTCTCTTGATAGATATCGATTACAACTTACTGGCCGAAAATATAAAAGCGTGGGGGCTAGACCTTGGTTTTCAGCAGGTAGGCATTTGCGACATTGATTTGAAATCAAGAGAAAAACCGCTTCAAGATTGGCTCAATTCTGGATATCACGGTGATATGGACTGGATGGCAAGGCATGGCATGATGAGAGCAAGACCAGATGAACTTCTCCCTGGAACGGTTCGAGTCATCAGTGCAAGAATGAACTATCTCCCACCTGAAGCTCAATTTGCCACTAATTTAAGCGATGCTAGCCAAGCCTATATAAGTCGATATGCTCTAGGTCGAGACTATCACAAATTGGTTCGTAATCAGTTAAAGAAATTGGGCCAAAAAATAGAGCAAGAAGTCGGTAAATTAGGATTTCGTCCTTTTGTTGATTCAGCACCAATTTTAGAGAGACCTCTCGCTGAAAAAGCAGGATTAGGGTGGATCGGAAAACACTCACTCTTACTCGATGCTAATGCTGGCTCTTGGTTTTTTCTTGGTGAGCTACAAGTCGATATTCCACTACCTATCGATCAACCCGTTGAAGCTCAATGCGGTAAATGCACTGCATGTATTACTTCATGTCCAACCAATGCTATTTTGTCCCCAGGTGTTGTTGACGCTAGGCTCTGTATATCTTATCTAACCATTGAGTTCGATGGCATTATTCCAGAAGCATTAAGATCTAAGCTCGGTAATCGAATATACGGTTGCGATGACTGTCAGCTAGTCTGCCCATGGAATAGGCAAGCTAATATAACCGAACAACACGACTTTCACCGACGTGAGCACTTTACAACACCAGATTTACTCACTCTTTTCATGTGGAGTGAAGGTGAATTTATGAAGAAGCTAGAAGGGTCTCCTATTCGCCGAATTGGCCACCTTCAATGGAGGCGAAATATTGCAGTAGCACTTGGTAATGCCCCTTATCAAAAAACAGTTATAGAGACTCTTAGCAGATACCTAGGAATATCCGACCTATTAGATGTTCACATTACATGGTCAATCGCCCAACAGGAGAGCAGAAAAGAATTAATTGCAGCTCCATCAGCCAAAGAGAAGCGCTTAATTAGAATTATCCAGAAGGGTTTACCGAGAGATGCTTAGCTAATTATGCTCCCAATTTTTGTGTGGAAAAAAAAACTTAAGCAGAGCTGCATTGAATAATGTAAAAAGTTAAACACAGTGTGAATTGATGATTAGGATCAAAGAATATCTGTTTAAAGATCTTCTCTCAAGTAGTGATAAACACCTAAAAAAGTAGAAATGACATTGTTTATCAACAGCTTAATGTGAGCATTACTTACAGTTAACCATTTTAAATAAGTAAAGATCCTTGTTTAGCCCATATACTGCCTAGCCTGAATCAAAACTACTAACAGACTTATTCACAGATTGATTCTGTGGATAACTCTGTTGATATCAATTTTGTAATTTACATAATAATTTGAACTAGTACACGTTTTTTATCTTTAACACTACATGCAGATATTTTCAGAATTAAAAACGCTAGATATTGATAATCTAATTTTTAAATCTTGCTGTAATAAAATACAGCAGATCATATTTGC
>JAESQY010000155.1 GCA_016764915.1 Aliivibrio sp. | reverse complement strand
GTTAAACGCGATGTAGTGCGTCTGGTAACTCCCGGCACATCTGTATGACCTTCCAGCAGAAGAAGCAGCAGAAATCCCACAAGTTGCAGAATCACTACAACAAGCACTTCAAGCACTTAGCGATGATCGTGAGTTCTTAACGGCGGGTGGTGTATTCTCTAGCGACTTCATAGACTCTTATATTAAGCTTAAGTCTGAAGATGTAGAACTGATTAATATGACTACTCACCCACTTGAGTTTGAACTGTATTACTCAGTATAACCGAGCCTTATCTGTCCAATAACCACACTATTGGGCATACTCAGTTATTCAAGCCCACGTTCGACGTGGGCTTTTTAGTATAAGAATAAAACAGCTATAAATTAAATAGAGATCGGACATATCTTGATGCACCAAAGTAGTGCACACTAAAGATTCAATTTATTATGGGTGGCGATAGCAATGACAAACTTATCTGAAACGCTTATAAATAATCTCGTTACGGCTATCGTATTGTTAGATGAAGAGCTTGCAATTCATTATGCGAATCCTTCCGCTGAGCAACTCTTTTCTCAAAGTGCCCGTCGACTTAATAAATTGAAAATAACCGACCTCATTCAACATACCTCTTTGGACCTCTCCTTGCTTTCTCAACCCTTAACCAGTGGGCAGAGTATTACAGACAGTGATGTTACTCTGGTTATTGATCAGCGCCCTGTCATGGTGGAAATTACGGTCAGCCCGGTCTCTTGGAATAAAACAATCATGCTATTGGTTGAGTTAAGACAGATTGGAAAACAGCGAAGATTAAGCCAAGAAATATCCCAACATGCACAGCAGATGGCCGCAAAAGTATTAGTCCGCAATCTAGCGCATGAAATAAAAAATCCTCTAGGAGGCCTCAGAGGAGCGGCACAGCTACTTGAGAAAATGCTGCCTGAAGCCTCTCTTAAAGAGTACACACAGATCATTGTTGAACAAGCAGATCGACTACGAAACCTCGTAGATAGATTGCTCGGTCCACAACGACTAGGTCAAAAAAAAGAGAACAATATCCATGTGGTACTTGAAAAGGCACGTCAGATTGTTGAATTAACCTATGATGGACGAATTCAATTTATTCGAGATTATGACCCTAGCTTACCAGATTTTCTTATGGACGCTGAACAGATAGAACAAGCTTTTCTTAATGTGATCAGTAATGCCGCTCAAGTGCTGCAAGATCAAGAAGAGAGAGTCATCACTTTACGCACTCGCACCGAATATCAAACCAATATCCACGGTCATCAATATCGCTTAAGTGCCAAAGTTGAAATTACGGATAATGGTCCTGGTATTCCAAAAGAGATACAAGACACTCTTTTTTACCCCATGGTGAGTGCACGTGAAGGTGGTACTGGGTTAGGTCTATCCATTTCACAAAACTTAATCGATCAACACAAAGGGAAAATTGAAGTGATCAGCTGGCCTGGTCAGACAACATTTACCCTATATTTACCAATAAAATAATAATAACGATACTTAATACAAAACTTCAGAGGCAATTATGAGTAAAGGACTAATTTGGGTTGTAGATGACGATAACTCTATTCGATGGGTACTAGAAAAAACCTTTACCTCAGCCCAGATGCAGTGTGATACTTTTGCCAACGGTGAAAGTGTATTACTCGCTCTAGAACGAAATGTACCTGATGTGATTGTCTCTGATATTAGAATGCCAGGCATGGACGGCCTGGCACTACTGAAAAATCTTCAAGAGAACTACCCTGATATCCCAGTCATAATCATGACCGCCCATTCTGATCTTGATGCTGCCGTTAACGCTTATCAAAAAGGGGCATTTGAATATCTGCCAAAACCTTTTGATATCGATGAAGCGCTTACCTTAGTTGATCGTGCAATTATCCACAGCCAAGAGCAAAAACAACATCACACATCAGAAGATGAACTCAACTCAGATACACCAGAGATTATTGGTGAAGCCCCTGCTATGCAAGAAGTGTTCAGAGCGATTGGTCGACTTTCTCGCTCATCTATTTCTGTATTGATCAATGGAGAGTCTGGAACGGGTAAAGAGCTCGTGGCTCATGCTCTGCATCGTCACAGTCCGAGAGCAAACAAACCCTTCATCGCACTTAATATGGCCGCAATCCCAAAAGACTTAATTGAATCGGAACTATTTGGTCATGAGAAAGGCGCCTTTACTGGTGCTAATAGCGTGCGACATGGCCGCTTTGAACAGGCTAATGGTGGCACTCTATTTCTTGATGAGATTGGAGATATGCCCCTCGATATTCAGACGCGTTTATTACGCGTACTTTCCGATGGCCAATTTTATCGAGTGGGCGGCCACTCAGCGATTAAAGTGGATGTTCGAATTGTTGCGGCAACACACCAGCATCTTGAGAGATTAGTCAATGATGGCGGATTTAGAGAAGATCTTTTCCATCGTCTCAATGTTATCCGTATCCATATCCCAGCATTAAGAGAGCGAAAACAGGATATTGAGAAACTCACTCAGCACTTCCTATCTCTTGCTGCTGAAGAGTTAGATGTTGAAGTAAAATCTCTACACCCTAGTACAATTGAAACGTTGAATAAGCTCGCTTGGCCTGGCAACGTCAGGCAGCTGGAAAATATCTGTCGTTGGTTAACAGTTATGGCCAGTGGCAGTGAAATCTTACCTAGAGATCTCCCACCAGAGTTATTAGAAGAAGATATTCAGACTGATACACAGGGTGAATTAAGCTGGCAAACTCAACTGGCTACTTGGACGAAAAAGTCGTTAGATTCAGGAGAAAAAGATCTCCTATCGTATGCGCTGCCGGAATTTGAGCGCATTTTATTAGAAGCGGCATTGGAGTACACAAATGGTCATAAGCAGGAGGCAGCAAAAGTGCTTGGTTGGGGAAGAAATACACTCACAAGAAAGCTGAAAGAGCTATACTGATGATTTAGTTATTAATGATTCTTGGGCTACTCTAAAAAGATTCGCCTCCATCTTTCATAACCTATACAATTACGGTATAACGTCCTTATAATATGGTTGTCTATGCACACTAACATTAAAATAACTCTGAAAACTGCTGTTGTTCTGCCGTTTTTGGTTATTTTTCTATGCACATTTAGCGTCATAGTATTAGTACAAAACAGTCATTATGAAGAGATGGTCGATGACATTAGCGCCAAGCAACTGTCATTACTAAACTCAAACGTAAACCAACGTCTTTCGCAATTTTTATCTGAGCCTTTCCATGCCGCTGAATATTTAAGTCACAGCATAGAGTTTAATAACCTCATCACATTTGGCAATGTCAGTAAATTACAAACCTACCTGCTCTCATCGTTCTCCAGACTCTATGATGATATTCCGCAACTGGATGTGTTAGGCTTTGGCTCTGAAAATAAAGACTTTGTTGGTTTTCGTAAAGAGCCAAATAACGGTTACTCTTTGATGTTAAAAGATGACCGAACCCAACAAAAGCTAGTCATATATCGTGGCAGTAGCATTAGCCAAGATATCCGCTCAACTACTGTCGGTTATGATCCTAGTGTAAGACCATGGTATCTGCCGGTTTCACAATCTCTTAAGCCTCAATGGTCCTCTATTTATACCAATGCGGATGAGAGAAAAGAGATCACGCTATCTGCCGTCACTCCCGTTTTTTCTATGAGGAAATTTGTTGGTGTGTTAGTTGCCGACATACGAATAAACAGTTTCAATGTTTTTTTACAACAGCTACAACAGAGCACCAATGCAGAAATCTATATTTTTGATCAAAGTAAACGGTTAGTAGCTCATTCCGACCGTAGCAGTATTTTGTCAACGGGAGAAGCTAAAAGCGATATGGGGCAGCGGATGCTCACTACCGAAAGCAGTAACTCCATTATAAAAAATAGTGCAGATTACCTTCAAGAAAAAAACCTCAACGACATATCTTCGATTGATCGATTTAATTTCAACATTGAAAACAGCCGATACTTCAGTCAGGTTACCCCTTTCCAAGATGAATTTGGACTCACTTGGTACATCAGTATATCCATTTCAGAAGCGGATCTTCTAGGCGACGTTCCTCAAACTCAACGAGATAGTTGGATCATTGCTTTACTCATTAGCTCCATTGGCATTGGGATCGGTCTTATAGTGATCCATTCGATAACCAAACCAATCACGTCAACAGCAAGCGCGGCAAATCATTTAGCTAAAGGCAATTGGAACAGCAAAATGCCACAATCTGGATATATTTACGAAACTAGCCTACTGGTTATCGCATTTAATGAGATGGCAAATAACCTTAAAAACTCCTTTGAAACCCTACAAACTCAGTTGCTCTTTGATTCACTGACCAAACTGTACAGCCGTGAAGGATTAATTAAGCAGAGTAGTGACATAAAACAGACCACAGAAGGAACGCTTCTCTTAGTCGGTCTAAACCGATTCAGAGAGATTAACGATAGTCTTGGTCATCAAAAAGGTGAACACGTACTGGTAATGGTTGCTGAGCGCTTACAATCGATAATTAAACCTAATATGCTGATTGCTCGTACTAGTTCCAGTGCTTTTTCTATCTATGCACCGACACTAAACCAACAGAGCCGCATCCAACAGCTCGCCGATAGTCTATTAGATCTATTCACCTCTCCTTTTCTGTTAGAGCATGAGAGTATCGTGATAACAGCTTCCATCGGCATCGTAGAGACATCAACAGAAAAAGAGATGACCCTATGGCTTCGCAATAGCAGTATCGCGTTAAGTAGTGCAAAAAAAGAGTTACTAAAAATCAGTTTCTATCGCCCTGAAATGGCCAATATTTCTCGTAATCGCACTCAAATGCTAGCCCGAATACAAGAAGCACTCAGAAATGATGAGTTCATTCCGTTTTATCAGCCAATTATCAACCTGGAGTCCGGAATGAGTATTGGCGCTGAAGCCCTCGCTCGCTGGGTGACTAGCTCGAATGAAATTATTTCACCAAACGATTTTATTCCTCTGGCTGAAGAGTCCGGCCTGATTGAAGGCATTGGTCAAAGCATTCTCTTAAAAGCCTGCCAAGATACCGTCAATGCCATTACATCAGGGAAGTGGCCACAAGATTTCAATATTCACGTCAACGTCTCCGTGAACCAACTATCACAACCCGGTCATGTGGATAGTGTGCAAGCAATTCTAAGCACAACGGGACTGCCTGCTAAAAATCTCACCTTAGAAGTGACTGAATCGCGCATTGCTGATAGTGATCCTATGGTCATTCGCAACATGCACGCACTTAAAGAACTCGGCATCAGTATCGCGATTGATGATTTTGGTACGGGTTACTCATCGTTAGCTTACCTACATAAACTGCCATTCGACTGCCTTAAGATTGACCGAACATTTGTTAACCAACTGAGCAGTGAAAATCTAGACAGCTCTATCGTCTCAGCCATCATCAATATTACCAAAGGCTTTAAGGTCAATTTGGTGGCTGAAGGTGTAGAGACTCAGCAACAAGCAGAACTACTTTCACAACTAAATTGTCCTCAAGCGCAAGGATTCCTCTATTCGCGCCCTGTTCCAATTGAGCAGTGGCCAACAGATTTAGTTAACATCAAATAGAAAACGGCTGATTTTACTGTTTTTATACATATTAATTACTGACACTTTCTGGATTCATTTTTATACTGATGCAAACCACAAAGCTCAGGAAGATAATAATGATAACTAAAAATTTACCCCTTACCGATTTACATCGCCACCTTGATGGCAATATCCGTATTGAAACTATTTTAGATCTTGGTAAACAGTTTGGGTTAACACTTCCTGCCTACGATATTGAAAGCCTTCGCCCTCATGTACAAATTGTGGAAGCGGAACCAAGTCTAGTGGCTTTTTTATCTAAACTGGATTGGGGTGTCGCGGTATTGGGTGATTTAGAAGCGTGTCGCCGTGTTGCTTATGAAAACGTTGAAGATGCTAAGAATGCTCAGATTGATTATGCGGAGCTTCGTTTCTCACCTTACTACATGGCAATGAAGCACAAATTACCCATCACTGGCGTGGTTGAAGCTATTGTTGATGGCGTTGATGCAGGCTGTCGAGATTTTGATATCAAAGCGAACTTAATTGGTATTCTCAGCCGTACATTTGGTCAAGAAGCCTGCCAACAAGAGTTAAGTGGTCTATTAACTCAGAAGGACCGCTTAGTGGCCATCGATCTTGCTGGTGATGAGCTGGGACAACCTGGTGACCGATTCTTAAGTCACTTTAAACAAGTGAGAGATGCGGGCTTACAGGTCACCGTTCACGCGGGTGAAGCCGCAGGACCAGAAAGTATGTGGCAAGCCATTCAGGAACTGGGGGCTTCTCGTATTGGTCATGGTGTTAAAGCACTGCAAGATCCAGCACTGATGGACTACCTAGCGAAAAACAAAATTGGTATAGAGTCTTGCTTAACATCGAATATTCAAACCAGTACCGTCGCATCATTTGCTGAACATCCAATCAAATCATTTTTAGACCATGGCATTCTGGCTTGTTTAAATACTGATGATCCTGCTGTTGAAGGTATTGAGCTACCACATGAATATGAAATAGCGGCATCAAAAGTCGGATTATCTCAAAGTGACATTAGACAGGCACAGATCAATGGATTAGAACTGGCGTTTTTGTCAGAGCAAGAGAAGCAGGCATTAAGAGAGTTAGCAAAAAATCGCTAAATAAAGTGGTTTGATTGAATTGGCTAATTCCATATGAGTTGGAATTAGCCATTTATACATTGTTAAATAACTTGAGAGAATTGCTGCTGACGAGCCCTGTCTCTTAAGTATTTATCAAAGCACATACAGATATTACGAATAAGTAGACGCCCGCGAAGAGTCACCTCAATCACACCATCCTCAATGGTCACCAACTCATCATTAATAAAGGTTTGCAGTAATTTGATGTCTTCAGCGAAATAGCTCATAAAGTCTAAGTTAAACTCAGTCTCTATCTGTTGAGTGTCTAACTTAAAGTTACAAATCAACTGCTTTATCACTTCTCTACGAAGAAGATCATCGGCATCAAGGGCTACCCCCTTCCACAATGCATGACGTTGCTCTTCCACTGTTGCGTAGTAGTGTTTTAGCTCTTTTTGGTTCTGAGCATAACTGTCTCCAATCATCGAGATTGCAGAGACACCCATTCCCAATAGATCACACTCACCCTGAGTGGTATATCCTTGGAAATTTCGGTGCAAAATACCCTTACGTTGAGCCACAGCTAACTCATCATCTGGAAGGGCAAAGTGATCCATACCGATAAATTGGTAACCCGCACCCGTTAAGGTCGCGATACTCTCATTGAGCATCTTCAACTTCTCTTTTGCTGCTGGTAAATCTTCATCTTTAATTTTACGTTGGGCTGCGAAAATATTTGGCATGTGTGCGTAATTAAAGACTGAGAGGCGACCAGGTTTCATCTCTAAAACCCGCTTTAAGGTAACCGCTAAGGACTCGGCGCTCTGTTTTGGCAAACCATAAATCAAATCTAAATTAGTCGAGCGATAGCCAAGATCTTTGGCTCTTTGAACTAACGCGACAATGAACGCTTCATCTTGTTCGCGATTAACCAGCTTCTGAACTTCTTTATTAAAATCTTGTACGCCAATACTTAATCGGTTAAACCCTTCACTGCGAAGATGATCCAACATATTCAACTCAAGCTCGCGTGGATCAACTTCAATACTAATTTCAGCATCATCAGCAAAAGTAAACTCACTGCGCAATATATCCATCACTCGAGTCATCTGCTGTTCAGTAAGAAACGTTGGCGTACCACCACCGAAGTGAAGTTGAGTCACTTTTCGCTCTCTTAGCAGATGAGCACGATGGCGTATTTCATGCTCAAGCACATCTAAATATTGATCGGCTTTATGGTGATGACGAGTAACAACTTTATTACATCCGCAGAAATAACACAGCTTGTGGCAAAAAGGGATATGTATGTAGAGAGAGAGTGGACGCTCTGGATACTCAGAACAAGCCATATCAAATTCAGCAGACGTATAAGCTTCATGAAACTCTAACGCTGTTGGGTATGAGGTGTATCTAGGGCCCGAGTAATTGTATTTCTCGATGATGGCCTGATCCCATACGATTTGTTTCTTTGACATGACAACTTCCACTTTCTTTTTTAAATATTGATAGAAGTGTATTCTGCCATAAGATGATTATGGTCGTAGCATTTATCTAACAATAATGAACAAGAAGTGTCGTTTAGATCATTTTTACATCAATCGCACTACTTTTATTACCTGCATCTAAACAGGAAATTCTTTGCTGAAGCTGTTGTAGCTCAAGTTTGATGGCATTTTGCAGTCGTGATTCTGCTTTCACTCGAGCTAAGTCCATGGCCATTCTTTGCTTCTTGATAATCTCTTTACGAGCATCACCACGAGGCATGTCTTTGACCGTGTCATACAGTTCTTGCATCGCTGGGAATTCCACCGCAAAATCGATGCGATCATCGCCTTGCACGTAGTCCAAGATGCAATAGACTCGAATGGTTATCTCTGAAAAATCACACTGTTCTTGAATGCCCGCCAAGCAGAGGGCATTCACGTTTTCAAAAATATTAACATTACGTTTAGCAATCGCAATGTTCTGATTTCGTTGCTGTATCGCCTCTTGTTTTTTAAGCTTCATTAACAGAGAGACAGCATACACAGCAAGGGCTGCAATAATAAGGCTACTAATAACAACTAGCACTACACTTGCAGACATCCCTTACTCCTTAAAATCATCCATATCTAAATTAGCAAACTGCTCTAACAGATCTTCATCCGTTTTTTTCTTACTGCGTTTAACGGGTACTTCAACAACCTCGGTTTCCGGCTCATCCTCTTCCAGTAAACCAAGCTGTCCCATCAATCTCTCAATACGGTCCAGTTTTTCATCAACGTATTTCTGCAGTCCAGAACCTAATTTCTCACCTTCATCAAGGCGATCAAGAAGAGTGGTAAGTTGAGCATCATTCTCTAACATATCCAGCTCTTGTTCTGCGGATAAACGACGCTCTTTTTTAGCAGCAACCGTGCCTGGTTTTGCCTTAGGCGCCACCACTAATGGGATCAGCTTTTTGCTGCCTAAGCGTGGATCTTTCTGCTGTTTAGACTTTGAACGGCCTGTTACTTCTGCATCAGAGTGGCGAGTACCAGCTTTTAAACCTTTACGTTTTTTTGTTTTTTTACGCAAACGAGCATCAAGCTCAGATTGAGATACAGTTCTTTCAGAATAGGCCACAGAAGCTTCTGCACCTACTTTACGACTTTTTTTATTACGGCTCATTACTGGGGTTTCCTCAGTAAAATTACATCATTACAAACAAATTCGATCGTGAGTTGATCTCGATGAGCAAGAAACATAAACGTCTCTTTACTAAAGAAACTCACATGAGTTACGTCACTTTTATAGTGCCACGTTGAAAACGCATCAACATCCCTGGCTAATTTCGTCATAATACCTAGCCAACCACCAGGTTTGACTAAACTTAACAATAACTTCCACTCTTTATTAGGGTGATAAAAATGCTCCATCACCTCAGTGCAAGTTACAAAATCATACTCTCTTTCTAATACGCTTTTATCTGGATAAAAGTATAGATCGTAAATTTCAACATGATGACCCTGTTCTGCCATCATTAAAGATAACGTTGGCCCCGGTCCACAACCAAAATCGAGTCCTTGTTGCTGGCGGCTACCAACGCGATCCAATAACGGATTAGCGAATCGAGATAGAAATGTACGGTATCTCTGATCATTTGGGTCATTTTCATGCAGATCATACATGGCTTTCTCTGCAACTGCATCCAATCTAAACGCTGGATCAACAAATATCAGTGAACATCTTGCACACTGAAGATACTGCCGGCGTTCATCTTTAAAGAATTCAGCCGTTTGTTGATGCTGACATAAAGGACATGAGTGCATATTATAAACCAGTTCTAAAAGCAGGGGCGCAATATAGCAGAAAGTGACACTAAAGAAAAAGCAGCCAATTTGGCTGCCTTTAAGATCTCTCTATTATAAGCGTAGAATTAGCTTAGTGTAGGCCACCAACATAGTGTGATAAAGCACTAATTTCACTGTCAGTCAGTTTTGCAGCAACATCCTGCATCATCATATTCATGTCATTAGTTCGAGTTCCGTTACGAAACTTTTCAAGTTGCACTTTCACATAATCAGCATGTTGGCCTGAAATTTTAGGGAAACCAGACAATTCAGTACCGTTGCCTCGTACGCCATGACAAGCAGAACAAGCAGGGAGACCACGTTTGATATCACCTGCTCGGTACAGTTTCTCACCAAGTTTCATTGACTCTTCAGTGGTCGAGTTATCTGAAATCGTATTAGAAGCGAAGTAAGCAGCAATATCGACAATATCTTGCTCTGTAAGTGCCATTACCATACCACCCATCACTGCATCAACACGTCCTTGTTTACCGCCACTGGTAGCACCTAGCTTAAATTCCTTGATTTGTTTCTCAAGATAAGTAGCATGCTGACCTGCTAATTTTGGATTTTGAACGATTAGGCTATTTCCATCAGCACCATGACATGCACCACACATGGCCGATTTCGCTTTACCAGCTTCTATATCTCCTTGAGCAAAAGCAGAGCAACTCGCAAGGAGTGTTAATATCAACGCTAATTTTTTCATGACATTCCATTATAATTATTGTCTCTATGACACAACGGAGAGTAAAAAAACATCTCGAAATTATGTAATAGATATTAAGCTTCCAGTACCACTTATATTTTGTAATGACATGGTACAATAACCGACCTTTAGCCGAACACGGTTATTTTACACAAATTCACAAAAAAGTAATCACTTGACTACAAGAAGTCGAGACGGAGTTAACAGTGACCAAAACAATTCACTATCAAAAAACGCATTTCATCACAAGTGCCCCTGATATTCGCCACCTTCCTGAAGATGAAGGTATCGAAGTCGCCTTTGCTGGTCGCTCCAATGCTGGTAAATCTAGTGCTTTAAACCGCCTTACCAATCAAAAGAGTTTGGCTAAAACCAGTAAAACCCCTGGTCGAACGCAACTTATCAACTTATTCAAAGTTGAAGACAACTGCCATATTGTCGATCTACCTGGTTATGGCTTTGCTCAAGTGCCACTTGAATTGAAGAAAAAGTGGCAGAAATCATTAGGTGAATACCTGCAAAAGCGCGAATCTTTGAAAGGTTTAGTGGTATTAATGGATATTCGTCATCCGATGAAAGATCTAGACCAACAGCTAATCTATTGGGCTGTTGAATCGAACCTACCAGTGCAAGTACTCTTAACCAAAGCGGATAAACTAAAAAGTGGAGCACGAAAAGCGCAGCTACTCAATATTCGAGAGCAAGCGTTAGAGTATCCTGGCGATGTCAGTGTTGACCTATTTTCTTCTTCAAAAGGGATTGGGGTTGATCAATTGAGAGCAAAACTGGATACCTGGTTTGCACCCGCTCTATTAGACGATGTAATAGAAATAGTAGAAGAGTAGAAGAAGAGTAGAAGAGTAGAAGTAAAATATCCCCACCTAATTGGTGGGGCAACGGGAGAGAAACAGTAACTTATTTTTATAGTTTCAAAATAGTCCTCTATTTGTACTTATTGTGCAACATTCAATAACTATCCAGTGAAATACTCTAAATTATCACGCTTATACCTAAGCTTAATTTCAAAGAATTCTTCTATTTTCATTCTGAACCCTTGCTAGCTCAACTCTTATCTTTATTTTTCATTTAAAATAAGCACTAATCAATATGTAACAAAAATTACATATTGATTAATTTCATC
>JAESQY010000154.1 GCA_016764915.1 Aliivibrio sp. | reverse complement strand
TAGTTTCTGCAACACTGTAATTGATGGTGGCTCTACAGAGAGGTCACGACGGTTGCCGGTACGCTCAAACTCACCCACTTTGTTACCAATAAACGGACGAGCAATAACACGACCTATATTGTAATCAGCCAGCTCTTCTCGAACGATATGGCACAACTCTAATAAATTATCTAGGCCGTAGGTCTCTTCATGACACGCTATTTGGAAAACTGAATCTCCAGAGGTATAGAAGATAGGTTTCCCAGTTGCCATATGCTCTTCACCAAGGTCATCCAGCACCTGAGTACCCGAGGCGTGACAGTTGCCTAAAAAGCCAGGCAGGTTGGCACGTTTAACGATTCTTTCCAGTAGCTCTGATGGGAAGCTGTTAGTTAACTCCGTAAAGTAACCCCAATCAAACAGTACCGGAACACCAGCCATTTCCCAGTGTCCTGATGGTGTATCTTTGCCTGAAGAGAGCTCGGCAGCGTGTGCATAAGCACCGATGATCTCGGCATCTGCATCTAAACCAATAGGAAAATTCCCTGTCGACTCTTGTGCCAGCTTACCTAAACCAAGACGAGATAAATTAGGAAGCGTTAATGGGCCACTTCTATCTGCATTGTCAGCTTTGCCTTCAGCGCAGTGTTGGGCGATATGACCTAGAGTATCCGAGCCTACATCACCAAACTTATCAGCATCGGCGGTTGCACCAACACCAAATGAATCTAATACTAAAATAATTGCGCGTTTCATACCTTTCTCCCTAGATATCTTCTAAACGTACCTGACGATAAATCTCAGGTGTTGAAGTAGGTTTTTGTTCGCCAATAACAACCGCTGCTTTTAATTCATCAGCTGCTTGTTGCCACTGTGCTTCGTCACGGGCATGAATCATCGCAATCGGTGTACTGCTATCGGATGTTTCGCCAAGACGAATAACATCAGAGAAGCCGACTGCATAATCAATACTGTCGCTAGCAACTCGGCGTCCACCGCCCATGCCAACCACAGCCATACCAATTTTTCGTGTATCCATTGCTGAAACAAAACCACTACCATCAGCATAGACAGGTTTAATAATTTGTGCTGTTTCTAAATGGTTATCATAATTTTCAATGATATCGGTAGGACCACCTAACCCTGCAACCATTTTACCAAAGCACTCAGCAGCGCGACCGTTATCTAAAACAGCTTGTAGCTTTTCTCTTGCAGCTACTGTGTCGCTGGCAAGGTTGCTGATCACCAGCATCTCAGCACAGAGCGACATCGTCACTTCATAAAGTCTTGGATTACGATATTCACCCGTTAGGAATCGTATCGCTTCACGAACTTCCAACGCATTACCAGCAGAAGAGGCGAGTACTTGGTTCATGTCCGTTAACATTGCCGTGGTTTTGGTGCCTGCCGCATTAGCTACAGCAACAATTGACTCAGCCAACTCTTCAGATTTTTCGTAGGTTGGCATAAAGGCACCAGACCCTACTTTGACATCCATAACCAATGAATCTAAACCTGCCGCTAGCTTTTTCGATAAAATAGAGGCGGTAATTAGTGATATGTCATCGACGGTTGCTGTCACATCGCGTGTTGCATAAATACGTTTATCAGCAGGGGCTAAATTGCCAGTCTGACCAATAATAGCCACACCCGCATCTTTGGTCACTTGTCCAAACAACTCGTTGCTCGGCATGATGTTATAACCAGCAATCGACTCTAACTTATCAAGTGTTCCGCCAGTGTGTCCCAAACCACGACCAGAGATCATGGGTACATAACCGCCACAAGCAGCAACCATAGGGCCAAGCATTAATGAGGTGACATCGCCAACCCCACCCGTTGAGTGCTTATCAACAATAGGGCCATCAAAGTTCATATGAGACCAATCAATAACCATACCGGAATCACGCATAGCGCACGTTAATGCCGTGCGCTCAGCCATGTTCATATCATTAAAGTAGGTCGCCATCGCAAACGCGGCTATTTGGCCTTCTGAAACAGTATCTTTGGCAACACCTTGAATGAAAAAGTTAATCTCTTCTGCACTTAAAACTTCGCCATCGCGTTTCTTTCTAATAATTTCTTGTGGTAAAAACATAAGGTACTTCTCCACATATTGGGTGACAACATTGTGTTGTCAAATCAGCGTAGGCGGCCTAAGACCACCTCAATGTTTACAATTACTGCTCGCCATTTAAGGAGATTAATAACCGCCTTCTGCTGCTTTTTTGCCTTCACCCAATGTGTTTAAAAGGTTTGCTAATAAGCTTGACGCACCAAATCGGTAGTGCATATTATCAGCCCAGTCAGCACCTAGAATACGATCAGCCATTGCAAGATAGGCTTGAGCGTCTTCTGCTGTGCGTACACCACCAGCAGGTTTAAAACCAACGGTTTTTGCAACACCCATATCTTTAATCACGTTTAGCATGATCTCTGCATATTCTGGTGTTGCGTTCACAGGTACTTTACCTGTTGAGGTTTTAATAAAGTCAGCACCTGCTTCGATTGAAAGCTCAGAAGCGCGTTTAATCAATGCTTCTTCTTTTAATTCACCCGTTTCAATGATCACTTTAAGCAGAGTATCACCACACGCTTGTTTACACTGTTTAACCAACTCAAAACCAACCGTCTCATTTCCAGCGATCAGAGCACGATATGGAAAAACCACATCAACTTCATCAGCGCCATAAGCAATAGCGGCTTTAGTCTCTGCCACTGCGATATCAATATCGTCATTACCATGTGGAAAGTTTGTTACTGTTGCAATGCGAACGTCAGGCGTACCTTGTTCACGAAGTGTTTTTTTAGCAATCGGGATAAAACGAGGGTAAATACAGATTGCTGCAGTGTTTCCAACCGCAGTCTTTGCGTTATGACACAGGTCGATCACTTTTTGATCTGTATCATCATCATTAAGAGTAGTTAAATCCATTAACTTAAGTGCACGTAGTGCTGCTGCTTTTAAATCGCTCATTTATTTCTCCGTTTAATCTTATTCGCTAAGATATTTCAAATGTTTTACTAAGCTGGAAAACCCAATTTAGCTAATTTAAATTACTGTTTTTTTTACAGCAAACAGTGAGATGAGCGGACTTGGTTCCTTGAAGACTTGAACAAAAAGAAAAACCAGATTGTTCAATCAATATCCTTTTGACCGCCAGCATTAATCATTAATACTGTTTGACACTCTCGGCATCATTTTATTGCATTTCATTACTTTTTTTACTTATCTTCTTTTAAAAGCTTAAGCAAAAAATCGCTCCACAATCCAGTGGTAACCCACACTGCCTAAATAAACACCGACAATCCCCATAATTCCAGATAGAACTGGTGGAGCTGGTATCGGCAGTTTAATAGCAGAGAACAGGACACCAACAAATAGGCCTGCTACTAAAGATAATAGAACTTCGTTCATTGGTAACTCTCTATGTGTATTGCTAGTCAAGAAACAGCTCTATGACTTTTCGAATTCATTATAATATGTGTGAATTATATCCATAAACCGTAACTTTTTGTGGCTATAAATGTGACGCAAACGGTTTGCATCTCACTCTTTTTACACTTTTGTCTATATATGGGTAAAAAAAAACGCCTTAGCAATCGCTAAGGCGTTAATATTACTGTCTCAATGAAAGGTTACATAGCACCTAGAGAGAAGAACAGACCAGCGATGGTCGCACTCATAAGGTTAGACAATGTACCTGCAGCAACTGCTTTCATACCGAAGCGTGCAATATCATGACGACGTGTAGGAGCCATTGAACCAATACCACCCAGTAGAATTGCTACTGAAGATAGGTTGGCAAAACCACACAAAGCGAATGAGATGATTATTTTGGTTTTATCTGCAAGAATAACAGGAGCAGCATCGCCAAGGTAAGGAACGTAGTTCAAGTAAGCTACAAACTCATTCACAATCAGCTTCTGACCAATGAAAGAACCCGCAACGTTTGCATCAGCCCAAGGAACACCGATTAAGAATGCAAGAGGTTGGAATACGTAACCTAGAATCAATTCTAGTGTTAAGTTTTCCATACCAAACCAACTACCGACACCACCAAGTAGACCGTTAGCTAAAGCAATCAAACCTACGAATGCAAGAAGCATTGCGCCGATATTAAGAGCAAGTTGCAAACCAGCTGCTGCGCCGCCAGCAGCAGCATCGATGATGTTTGCTGGTTTCTCGTCTTCTGCTTCATCAGCCGCGTTCATTTGGTTGATTGGCTCTTCAGTTTCAGGCTTGATTATCTTAGCGAACAGAAGTCCACCAGGGGCCGCCATGAAAGATGCTGCGATTAAGTATTCTAGTGGAACACCCATTGCTGCATAACCGGCAAGAACACCACCAGCAACTGAAGCTAGACCACCACACATCACCGCAAACAGCTCAGATTGTGTCATCTTTGGTACAAACGGACGCACAACAAGTGGTGCTTCAGTTTGACCAACAAAAATGTTAGCTGTAGCAGACATTGATTCTGCGTGAGAAGTACCCAGTACTTTTTGTAAACCACCACCAAGAACTTTAATCACAACTTGCATCACGCCTAAATAGTAAAAAACACTAATTAGAGCAGAGAAGAAGATAACGGTTGGTAGAACTTTAAATGCGAAGATAAAACCAATACCTTCAACAGAGAAGTTAACTAGGTTGCCGAATAGAAATCCGATACCCTCGTTACCATAGTCGATGACATTTTGAACTGCGCCACTTACGCCACCTAAAATGTCTCTGCCCCAAGGTACATATAATACAAATGCGCCTAGTAAAAATTGAATGGCAAAAGCGCCACCGACGGTACGTAAATTTATTGCTTTGCGGTTATCAGATAGAAGAACTGCTAATGCAAGCAGAACAACCATCCCAACCAGACTCATAACCAGACTCATGGTATATGACTTCCCTATAGTTAGTATTGGCGTGTAACAAAAATGTATCTCAAATGTCAGCGGCTATTATACTCACGCGTTCAATAAGAAAGTAATGCTCATAGCCCATTTTCTCACTTTTATTGCAGTACATTTAACCCATACTGTGAAGGTCATCACAAGCTCCGGCGGGCTAATTATTTATCGACACAAAATACACGGCTAAGATCTCAAAAACCAAAAAGTGAATTGCTATTTTCAACAATTGCTGAGGCAATCGTTTGCGTATCTTCGTTTCGAAGCTGACATAAACACTCAAATATTTCATTCATATACTGAGGGTGATTAGTTTCACCTTGTCGACCATGGATCGGCATATCAGGGGCATCCGTCTCAAGTACCAGAGAGTTAAGAGGTAACTGACTGATTGCCATTCGAGTCTTGTTGGCCCTTGGGTAGGTAATCGTGCCACCAACACCGATTGAGAACCCAAGTTCGACAAACTGCATTGCCTGTTGATAGCTGCCTGAGAAGCCGTGGATCACTCCATTTTCCGGAAGGTGGTGCTTTTTTAGTATCGATAAAATTTCAGAGTGGGTTTTGCGAGAGTGAACAATGAGTGGAAGCTGGTAAGTAGTGGCAAGAGAGCAGTGTGCATTAAACAGGAAAAGTTGTTGCTGCCATTGAGTCTCATTTTTTGCGGCTATTTTATCTAAACCACACTCTCCAATAGCAACACAACGATGGTTGCGAACCATTAACTTATCATTCAATAAACGAATAACATCATCGCTGTGTTGATCGATAAAAAACGGATGGCAGCCTAATGCATAGTATATTTCTGGGTATTGTTCTGCCAATAATTCTACACGTGACCAATTTTTTTCGCCGATAGATGGAACAACTATAGTCTCAACGCCAGCATTTTTTGCCCTATTGAGTTGTTGTGTAAAATCACGTTTAAAGACATCAAAGTCAAAATGGCAATGAGTATCAATAAAGCGATGAGGGGTAGTCATTAAATGAGGTCATCAATATTTTGATCGCCAATGTGTCTGACATCTTTGCCTTTAACAAAGTAGATAATGTATTCACAGATATTTTGACAACGATCGCCCACCCGCTCAATCGCATGGGCTGACCACATCACTTTTAATACATTGGGAATCGAGCTCGGATCTTCCATCATGTGATCCATTAACTGACGGATCACTGCGTCATATTCTGAATCCAGTTTATCATCCAGTTTATAGGCTACCGTGGCCGCCACTACATCCATTCGAGCATAAGCATCCAACACTTGATGCAGCATCCTAACCGACTGATGACCCAGCACTTCTAACGAGGAGATTAACGATTTATATTGGTTTGATAAGTTCTCTAAAGCCACTTTTGCAATCTGACACGCCACATCACCAATACGCTCTAGATCCGTGATGGTTTTAATGATTGCCATCACCAATCGAAGATCACTGGCAGTGGGTTGGCGCTTGGCAATAATTCGAGTGCAAGCTTCATCAATCGCGACTTCCATTCGGTTTACTTGATGATCACCTTTAATCACGCGTTTGGCCAAATCAGCATCTTGATTATGAAGTGCTTCTAGAGAGTAAGTTAGCTGCTGTTCTACCAACCCTCCCATCGCTAACACGTGACTTCGTATACTCTCGAGTTCGATATTAAATTGCCCAGAAATGTGTCGACCCAGCTGCATATATCCCTCTCTTCTGCTCTCTTTATTACTTGTTATTACGCTTTAATATGGGTTATCACTAACCGTATCGTCCGGTAATATAATCTTCTGTTTGTCTTTTCTCTGGGGCGGTAAATATTTTGTTGGTATCGCTGTATTCCACTAATTGACCAAGATTGATAAAAGCCGTTTGATCGCTCACCCGTGCCGCTTGTTGCATGTTATGCGTCACGATGACCACCGTATATTTCGATTTAAGATCATAGATAAGCTCCTCAATGGTTAATGTTGAGGTCGGGTCTAAGGCTGACGTTGGCTCATCTAGCAGTAAAATCTCCGGTTCGATCGCAATCGCACGAGCGATGACTAATCTCTGTTGCTGTCCACCGGATAAACCAAACGCATTATCATGTAATCTATCTTTCACTTCATCCCACAACGCTGCGCTACGCAGTGCTTTCTCAACCGCTTCATCCAAAGCTCTAGACTCTTTTAACCCCTGCAAACGCAAACCATAAACAATGTTCTCGTAGATGGATTTAGGAAATGGATTCGGTCTTTGAAATACCATACCAACTCGGCGACGTAATGCGGCGACATCCTCTCTTTCATTATAGATGTTGTTGCCATTTAAATAGATCGCGCCAGTAGTTTTACTGCCATCAACCAGCTCGTTCATTCTATTAATACTGCGCAACAGCGTTGATTTCCCACAGCCAGAAGGACCTATGAATGCGGTGACTTGATTTTTTGCTATTTTCATACTGACCGAGTTCAAAGCGAGCGTGCCACTATAACTCAGACTCAAATTTTCAATTTTAATCGCAGTCTGCTCATCCGTTAGATTTGAGACATCTAACGAATGAAGTGCGTCTAATTCAGACGACATTGAATACATAACATCTCCATACCTGCATCAGTTTACTGCTCTAATGAGCGGTATTTTTCACGTAAATAATTACGAATACCAATAGCAGTTAAATTTAAACCTATAATAACCGTGACCAATAAAAATGAAGTGGCATAAACCAAAGGCCGTGCCGCTTCTATGTTTGGACTTTGAAAACCAACATCATAAATATGAAAACCTAAATGCATGAACTTTCTTTCAAGATGCACATACGGGAAGTTACCATCAACAGGCAACGTAGGCGCCAGTTTAACCACTCCGACTAACATCAAAGGAGCCACTTCTCCTGCCGCTCTTGCTACTGCTAAGATCAATCCCGTCATGATCGCAGGGCTAGCCATTGGAATCACAATTTTGAGTAAAGTCTCAGCTTGAGTCGCACCAAGAGCCAGTGAGCCGTGACGAACTGAATTCGGTATCCGAGATAATCCCTCTTCCGTCGATACAATAACCACAGGAAGTGTCAATATAGCTAACGTGATTGAAGACCATAAAATACCTGGTGTACCAAAAGTGGCTGATGGCAGAGCTTGAGAAAAAAACAGTTCATCAATACTTCCACCAACCATGTAAACGAAAAAGCCTAAGCCAAATACTCCGTAAACAATCGAGGGGACACCTGCTAAGTTAATCACTGCAATTCTGATTAATCGAGTTAGTGCATTTTTTTTCGCATACTCGTGCAGATATACTGCGGCGACGACACCTAATGGCGTCACGATAATCGACATTAACAGTACCATAAAAACAGTGCCAAATATGGCTGGAAATACGCCACCTTCAGAATTTGCTTCCCTAGGATCATCAGTTACAAACTTATTAACTTGCTTAAACCAGTGTGCCACTTTTTGTGGCCCGCTCATCTGATTTGGGGTCCAAGCATCGACAATATTGGCGAGAGATAGAGTCACAACTTCACCGTTCATATCTTTCACTTGAAGACTCTGCTGACTGTTTTTTGCCCTTAATAGGTGAAGTCTTTTCTCTAGCTGACCGTATTGACGTTGAAGTTGCGTTTTTTTCAACTCTAACTCATTGGCCACAGGCTTAGACATCTCACCATTCATCGTCAGTTTACGTCTCTCTAATCTCAGTTGTTCAAGCTGCCAATTAATTTTGCCAATTTGGTTAACCTGAATATCCTGTAACTCATCTCTCACTACGTTTGCGGAAATAATGCCACTGGCTAACTGAGATAAGATACCTAAACGGTTAGTATTTATGCTATTACCATTATTGTAAGCGATAGGAAAGCCATAAAAGTTACCATTTCTAGAACGCTCAATAACCAGGATCTCTTTTGGTAATCGAGAAGAGATAATAGAAGTGGAGAGCAGATTGATAAAATCTAACTCGACTCTCTCTCTGTTGCCCACCTTAATCAGCAGTCTGTCGATGTTACCAGATGCATCTTCTGTTTGAGAGCCTTGAGGAAGTACCACACCAGCAGCGATTAATTGTGAGATAGGCACCGCTTCGCGATCATACACCTCTCCAATAATACGTTGCTCAACATCAGGGCTCACTGCAACTTGCCACTCATAAACAGGGGCTGGCCAAAAAAAACTCAATCCCTTCCAACCAATAAACAGCAATACACCTAATACCGAAACCAAGCTTACGCTAACCGCTCCTGCAGTTAACCAAATCCAAGGTGCGCCTGATTTATACCAACTAAACATACTTGGTGACAGTTCCTATTCTCAATATGCATTCCATCTTATAAAGTTCGGTATTTATCACGTAATCTCTGCCTTACAAGCTCTGCCAACGTATTAAAAATAAACGTAAATACAAACAATATAAACGCGGCTAAAAACAACACTCTATAGTGCGAACTGCCCACTTCTGATTCTGGCATCTCAATAGCAATATTTGCCGACAAGGTTCGAAGCCCTTCAAGAATATTCCAATCAAGTAACGGTGTATTACCGGTGGCCATCAGCACAATCATGGTTTCACCAACCGCTCGACCTAAGCCCATCATAATAGCAGAGAAAATACCTGGACTTGCGGTAAGCAATACCACTTTAGTTAACGTTTGCCATGCAGTAGCACCCAATGCAAAAGATCCATCAGAGAGATGTTTAGGCACTGAAAAAATCGCATCTTCGGCAATAGAAAAGATCGTCGGTATCACAGCAAAACCCATCGCTAAACCAACCACCAGCGCATTTCGCTGATCAAATCCTATACCGTGGTCAGCTAAAAACAGTCTCGCATTGCCATTAAATAACCAGAGTTCAATGTCATCGCTAAATAAAAATGATAGATATACAATCAACACAATCATCGGGATTAATAGGAGTGCATGCCAACCACTGGGGACTCGATAGATCAAGGCCTTAGGTAAACAGTGCCAAATATACCCTAAAAGAACCACAGAAAAAGGCATAAGCAGCAAGATGGAGAGTACTGCCGGCAAATGGGTATCTACAATTGGCGCTAGCCACAATCCCGCTAAAAAACCCAAGATGACTGTGGGTAGAGCTTCCATGATCTCGATGCTAGGTTTAACGTATTTTCGCATTGGAGCAGACATAAAATACGCTGTGTATATGGCAGCAGCGACTGCAATCGGCACAGAAAAAATCATCGCATAGATAGCTGCTTTTAATGTACCAAAGACGATGGGAACCAAGCTTAATTTAGGCTCAAAGTCATCGGTTGCCGCCGTTGATTGCCAAACGTATTTCGCTTCAGGATAACCTTCGTACCACACCTTTCTCCATAATGAGCTAAAGGATATTTCAGGATGCTGATTATCAACATCAAATATGTGCCAGTGTTTTTCAGTCTCAATAATTAACTTATCAGCTCTTGGCGAAATCGCGACAATTTGCGGTGATTGTTCAACGAGTTGCTGTCGAAATAGCCGGCTCTCACTAGTGGTAAAAAACGCCTCAATCACACCCTTATCATCATAAGTAAAAAAACCTTTTCGATAATATTCAGGCACCACTGCTTGAACGTTGTCTCCAACAGAAACGGTTCGGATCAATTTCAGGAGTCTCTCACCACCACTGATCACGTCAAACCATTGAGAAATTGTATTGTCTTGGTGAGTAATCATCAGTGAGTTAGCACCCGCTAACAGTTCAAGCTTGATTCCGTAATGTTCAGCCTTACCGTTGCTAACATCGACAATTTCACGAACATGAAAACCTTGAATAGTCACTTCAATCACATAGAGCTCTGTATCACTGAGTAGATAGACAAAGCGACCATTAGGTGTCACGACTAAATCAGTCACTTCGTTTGGGGTTAAAGTAAGCTTCATAGGCACACGCTGCCATGAGGTATCACCAATTTTCTCTGATATTACAGAGTTAAGGGTTAAACCAACAATTCGATGGTCAGCCGTTTGCCCAACAATCACCGCTTGCTGTTCATTAACGGCCACGCTCAGCTTGATAATGGCTGAACCTGCCGGATCGAGCTGTTCAATCGGTTGGGATACCCCTCTGGTGAGCTCAATCTGGCTCTGCGCTCTATTGCCTTCACCCGTTGAGATAGGGGTAATAAATTTAGGTCTAAACAACGCAACTTGACCATCGCTTAAGCCGTAACCATACCAGTTAGAACTTGGCAGTGATTGACTAAAACTGGTTGCTTGGTGCACATTATGATCAATCAAATTAAGCGACATTGCCTCACTCGTGCTTTTTTGATTAAGCTCATCTTTATCAAGCAATGACAGTGTTTCAAATTTACCCTGAGAGTCGAATCGGTAGCCAATCTCACCATACTCATCGGTAGCAATCGCCACTGAAGGCAGTGAAAACGACGTTGAAATCGTGCTGTTAGTACTCACTTTGGCTGATTCAAACAGTGGCGTAATGACATACAACAGATAGAAAAAGATCAACAGCAGTGCCAGTAGTACCGTAATACCTCCCGCTGTGATCATATAACGAATCAGCGTGTCTTTTAATTTACGTCGTGTATCTCTATTTATAACGTGCCTGCTCTTCATCTTTGCAATCCAATTTTATTAAGCTCTTGTTGAATCACAGAGGCAGGCAGTGCAATGTAGCCATCTCTTTCAACGACCGATTGTCCATCGGCGGAAAGAATGAAACGAATAAACTCAGATTCGAGTGGAGTTAACGCTTGATGCGGTGGTTTATTTATATAAATATAAAGATAACGTGATAGTGGGTACTTACCATTGATCGCATTATCCTTAGTGGCTGCAATATATTCCTGACCACTTTTAGCAATTGGAACGATTTTGACTCCTGTCGATTTATAACCTACACCAGAGTAACCGATTGAATTCAATGAAGATGAAATGGATTGTACAACTGATGCTGAACCCGGTTGTTCATTAACATTCACTTTAAAGTCGCCATTACATAATGCAGCCTGTTTAAAGAAGCCATAAGTCCCAGAGACTGAGTTCCGACCAAACAATTGCACTCTTTTTCTACTCCACTCACCGGTAAGACCAAGTTGGCCCCATTCAACAATAGGGTTGATAGCACCACACCAAAATGTCACGGAGAAAAGCGCATCAAGCTGTTTAAAGTCCAACCCTTTAATCGGATTATCCCGATGAACAAAAATACCTAAACTGTCTAGTGCGACTCTAATTTGAGTGGGTTTATAGCCATATTTACGCTCAAAAGCCTCTATTTCTCTAGATTTCATCGCTCGGCTCATTGGACCGAATTGGGCAGTGCCCTCAATTAAAGCGGGAGGAGCCGTCGATGAACCCGCTGCTTGGATCTGAATATTGACACTAGGATAAAGATATTTAAAACGCTCTCCCCACTCGGTGACCATACTGGCTAATGTGTCTGAGCCAACCGATGACAGGTTTCCTGAAATACCACTCACCGACTGATACTCGTTCAGTGTGTATTGAGCGTTAGCCGCTGATACATATAAGAGGGAGTTAGGAAAAATAGCAATAAGCCACAACGTAGCTCGAAAAGCTACGTTGTTATTAATAAGTTTTATTATACGTTTTAGCACGTTACTCATTAATGTCCTGCATTGCTAATCAATCGTTTAGGTAATACAAAAGAGAACGTAGCTCCTTGGTTAACCACACTTTCTATCGATAACTGGGCGTCGTGATGACTCAGAGCATGTTTGACAATTGCTAAGCCTAAACCACTGCCTCCTGTTTCACGTGAGCGGGCTTTATCTACGCGGTAAAAACGCTCAGTTAAATGGTGTATATGTTGTGGTGCAATACCTTGTCCGCTGTCCATCACTTTAAAGCATGCCCCTTCAGGCGTACGAAACCAATCAACTGTGATATTGGCTTCGGCAGGGGTATGTTTTACCGCATTGTACACCAAGTTGGAGATCGCACTTCTTAGCTGATCTTCGTCACCCATCACTTTTAAGCTATTATCAACATTAAACGTAAATACATGGGCTTCTTGTCCACTCAAGGCAATCGCTTCTTTTTCAAGTATTTCAATAATAGACGGTATATTAACCTCTTCATTCAGATCATGAGTGGGTGCAGCTTCGATTTTAGAGAGTGTTAATAGCTGTTTTACCAAACTATTCATACGCATTAACTGCTCAGTCATCACACCATGCGCTTTCACCCACATAGGCCCAACTAAAATTTCAGGCTCTTTGGACATTTCCAAATAACCTTGTAATACGGTCATCGGTGTTCGCAGTTCATGAGATACATTAGCCAGAAAGTTCTGTCTCATCCCTTCTAACTGTTTTAATTTAGAGATATCTCGAACCACCATCAAATGCTCACCATCGGTATAAGGCACAATTCGTAGCTCTAATGTTCGTTCTAGATTAAGTGGAGACGGCATCTCTAACGGCACCGAAAAATCACGTGTTTGCAAATAGTGAATAAACTCAGGGTTTCTGACTAAGTTACTGATTGGTTGTCCTGAGTCGTCAGGCCAGCGAAAACCTAACAAAGACTGGCCTAACGTATTGCACCAAACGATATTACCTTCCGAACGAAAAACAATGACGGCATCAGGCAACGCTTCAGCACCATTACGAAAACGTCGAATCAGCCCAGATAACTCACTCCGGCGACGTCGATGACGTTTTTGTAACCGGTACATACCATCAAAGATAGGTCGCCAACTCCCTGTTCCTGATGGTGGAAGACCCCTTTTATCTGAGAGCAACCAGCGCAACGCCTTCATCTGATTATGCATATGCCAAATCAGCTGAATGACCGTACCGACCAATAAGAACCACACCATATGACCAAATAATAATCCGGCGATAATCCAAGGGATGTAGAAAAACATCGACTCTAGAATCAATCGCTTCCAAGACAATTTATCGACCATCAGTGACTCCAATCTTTCTGCAGTTAAATATGGTTATGATTTCGTTGAAAAACGATACCCAGCACCACGTACAGTTTGAATTAACTTGGCGTGGTCTTCTGTTTCAAGCGCTTTACGAAGCCGACGAATATGAACATCAACCGTGCGATCTTCAACATAAACGTTAGTGCCCCACACATTATTCAATAGCTGCTCTCGACTATAAACACGCTCTTGGTGTGTCATAAAGAAATGCAACATTTTGAACTCGGTTGGTCCCATGTCTAATGGCTTATCATTTGAAGTAACACGATGTGAAACAGGATTGAGTTTTAACCCTTGCACATCAATTACTTCTTCGATTGAAGTTGGTGAAACACGTCGGATCACTGCTTTTAAACGTGCGATCAGCTCTTTTGGTGAGAAAGGTTTGGTAATGTAATCATCCGCTCCCACTTCTAGTCCACGAACTTTATCTTCCTCTTCACCACGTGCGGTTAACATTACGACCGGAATGTTTCGAGTAAACTCTTCACGTTTCAAATGCTTAATAAAGTTGATACCGGTACCACCTGGTAACATCCAATCAAGCAAAATCAGATCTGGATAAGGCTCACATATTTTTGATAATGCTGAGTCATAATCTTCAGCTTCAATCGGTTCATAACCTTTTTGTTCTAAAACAAAGCAGAGCATTTCACGAATCGGAGCTTCATCCTCAACGACTAGAATCCTTCTTGACATAATCTATACCTAGTTGATTAACCTACACCTGAGTATTATCCAACCTAAGTATGACACTTTTGTGACGAATTAACATAATATCGGCAGTTGATGAACAATTAATCATCAAAGTTCTATTTTCATGACTTTACACTGATAGTTTAGCCCAAGACAAACTCAATAAAATCCCCTATGATGAGTTCCAACTATTTAATCAGGAATTTATTATCATGATGTGGTTTAAAAACTGCCTTGTTTATCGTTTTAGCAAAGAGATTGATCTGCAAGCTGAACAGTTAGAGAAGCAATTAGAAGAGTTTCGTTTTACTCCATGTGGTAGTCAAGACCTGCAAAAGTTTGGTTGGGTAACAGCAATGGGACGTCATGGCGATATGATGACTCATGTTTCGACGAATAACATTCTCATCTGTGCAAAAAAAGAAGAGAAGATGTTACCTGCATCCGTGATTAAAGACTCGTTAGCGATGAAAGTTGACGCCGCAGAATTAGAACAGGGGCGCCCTCTTAAAAAGAAAGAGAAAGAAGCGTTAAAAGATGACATTGTCATGGATCTTCTTCCACGCGCCTTTAGCCGTCACAACCAAACTTATGCTTTGATCATGCCTAAAGCGGGTTTGATTCTGGTCGATGCAGGCAGTTACAAAAAAGCAGAAGACTTGCTTGCTCTGCTAAGAAAATCGATGGGTTCTCTGCCAGTCGTGCCTGTTGTTGCTGAAAAAGCTGTTGAGTTAACGTTAACTGAATGGGTTCGGTCTGGTGTGACTCCCAAAGGTTACGAGATGGGTGAAGAGGCTGAATTAGCATCAATCCTTGAAGGTGGCGGTGTGATTCGTTGTAAACAGCAAGAGCTCGTTTGTGATGAAATTCATGCACATATTGAAGCTGACAAAGTAGTCACCAAATTAGCCATCAATTGGCAAGATCGAATTCAGATGGTTTTAGCTGAAGATTTATCTCTAAAGCGCTTAAAATTTAGTGACGAATTAAAAGACCAAAACGAGGACATTGGCCATGAAGATAAAGCAGCACGTTTTGACGCGGACTTAGCATTGATGTCTTCTGAGTTAGAAGTTTTCTTACCCGATCTGTTTGAAGCTATTGGTGGCATAGAAAAATCTGACTAGCTGTAACTCCTGTTTTTAACACTTTCATATTAAAAAGTAGAGCCTATATGGTCCTACTTTTTTTATCTCTCGTTATCATTGGCACTCCCCCTCTTTTAAAGGTAAAATCCTGCTTCATTTTTTATGCCATTCAGTGGCGTAATCCTGACTTATAATCAGACAAAGAAGAGCCCCATGTTTATACCAGAACTTCTTTCCCCAGCGGGAAGCCTTAAAAATATGCGTTACGCTTTTGCTTATGGTGCAGATGCTGTTTATGCAGGACAGCCTCGTTACAGTCTTCGTGTTCGTAATAATGAATTTAATCATGAGAACTTGAAGATCGGTATTAATGAAGCACACGCCCAAGGTAAGAAACTGTATGTGGTATGTAATATTCAGCCACATAACTCAAAATTAAAGACGTTCCTCCGTGATCTTAAACCTATCGTTGAAATGGGCCCTGATGCACTGATTATGTCTGATCCTGGTTTAATCATGATGGTTCGTGAAAACTTTCCAGATGTTGCAATACACCTCTCCGTACAAGCCAATGCCGTTAACTGGGCAACCGTCAAGTTTTGGTCCACTCAAGGTGTTGAACGCGTTATTTTATCTCGTGAGCTCTCCCTTGAAGAGATTGAAGAGATCAGAGAGCACTGCCCTGAAACTGAATTAGAGATCTTTGTACACGGAGCGCTTTGCATGGCTTACTCAGGCCGCTGCTTACTCTCTGGTTACATGAACAAGCGAGATCCTAACCAAGGCACATGCACTAATGCGTGCCGCTGGCAGTATTCAGCAGAAAAAGCCACTGAAGACGAAAATGGGCAAATTGTTGAAATTCAAAATGCGGAAGTACAAATTCATCAACCAGAAGAGCGCCCAGATAATACGTTAGGCCTTGGAAAACCAACAGATGAAGTGGTATTACTGGCCGAGGCGCATCGACCAGATGAGAAGATGGCGGCTTTTGAGGATGAACATGGCACTTACATCATGAATTCCAAAGATCTTCGTGCCATCCAGCATGTTGAGCGCCTAACCAAAATGGGCGTGCACTCGTTAAAGATTGAAGGGCGCACCAAGTCTTTTTATTACTGTGCTCGTACCGCTCAAGTTTACCGCAAAGCGATTGATGATGCCGTTGCTGGTAAGCCGTTTGACCAGAATTTAATGGGTACTTTAGAGAGTCTTGCTCACCGTGGATACACCGAAGGCTTCCTACGTCGTCACACTCACGATGCTTACCAGAACTACGACTACGGTTACTCAATTTCAGAGAAACAACAATTTGTCGGTGAATTTACTGGAAAACGTCGTGGTGATTTGGCAGAGATTGATGTGAAAAATAAATTTTTAGTTGGCGATAGCCTAGAGCTAATGACACCCAATGGAAATGTAACTTTTACTTTAGAAAAAATGGAAAACCGTAAAAGTGAAGTGATCGATGATGCTAAGGGCAATGGTCACTTTGTGTTTATTCCGGTTCCTGAAGATTTTGATCTAAGCTATGGTTTATTAATGCGTAACTTTCAACAAGAACAAGATACCCGTAATCCTAAGGGTAAATAGACCATGGCATTATTGATTAACTCAAAATGTATCAATTGCGACATGTGTGATCCCGAGTGTCCTAACGAAGCGATCACCATGGGCGATGATATCTATGAGATAAATCCAGATAAGTGCACAGAGTGTGTCGGCCATTATGATGTCCCGACTTGCCAATCGGTTTGTCCAATCAATAACTGCATCATTACCGACCCTGATAATGTTGAATCAGAAGAGCAGTTACTGGACAAGTTTGTACGTCTTCAAAACCTAGTATAATTAGACAGCACCTTTACTGGTGCTGTTTTTTCCAACATATCGAACAGTTTTTTCCATTGTTCTTCGCTTGATACAGAGCCTCATCAGCGCTGTCAATGCACATCTCTATATCACGATCTCGATCTGTCGACAGATAACAACCAATTGAAACCGTCACATTCAGTTTGTAGCCCGGATAACTAAGCTCTGAGATTTCTGAACGTATCTCTTCAGCTATTCGTCTCAAATCCCGGTGACTACTCTGGTTAATCAACACCAGATACTCCTCTCCGCCATATCTAATGGCTACATCAGCAGCATTATCCGTATAGGTCTTTAAAACAGTCGCAACATCAATAATCACCTGATCCCCCACTCGATGCCCGAAAGTATCATTAATGGTTTTAAAGTCATCGATATCTGCCATTAAGAAGCCGTGAGGATGTCTATTTTTGTTTAATTCATGATTAAAACTGATCGCAGATTCACTGAGGAAATATCGATTTTTTAGTCCTGTAAGCGCGTCAGTCTGACTCTGAATTCTAAGGTTTTTGGTGCTTGCTCTTAATCGCAATTGTCGAGTTCTTGCTTTCTCGAAGTGCACAAAATTCGATAGGCACTCTCTTTCTCTACGTACGCAAGCAAACAGACTCATAAAAAAAACTCCGCCAATGACTGATACTCTATCTATTTCGCGCATTTTATCGAATTCCACAAGCGCTGGATATAACCATAATAGGTATCCCAATAAACAAGTTGATAAAGTGAACATTGAATATCGAATAGACATTCTAGAAAAAGCTGCTACATAAACCATCAAGACAATTACACCACTTTGGTAATTGTAATCGCCATTACTGATAGCAAGTACTCCAAACCAAATGATCGATACATTGACCAATTGCAACAGTAATACCTCACCAAGCTCAAGGTAATGCTTTCCTTTTCTCTTTAGCATCAATAGTAACGTAACACTCATTATCGACACAGAAAGTCGAATAATTACGGCCTCTTTTGTGTGTTGACCTAAATGCAGTTGATCGATAAAAGAGAACGCTAAGTAGACTAAAACCGCAAGTATCAAGTAGTTTGAGTAGGGAAAAATAACCTGATGAATAATGAAATGACGATAACGTAATTTCATTATCGGAGAGAGGATATGCTTACGTGTTTCTAATGTTTTGTAGAACTGACTCAAATTATCCCCTCTAATAAACAGCTAAAGCAATGGAACCAATGTCACATTACTGGTATTTTTATTATAAGTTATAAAGCCTTTTATAGCTGTTAAAATCGCTTTCTCTCTGTGTTATCACGTTATTATATATAGGTGATTTCATGCTGGTTTGGTATGGGCGGAATCCGCTGCTCTTTCTATTGGATTTACTTCAGACGAAAAAAAACCTGAATCGTTAGATTCAGGTTTCTCAAATATGGCGGAGTGGACGGGACTCGAAC
>JAESQY010000153.1 GCA_016764915.1 Aliivibrio sp. | reverse complement strand
GAGTTCCACGACCAGCTACTAAAATATGCAGACCAACCAATGGAAGTGATCGAAACCAGCATCACCAATTGGATTAACGCAAAGAAGTAACACGCCAATAAATACGACCAAAGCGCTTGCTAGTAACAGCAAGAGCTTTTTTTGATCAATATTGAAATATGATCTAAGTTTATAACATTGATACGCAGGAGAATGTTAGTGCCAAAGTTGATCAGCAACGCCGTACGAATCCGCCCTCATGATCTCTACTTCTACCTGAAAAGGTATAACATTATAATTTCAATAATCATTAGCAAAAAGAATGAAGTGCTAATTTTACTTAATGTTTTTTTAAGTTTATATCCAAACTCAGTATATACAATTTTATCGGCAAAAAACATTATGAAATTAATATCAGATCCATTTCTATTCTTAATATAACGCATCAAAAAAAACGGGCCAAATATCATAGTAACCCCAAAGGAACATAACGTGAAAAATAAACAATAAAAAATAAACATTGTCATTACATCGCCTCGCTAATACATACTAATTACAATACCGATACTACCACCGAATCCAAGCCCTTTATTAACATTAAGCGCATTTAAACTGGCACCCCCTAAATCTGGGTGGTTAACTGTAATGTTACCATCCAGATCGATTTCAGCCCCTGCATTAACACTTTTACCATAAGGTCCAATTGTAACTTCTCCATTATAATTATACCCTAACGAAGCGTTTGGTGAACAACCTGCTTTTCCTTTGCCTTCATCTAGAGGATCATATCCTCCACCTGCATATAAGCCATACCCAAATCCTAACTCAGCAAAAGGCCTGTTAGTATTATTACTCCAACCAGCTTTAATATTAAATCCCCAACCAATCTTCACACCAACATTAATGGCTTCTCTTCCATCCGGATCCACATAGCCCATTGGGTCGCCATTCACATAAGCGTAGAGATTTATTCCTCCCGCTTCTTGCAGTGGATCTCGGTTTAACCAACGCCATCTTAAGCATTAAAATATCTCTTCCAACCAAAGAACAAGTAACACACTAATATGTATAACAACCAAATTACTTCAAATATAACAATAGTACCAATATTATAACTTTCGATTCCTACTTCGGACAATACAACAATAAGTATCGGAAATATCATTAGCAACAAAAGAGACATTTTTACTCTATTGAATACCATTACGGATTCCAATATAAATATACATCCAGTAAAAAAATAAAAATCACATCTATAGTAGAACCAAATTCAAACAAATATTTACCAGACGACAACGCTAATTGATAAACACCTAAAATTAGGAATCCAGAAATTATAAAACGAATGCTTATTGGTTTTTCATCCCAAATATAGATAAAGGAAACAATGCTCTCTCTTAAGTAGACGTATTTTTTGTAAATATTTTCAATCACACTTAAGCCCATATAATTCATGACGTAATAATTAACTTAAAAGCTACAATTGATGAAAAACATATAATTCCTGACATTATAAAAACAAACCTGATAGCATTTCTAATCTTACGTCCCAAATCTGTATATGATAAATCATTACAAAATAATATAGAAAATACTCCAGGATATTTTTTATTATCTGATTGTAAATGAGACTTGATCACTAATGGAGCCAGCCATATTACAATTCCAACTGTTATTCCTGATAGCCCCACAACTTTCACTAACAAATCTTGCATAAATTCACCTTATTTTATTCCCCAACCCACAACTTTTATTCCAGCATGTCCGCCTACACTGCCACTATATTTTCCGCTATCAAGCGGATTTGTTGCAGGCTGAAACTTAGGTTCCACTCTACTCTCTCTACTGCCATTTACGTTCTGCTCATAGCCAGCAACAAACTCTCCACCGATTGGTCCGTAAGTGGCGCCTAATTGAAAATCAGTTCCGACACCAAGCCCAGAATTACAACCATCACCAAGACGATCAGCAGGACCATTATCTAGAGGATCGTAGCTAGCACCAGTTTCTAATCCAAAGCCCAATACCAATTCAAAAAATAACTTATTCGTTTTAACATTATTCCCGACTTTTACAGAGAAGCCTAAGCCGCGAAAAAAAAGAAACCTTAATTGATGATAATCCATCCGGATCCACATACCCCATTGGGTCGCCATTCACATAAGCGTAGAGATTTATCCCTCCCGCTTCTTGCAGTGGATCTCGGTTTAACCAACGCCCAAGGTTTGCCATGTAAAAGCGATAACCAAAGTACACCAACCAATGGAAGTAATCGAAACCAGCATCACCAATTAGATTAAAACAAAGAAGTAACACATCAATTGTAATACGACCAAAGCTCATGTTGGTAACAGAAAGTGCTTTTTAATCATGAGAATATCAGTTTATATTGCGTTACTTCTGATCAATCCATGAAGTACCACTATCAATCATTTATTTTTTTCTTAATGCAACATAAACTCGATATGCACTCCATGCAAAACTAACTGAAATGGCATAACCAATAGGTATCCCGACAAAGTTAGTAAAAGGGAGCCCTATCAGCTCAAGGTTATCGTCAAAATTAATAGTAAATAGATCATAAAAAAAGTTATACGTTGAATCGACTAAGGCCATCCACATTGCTACATAAAAAAACTGTTTAAAGTCCATAATATTTTTCTTTCCTTCACTTACAATGAGCATTTCACATCACAAGACACTTCAATGTATAGCTCTTTCAAAATTTCTTGTACCGTGTTTTTCTGTATATTTCTTTTTGTCGACTTTTCAAATTTTTCACCCGAGCAAGATTGTCCCTTTTTTGAGGATTTTTCTGGAAGAGATTTTTCATTATGGTCAAATTTTTTTGTTTTATTATAGCAATCATAGAAACACTGACTATTACGTTGTGGTGGATATACTAAATGATCTGTACGACTAGGATTATATGGTTTGGAGGTATACCTACCATCAGGATCAACATAGCCCATTGGGTCGCCATTCACATAAGCGTAGAGGTTTATCCCTCCCGCTTCTTGCAGCGGATCTCGGTTTAACCAACGCCCAAGGTTTGGCATGTAAAAACGATAACCAAAATACACCAAACCACGAGAAAACTATGACTCATTCGGCTAATACTTAAACTATTTCCGATAAAAACCGCGATTACGATAAAAATAAAATGAAAAAAACAGGCTCCACAATGAAGAATTAATTAAAAAACCTAGTGTATAGTTCCCTTCGTTCATCACTTGCCCATCAACATAGAATATAAAATAGTTGAAGAAAGGAACTAAAATAACCAAAAAAACCGAAACTATCTTCTTTTTGATTACAGTATAATAAATCGCACCATAAAAGATTGAAACTGATAGATAGCTAATTGAATAATGCAAATGCTCAATAGAATTAAAGACATTACAAATTGTCATTAAAACATACAAAACACTAATCAAAAGTGACGATATACCGATATATTTCAATAATAATGGAACATTACCATTGAACATTATTAATCACCCAACTAATTAAAATATTTATTATTGTCAATATAAAAGACCACAAAAAAACTCGTCGTAATAACACTTGAACTTTTATTCCCTTTTCAGTTAAAAAGTCCTTCCTACTAAACAGCATACTTATACTTAACCCGACTTTTTCACCTTTTTCTTTTTTAAAGAAAGATAAAATCATAGGGGAAAATACAAAACTAAATCCACGAATCCCCATACAAGTGACTATATAATAGTTAAAAATACTACTCACTTAATCACCTCTGGTCCTTACAAATCAGATAATATCTTTGCTTTTTCGAAAAAAAAGCAGTGCCATGATAAAGTGTTGCTTCCTTAGAATAATGACTAGAACAATTTTCGGCATAACCAGATACTTGTTTATCATTGAAGTTCGTTGAAAATCGGCATACAAACCTCATGCAATTAATACTATACTCTCTGGGTTCTGATATCCTCGTTGCTTCCAACCCTACCTTTTCAGCATAAAAGCTCAAGAAAACCATTAAAAGTAAAAATATTATGATAGAAAGGTATTTTATTGATTTTATAATCAACGGAAAGTTCGAGTTTCTATCACCTATTACCTTCACTTTATCAATACTTTTTAGGTGTTCAGCTTCTCCACCTCGGTTAGATATATAAAAAATCTCGTCATCTATATCAATATGCCCTGTTACTCCGTTATTCGAGAATAATGATTCATCATATTTAAACGCATAATTAAAACACTCATTTATTGGGCCTACTTTAATATCCACTTCAGATATTAGTGACTTCCTTACCTGGCCAAAAAGTGGCGTCATTATCATGACTTCATCGACAACTTCAATTTCTGATACTAAATTAAGTGCTCTATATAATAGTGATATAAAATTAGCCGAAAACCAAAAGATAAAAATAGACAGGAACATGCATGACATATAATATTGACGTTCAAGTAATAATAGAATCTGATAAAATAAAAAAAGTATTACTAAAGCATTCCGTAGAATCCTAATGTATACATCTTTTTTTCTAACTGTGCTTTTAAACAAAGCAACATCTCCAAGATAAAATCATTATCACAACTAGCAGATCAGATAAGCGTATGGTACGCCCAACCTTTATATCATCAATGTCTATCACTAACTTAACATATGACTTGTTTTTAGGAATGAGGATTTGATGTTTTAAATGAGATTATTTTAATTATTGATTAGAAATCACCTTAACAATCAACTGACAATATTGTCATTTGCATTGTGCTCATTTAGATTTTAATAAAATTAAGAGCTAATAAAAGAAAGCGCTTGTTGATAACAGCAAGCGCTTTTTTTACGTCTTAATTCTGCTTACTCAATGCTAATTTGAGACCAAAGAAGACAAATAGCGCACCGGTAAACTTAGTTAGATAATAAGAGACACGTTTATTTTGTTTTATCTTCTTACTTACTGAAGAGGATGACCAAGCAAGGAAGTGACACCAGATCATTCCGTTAATATTAAAAACAATACCTAAGAATATAAATGATAGTGCTTTGTTTGGAGAGTCTGCAGAGATGAATTGAGGCACGAAGGCTAAAAAGAACAGCGCCACCTTTGGGTTCAGTGTATTGGTTAAAAAACCTTGATAGTATATTTTTGCTAAAGGGATGGGTTGTTTATCTGCTTCTCTATTTTGAGTAGGACCCACTTTAGCAAACAGCATCGATAAGCCAATATACAAAAGATAGAGACAGCCAATCACTTTAACAACCGTAAATGCAGCAGCGGATGTAGCAAGAATGGCTGACAAGCCAAATGCAGCCGCAAACACATGAACTAACGTCCCCGTTCCAATTCCTAATGAAGCAACCGAGCCTGCTTTAAAACCTTGACCTGCACTTCGCCCAATAATAAACAGAGAATCTGGCCCGGGGATCATGTTCAATGCGATCCCCGATACAATAAATAGCCATAGGTCATTCACCCCTAACATTTGTCACCTCGTGTCGACATAGGGTGGTCTTTATTCAACTGCAGCAGATCCCAGCGGTTACCGTAAAGATCTTCAAACACCGCAACGGTGCCGTAATCTTGCTCAGCTGGCGGTCGAATAAATTGAATACCCTCTGCAACCATTCGATTGTAATCACGCCAGAAATCATCGGTGTTCAGGAACAGAAAGACACGACCTCCTGCTTGGTTACCAATAAAGTCATGTTGCTCTGGCTTTGAGGCTTTTGCTAACAGTAACGTAGTGCCGTTTGAACCCGGTGGTGACACCACTACCCAACGTTTATCCTGCTCTGCTTGGTAGGTATCTTCTATCAACTCAAATTTAAGCTTGTTCACATAGAAATCGATCGCTTCGTCGTAATCTTTTACCACTAATGCAATGTGCACGATTGACTGTTTCATTATCATCCTTGTTTATCATTTAAAGCTTAAACGGGTTTATTTTAATAAGCCTTTATCTACAGCATCATCCAATTTATTTTTTAACACATCCCATAACGGTTTACTGGCTTTCTCGATTCGTTCACCGTTTAAACCATAGACTTTCTCTTTGGGTATACTATGGGTTTTCCAGCTGTGACCCTCTCCGTGAATGTTGTGAAGTAACGGCGGCACTCGGTCGATCGCTTTGGCATAAACAGCATCCACACTCTCACCCGCTTCAAACTCAACCCAAAGATTGGTGAACTCGTTATTCAGATTATTAGGCAGCATGGCAAACAGACGTTCAATTCCATCCAGCTCTTTCTGTTTCTGCTCCGAGGTTTCACTTTCATAGATAATTTTATCACCCGCATCGATTTCACCCAGATCGTGGATCAATAGCATTTTAATAACGCGGTCTATGTTGATGGGTTGAGAGGCGTGGTCTTTTAACATGATGGCGGAGAGGGCAACGTGCCAACTGTGTTCTGCGGAGTTTTCAAATCTATCGAGGCCAACAGGTTTGGTTTTGCGGATGACATTTTTGAGCTTTTCTATCTCTACAATAAACTGAAGTATATTCTCAATTTCGTCCATGGTGCTCCTATATCTCGGTCAGTTACTTTCGAACAAGCACAAAAAAGGCTAACACATTGTTAGCCTTGGATCTCAACTATTCGATGGTTATACCAAGCTCATTAGCATCTCGTCACTGTACTCAATTAACTCTTCTTTCGCTTTGATTCGAGCAACATAATCTGGGTTGGCAATAAATGGACGACCAATGGCAATCAGATCAAATTTATTGGCATCGATCGCTTCGCTTGCCGTTTCAGCGCTATAACTGCCAACGCCAACCAGTGTTTTACTGTAGTGCTTTCTCACATAACTGGATGCACGCCCACCTAAGTAATCAAACTCCATGCTGTCATCGAAAATTCCGATGTGCAAAAACGCCAAATCACGCTTTTCTAGTTCAGTTAATAAGTGATCTGATACAGCGCGGTCGCGTGAGTCTGTGCCGATATTGGCATACGCACCAGGAGAGACTCTAAGCCCTGTTCTATCATTACCAATTTTGGCAATAACCGCATCCATCACTTCCAATGCAAAGCGTGACATGTTTTCTGAGCTTCCACCGTATTCATCGCTACGTACATTACTTTCATGATGTAAAAATTGGTCAATGATATAACCGTTGGCACCGTGAATTTCCACGCCATCAAAACCGGCAGCAACTGCATTTTCAGCGGCTTGTGCAAAATCCTCTACTAACGCTTTTATCTCACTGTGCGTTACCGCTTTGGGTACTTGATACGTCAACTCACGCATTCGAGGAAGCGTCCCCTCAATGGCTATAGCTGAAGGCGCAAGCACATCCGCTTGATTGGTAAAGTGTGGGTGCGCGACTCTGCCAGTATGCCAAAGCTGAGCGAAAATTTTACCACCTTCGTTATGAACAGCATCGGTAACTTTACGCCAGCCCTCAATCTGCTTCGCATTAAACAGACCTGGAGTATTTGGATAACCTTGACCATCTGCTCGAATAAGGATCGCTTCAGAGATAATTAAACCCGCATCAGCACGTCGTGCGTAATATTCCACCATGCTTTGTGTTGGGACTAATTCATCATCCGCCATGCATCTTGTCAGTGGTGCCATTAAAATTCGGTTATTAAGAGTGATGGTGCTGTTTAACGCGTAGGGAGTAAAAAGATTCTCTGTCATGACGGCTTCTCTTATTTGAATGTTCACTCAAGATAGCGGTAGTTGAATGATCATTCAAGAAGTATTTTGAACAAGCGTTCAATTATGAGTATAATCATTGTAATCACATTGCTTGTTTGAGAGTTGTTATGCGTAATGCCGAATTTGATAGAGAAACCGTTTTACGTTCAGCCATGAAAGCATTCATGATAAAAGGTTATGCGAAAACAAGTATGCAGGAATTAACCAAAACAACTGGGCTGCACCCTGGGTCGATCTATTGTGCGTTTACCAATAAACGAGGTCTACTACTGGCTGCCATTGAGCAGTATAATTGTGATAAGAACATCGAATTTGAACAGTTTTTTGCACAAGAACAGTCAATGCTGAATAATATTCAATCTTATTTAAATCACATTGTAAATCAATGTATTAGCTGCGATGCCGCGCAGGCCTGCTTATTAACTAAGGCCCTGAATGAAATTGCGGAGCAGGATGATGAGATACAAAATATAATTGCCAATGATTTATGTAATTGGCAGCAAGCCTTAGCAAGTAAATTTGAAATAGCGCGATTACGCGGTGAACATAAGAGCGTAAGAAGTGACACTCAGCTCGCCCAATATTTAACAATGGGGATTTTTGGATTGAGAACCTTCTCTCATACACACCCTAAAGCAAGTGAAATACAACAACTTGCTGATCAGCTGTTTATTGATATTTGCCGCGATTGATTATGACCAGAACAACCAGCCAACAGTTAGGCCAATTAACAGATACTTCATTCCGACGATAACACTCCTCTTTCTATTTAAGATTAAATTGAGCTCATCGTTTGGGTTATCACGACGTTCAGATAACAGCTCTTTTTCTGTGAGTTCAAGTTCAACCATCCATTTTGGGGTGTCACTTGTGAATTGGGTAGCTGTTTTAATTATGTTATTACTGGAATCAATATTTATAGTTGTCATGGCACTCTCGCTTTCAATTTATACTCTCTGTAATGTCTCTCATCCATGACCTTACGTAATACAAACTTACCCTACCATCTTCAATTGTTTATTAATGTTAATAATTGTAAAATCTTTGTAAAAATTATTTTTCATTTCTAAAATAATCTAAATTGATATTTAAATTAGTAATCTAACACTCAGAACAATTATACTTCCCGCATACATTCCTTCAATAACAAGGACTATAACCAGTTGTTAATAAAGAGAAGATAGTTAAAGTAAAGAACAACAGCCAAAAAAAATCCACCTCTACCTTAAAATAAGTCACGATTTGGCTAATTTGTATTATTGATTCTCAACCATGCGAAATTAGAGTAAATAAAGGTATGAAATGAAGCTCAATGGCACCTGGTGCATAGTGAAGGAGGGGGCTATTGTTAATACAATCAAGAATTATATATACTTAAGATGGAACTCGTAGTGCAAGTGAGTATATTGACAAGGTGATATTAGTAGAAGGATTTATACTGAGAAAAATAAGCTGTTTTAGCTATTTAAAATCAATAACAGCATTTTAAATAGCCAAAGATTGTAAGGTTAACCTTCAATGACTTTCATTAACAGTGTGCCATTAAACATCGCTTGTTTTATTAGCGCCGCTCCTGCCATCGTACCTTCAGTGTAAAATTTACTCTGTTCTAGAACTAAATCTTGAAAATAAATGGGGATAGCTTGGCTCTCGACACAATGTAATATAGCCGGGTAAAGCACCGATTTAGCCTGATTTATCTCTCCACCGATCAGGATTTTCTCTGGGTTAAAGAGATTAACCATAATCGCAATCGCTTGACCTAAGTGATGACCAAGTTCAGTAACTACCTTAATTGATAGCTCATCACCTTGATTTGCAGCTAAACAAATTTTTTCAACACTTAGGTTATCTCGATTAAGCAGTGTCTGATGGCCATCATCTATATGTCGTTCTACTTTTTCGATAAGTGACGCAGAGCTAGCAACCGTCTCTAAACAACCTATATTGCCACAATGACAACGTTTACCCAGTTTATCAATTTGGATATGCCCCAACTCACCAATGTTACCAGTGCGTCCTTGCAGCACACGGCTGTCTAAAATTATGCCCGCGCCAACACCGTGGTGAATAGAGATTAAGATTGAATTCTCATTCTCTTGCGAATGACCAAAAAAGTGTTCAGCCAGTGCCCAAGCATGAGTATCGTTAGCAATATAAACAGGTAAGCCCGTTGCTGTTTGAATCTCAGGTCCTAATGCTAAATTATTCACATTATAATGCGGCATTTGAATCACCACACCTTCTGCTGAGTTAACTAAACCCGGAAGGGTAATGCCAATGCTGGTGACACGCCCTAATTTACTGGCATGTTTATTAAAAAATAGATCGATCTCTAAGAGCAGTTTCGCTAATACGTCATCTTGCTCTATTTCTACAATATCCTGTTTCTCTTCAAACAAAATTGAGCCACCCAACTCATGTAGCGCTATGGTTAAATAACCACGTCCGAGCCGTAACGATAAAAAATGCCAATCAACATTATCAGTAAGCAATCCAATTGCAGGTCGACCACGGCTATTTACTTCTTGAAACGGTGCTTCTTTGATAAGATGTGCGTCGATTAATTCACGGGTAATTTTAGTAATACTTGCTGGAGCCAGTTCGCTGACTCTAGAAAGGTCTATTCGAGAAATAGGCCCGAGCTGATCAATCAACTTATATACTCTACCCGCGTTAACTTGTTTGATTTGGTCTATATGACCAGGCTGGGTATTGTACATTTGAACTCCAAAATTTTATGATTGCGCAATTTTTTTACTTTGCGAACAAATTGTGAAGTCATTTATACTACCCATGTGACCACTGTCACGTTTAGTCGATTATAATTATTGATTATGGGATCTTTTAGTCCTTTATTAAATTAATATGCCCTCTTTTTTTATATGCTCGAAATAAATAAGAAGTGAATATGTATAAACTCAATGAACTTTTCCAGACTATTCAAGGTGAAGGCTGCTTCACAGGTACACCTGCAATCTTCATACGTTTGCAAGGATGTCCAGTTGGGTGCGCTTGGTGCGATACTAAGCAAACTTGGAATGCCCATCCATACGATCACACCTCTATCGAGAAAGTATTGCAAAAACGTGAAGACCACCCAAGTTGGTCAGCAATCAGTTCAAAACAAATAATCGACATTCTATCGCAAGCTGAGTTCACCGCTAAGCATATCGTTATCACTGGCGGTGAGCCGTGTTGGTATGATCTAATTCCTCTTACCTCTGAGTTAGAGAGACACGGATATCAATGCCAAATTGAGACCAGTGGAACCTTTGAAATCAATACTACCGCAAACACCTTTGTCACCGTTTCACCAAAAATAAATATGAAGGCCAAAATGCCAATCATAGCCTCTGCACTTGCTAGAGCGGATGAAATAAAGCACCCGGTTGGTACACAAAAAGACATAGACCAGCTCGATGCACTGCTTTTGGCTCACCCATTAAAAGAAAACGTGATTATTGCCTTGCAACCTATCAGCCAAAAAGAGAGAGCGACACAGCTCTGTATCGATACCTGTATTGAGCGAAATTGGCGCTTATCGATACAAACTCATAAATATTTATCGATAGCGTAATCAATTGTCACAATTGGTGAATATATAGCTCCTATCATGACAATAAACGTATCCATGACATATAATTTTAGTTCTAACTATTATGTGTATACGATAATTTTTATAACCTGATTGGAGATAACATGTCAAACAGACTACGTCGAACTAAAATTGTAACTACTTTAGGTCCTGCCACCGATCGCGATAACAACTTAGAAAAAATTATCATTGCAGGTGCTAACGTAGTTCGTTTGAACTTTTCTCACGGTAGCGCTGAAGATCATATAAAACGAGCAAAACAAGTTCGTGAAATAGCAGCAAAACTGGGTACTCATATTGCTATTCTTGGCGATCTTCAGGGGCCAAAGATCCGTGTTTCTACGTTTAAAAATGGCAAGATTGAATTGGCCATTGGTGACAAATTCACCCTTGATAGCGATTTACCAAAAGGTGAAGGCAATCAAGATAGTGTCGGCTTAGATTATAAAGAGTTACCAAAAGATGTCTCTACCGGCGATCTACTTATGCTCGATGATGGCCGAGTACAATTAAAAGTAACCCACGTCGAAGGCAATAAAGTCCACACCGAAGTCACTGTTGCCGGACCGCTATCCAATAACAAAGGCATCAATAAAAAAGGCGGCGGGCTTTCTGCTGACGCACTGACCGATAAAGACAAAGCAGACATTTTGACTGCCGCACAAATTGGTGTTGATTATTTAGCGATTTCATTCCCGCGTAATGGTGCAGACATGATGTACGCTCGACGTCTTGCACGAGATGCTGGATTGGAAGCAAAACTCGTGGCTAAAGTTGAACGTGCCGAAACGGTAGCGACTAAAGAAGCAATAGAAGACATTATTCTTGCCTCAGATGTAGTGATGGTAGCTCGTGGCGATCTAGGGGTTGAAATTGGCGATCCCGAACTGGTCGGCGTGCAAAAACAACTGATTCGTCTTGCTCGTACTCATAACAGGACCGTTATCACCGCCACGCAGATGATGGAGTCGATGATATCTAGCCCAATGCCAACCCGTGCCGAAGTGATGGATGTGGCGAATGCCGTACTTGATGGAACCGATGCGGTCATGCTTTCCGCTGAAACAGCCGCTGGTGACTTTCCAGTGGAAACAGTCACCTCGATGGCAGAGGTCTGTTTAGGTGCCGAGAAGATGCCCTCTATCAACATCTCTACACATCGCTTAGAAACCACATTCTCATCCGGTGAAGAGACCATCGCGATGTCAACGATATACGCCGCTAACCATATGAAAGGCGTCACTGCGATGGTCACTCTGACTGAATCTGGACGCACATCACTAATGATGTCTCGTTTAAGTTCTGGTTTGCCTATTTATGCTCTATCACGTAATGAGAAAACGTTGAACCGCTCTGCACTGTATCGCGGTGTCACTCCAGTCCTATTTGATTCGACTGCAGAGCCAGGTCTGGCGACCACTCATCAAGCGATCCAATGTTTGAAAGATAAGAGACTGCTTGAAATCGGTGATCTGGTCATTATTACTCAAGGGGATGTAATGGATAAAGTTGGCTCCACTAACTGCATGCGTATCATCACCGTCGAATAGACTCAACTCAACTTAGCTCATTTCTTAACCGCCCTCGTGGCGGTTTTATTATATTTCGCCCTAACTCATTTTAACCCGGTTGATCACTGCTTTATTTTTCAAAAAATGGTAGACTTTTCAACTAGAGCAAAGACTCTAACTATCAATTAGCCCGGAGTGAACAGTGAAGTTGTCAACAATGTATAATGTGAGTACGCTGATCCTATTGCTCTCACCACTGCACATAAATGCCACGGAAGTCAGTTTTACCGATGCTTGGATTAAGGTGATCAACAGCAACGATGCATTAGCAGCAGAACGTGCCAATATAGAAAGAACCGAACATTTGCAAGACGCCAGTAGTGATCTCTATCTACCACAACTCTCTATTTCTGCTAACTACACTCACTTAGACTCCCCTATTGAGATTAAACCTTCTGATCTTTTAGAGAGCATGCCAGCTGGCGGGAGTGCCGCTGCCGCCAATATTGCAGGAGGTTTAGGCATCAATCCTGCCAACCTGGACTCTATGTTTACCTCACAGCTAACCCACCAAGATATCTTCACCAGCTCCATTCGTGCCATTTGGCCAATCTTCACCGGAGGCCGAATTTCCGCGGCTAATGAGATATCAAAAAGTCAAAATGAAGAAGCGACTCAAATGCTCGCCATGAAGAAACAGGCAAAGTTTGAAGATTTAACAAAATATTACTTTGGTGTGGTATTTGCCAAACAAGTATTACAGACCCGAGCAGAAGTAGAGCAAGGACTAGCGAAACATCTGTCCCATGCAAAAAAACTTGAAAAACATGGTCAGATAGCCAGAGTAGAACGGTTACAAGCTGAAGCCTCATACGATAAAGCGCAAGTTGAGCGACAAAAATCTCAGCGTGACCTTGAAATATCTCAACTTGCCTTAAATAAATTGCTTAAGTTGAATCAAACAGTGCAACCTTCAACCAACCTTTTTACCAATGTATCCTTACCCGATATGGAGAGTTTTCTCGAAAAGACATTAATCAGCTACCCTGGCCTCAAAATATTGGATGCAAAAAAAGAGCAAGCCACCGGAGTCGTTAATCTTGAACAGGGAAAATACTACCCAGAAGTCTACTTATATGGAAATTACAGTTTATATGAAGACGATACATTAGCCGCAAAAACAGCGCCAGATTGGGCTGTTGGGATCGGGGTGAATATTCCACTGCTCGACAGTTCAGGTCGTTCTGGAAAATCCAGTGCCGCAAAAAGCAGCATCAAACAGATCGGTTACCTACGAGCACAAGCCGAACAAGATTTATCACTGTTGGTTGAAAAAACCTACCGTGAAGCTAATCAAGCTCTGGAAGAGTACCTCAGTTTAGCTTCTAGCCTAGCTCTGGCTCAAGAGAACGTCAGTCTTCGCGAAAAAGCCTTCAGTCAAGGGCTGTCAACCTCTCTCGCAGTCGTTGATGCTGAGATGTATTTTGCCAGCGTGAAAACCCAACGTTTAGCCGCAGCTTATCAATATGTTCTATCCCTTTCACGTCTGCTAGCACTGAGCAGCGAAATGGACACATTTAATCAATACCAACAATACAATGGCATAGAGGTTCAATAATGCGTAAGTTTACTTCGTTCATTTCAGCAGCAGTCGTACTCGCATTAGTTAGCTGGCTCAGTTATACCTTTTGGCTCGCGTATCAACCGAAGCCGGTCAGAATTCAAGGACAAATTGAAGCTCAGCAATACAACATTTCATCTAAAGTAGCGGGAAGAATCAATCAAGTCCTGGTCAAGAAAGGGGATCACGTTGATAAAGGCGATCTGATCTTTAGCATACTCAGCCCAGAACTGGACGCCAAATTATTACAAGCAAGAGCAGGTGAACAAGCGGCAGGCGCAATGGCTCAACAAGCACAAGCTGGCGCAAGAAAACAAGAGATTCAAGCCTCTCTGGATCAGTGGAAAAAAGCAAAGGCGGCCAGTTCACTGCACCAAAAAACCTTCAAGCGCATTGAAAATCTCTATCAAGAAGGTGTGGTGGCAGAACAGAAAAAGGATGAAGCCTATACCCAGTGGCAAGCGTCTAAATACACCGAAAATGCAGCCTATCAGATGTACAACATGGCTAAAGAGGGAGCACGAGATGAAACAAAACGTGCAGCAAGGGAAAAAGTTAAAATGGCCGCCGGTGCTGTGGCCGAAGTAGAAGCTTATGCCGCCGATACCAAAATTGAAAGCTGGAACAGTGGTGAAGTCACTCAAATTTTACTTCAAGATGGTGAGTTAGCTCCTCAAGGATTTCCTGTCGTCAGTATCGTTGATATGCAAGATGCATGGGCTGTTTTTCACATACGAGAAGACAGATTAAACCAATTTACTCAAGGTTCGGTATTCACTGCTGTTATCCCTGCCATTGGCAATGACAGCTTAGAATTCTCTGTAACGCATGTTTCCGTTATGGGGGACTTTGCAACGTGGAGAGCCACAGATACCGCTCAAGGTTTTGATATGAGAACCTTTGAGGTTGAAGCTCGTCCCGTACAGCGCATCGCTAACTTACGAGTTGGTATGAGTGTTTTGATTGAATTACCAAAGCAGTAACCGATAATGCGAGCTCTCAGTCGAATTAAAAATGAGTTCAAACTCATGATCACTGATCCTTGGTTAAGGGCCTTGATGCTTTGGCTTCCGGTGATTCTTGGGGTGGTTATGACCGCTATTTTCTCTAGCGGTATCGCCAGAGATCTGCCTATATCAGTGGTCGATCTTGACCACTCACGCCTGTCGAGAAACTTAATTCGCTACTACGACTCCAGCCCAACTCTTTCTGTCAACAACCAGCCTTACTCGGTAGACACTGGAAGCCAAGAGTTACGCAGTGGTAATATCTACGCCCTTGCTGTGATCCCGGCCAATTTTGAAAAAGAGACATTGCTTGGCCATTCGCCTACGGTGACGGTTTTTTATAATACCCAATTTGTGTTGATTGGCAAGTTAATCAACTCTGCAATTCAGCAGTCTCAAGGTACATTAGCAGCGACTGTCGATACGTTAAAAAACATGGCATCAGGTAATCCAACCCCCTCACTGGCGTTAGGATTATCCGTTCCGATAAAAAATCAAATAACGCCACTGTTTAACAGCAACAGCCATTACGGCCAGTTCTTAGTATCAGCAACACTGCCTGCGTTATGGCAAGTGCTCATTGTTGTAACCACTATTTTAGCCATTGCAATCGAGAGCCGACGAGCTGGTATTGTGTCGTGGCTTGCCAATGCTCCTTTGCAAAACTTATTACTCAAGTTAATGCCTTATACTCTGATCTTTTGGTTACATGGTGCATTGATGTTGTGGTTACTTTATGGCTATTTTTCTTGGCCAATGCACGGCAGTTGGATCATTCTTCTATTATCACAACTTTTGATGGTTTTGGCTTGTCAGTCAGTGGCTTGTTTGCTCTATTTTGTACCGTTTGATACAACAAGAGCCATGAGCTTAGCCGCCGCATTCACCGCACCTGCCTTTGCATTTATGGGCATCACTTTCCCAGTCAGTGATATGCCAATTCTGGCCCGTTTTTGGCGCAGCCTACTGCCAGTAAGTCACTATATCGAAGTGCAGGTACAACAGGTTAATTATGGTGCTTCTTTAATTACAGCGATGCCTTCACTCTTGTCATTGTTCTGTTTTTTAGCAGTGATGTTAGTGGTTACATATAAAATGACCCGCCTCTGCGCAACCGTGACAACGCAAAAGGATAAAAAATGAGCTGGCTAACATTATTGCGCTATGAATTGAAGGCGATTTTCAGCCACAAGCCACTGTTATTAACCGTTTTTGGCGGTGTATTACTGTATTCATTTCTCTATCCTCTTCCGTACAGCAACCAGTTGCCACGACAACAAGAGATTGTCATGGTCAATTTAGATGACAGCCAACTCAGCCGCCAAATTGAACGCATGATCGAAGCGACTCCTCAAGTAACGATTACTGAGCATCGTTACTCTATTGCCGCTGGAAAACAGCTTGTTATCGATAATAAGGTTCATGGCATCGTAGTGATACCTCCGCATTTTTACCGAGATTTACTACTAAGCCAAACTCCCACCATTGCCTATGGAGGAGACGCGGCCTATTTCCTCGTTTACGGTACCATTGTAGAAGGCGTAGCTAAAGCAAGTGGTACTTTAGGCGCACAGGCCAAAGTATCGCGCATGTTGATGTCTGGAGAGCCAATTAACCTAGCCTCAAAGCAATTTACACCCTTTAAACTCAATATGGTGCCCGTTTTTAATCCAACCATGGGTTATATACATTACGTGGTACCCGCTGTTTTTGTATTCATCCTTCATCAAACCCTGCTGATTGCTACCGCAATGCTGGGTGGTGAACAAAACCAAGCGCAGCGTAAAGGCATCGAAGGTTATTGGTTAACGGCCTCACCATTGAAATTAATGTTAAGCAGAGCCTCTATTTTGATGGCTATTTACCTACTACTCACCATGTTCTATTTTGGCTTTAGTTTCTCCTATTATCAAATAAACCAATTGGCAGATATGGCTGAAGTCTTAATGTTTATCATCCCACTTTTACTCTCAGTGATTTTTTTTGGCATGACCATCGGCCAATTAATTCCAAGGCCTGAGCTGGCGACTGTGATTGGTATTGTTATGTCGCTACCACTGATTTTTTCGATCGGTTTTATCTGGCCGACATCATCAATTCCGACCCTCATTAACGTTATTGCTAATTTCATTCCTGCCACCCCCGCCATTAATGGATTACTACGAATAAACCAAATGGGGGCAAGCTTTGATCAAGTCGTTTCTCTCTGTATACAACTTTGGGGCTTGGTATTTATCTATGCCGCTACTAGCTACCTACTAATCACTCAATCACAAAAAAGAGCAGCAGCTAAATAGTACTTAGGATTGCAAGAGTACTCATTGGAAACAGTAATCTGTTCCCGTTTGCTCAGACATAACTACTGTATACAACTGATCGACGCTGAGTGGTTATTTAACAATCTGCGGCTGATGATATCCACAGCGATATTCAATAGAGCTGTGCACCCCATCAGCAATAGGGCAGTGCTGTAATGTATCTCAGCAAAACCACTATCAATGTAAAAACCCAACGTTGCTACCCCCAACATGCCAAAAATGGCGGTCTCCCTTAGGATCACTTCAAACCGATAAAACAACAGTCCCATCATATTAGGGTATATTCTTGGTAAAACATCGTAACAGTAGCCATCTATTTTCTTATTGTAGTGGTCAGAGACCTCAATGGATGCTAGTTGCCGAGTTGATAGAAATGCAATCAATGCTCCATTATGAATGGCTAGAGCTAGCATCGCAGGTAACATTGAAGGACCAAGCAACATCATAAAAATAAAAGCATAAATATATTCAGGAACCGATCTGAATATCACCAGCAGCATTTTCATGATGGCTGATATTATGTTACCCATTAGCATGTTCGACGATAAGCTGGTAAAAAGTACGGCTAAAAAATGTGCCATCATGGCTGCGGATATGGCCAAAACCAGTGTCGCGATACCGCCAGGAATAGCTTGTTCTGACAGGATTCTTGAAGCCCAACTCATTAATCGACTCAACATCTCCCAATCAAAACTGTGTCCACGATTAAGCCCTTGCAACGCAGGCGGCAGCACATCTTGCGAAACAAAACGCCACAAGAGTGAGCCATTAATGTCGGGAATAGTCGGCAACCAATAAAGCGCGGCTATAAGATAAAAAATAATCAATTTGGCTCGACACCATAGCGAGATAGTACCAATCAAAATGATGAAAATAATCAGTAGTGCTGCCCCTTCAGAATAATTTCCTTGTCTAAAGGCCGTCTCTAAATAAAAACCTATGGTTGGCATTCCTATAAAACCCAACACCGCACTGCTTCTTAACGAACATTCAAAACGGTAACGTACATATGCGACCATCGTGGGCAATACATGGCTAATGCGTCCATAAAAGTAACGGCTGACTCGATCACTGCCAACAGGAAGCGTCTCCTCTGTTGAACGGGGAGCTTGCAGTAAGATATCATGAAATACTCGCGCAAAAGTTGCGCCATAAGGCAGTGCTATGGCTAAAATTCCTGTCAAAGGTGATAGCCCGAATACTTGCAGAAACAACAGTGCCCAAAACAGTTCATGGATCGATCGAACCACAGAGCAACCGACTGAGATCCAGCGGCTGCCGTAGATCAGCGCTAGCGGCCCACCAAGAGCCAAACCTAATACCACGCCAAGAAGCGCAAAACTGACGGTTTGCCAAAGTGCTTCAAGTAAATACTCGGTGGCAAAAAAGTCGGGACTAACAAAACCCATGCCGAGTTTGTGTAACTCACTCCATGGATCAAGAGCAATTATTTCAGTATCAGCAATAACAAAGCAGAAGATGGCAAGACACCATAGAACCACCGTTGTTTTTTGCCAATAACCAAAAAAAGGAAATCTACTAGCCATTGCTTGCGACCTTGAGCTGTGTCTCAAGATAAAAGTCATCCACAATGTCATTAGTGATTTTATCTTTGCCAATATCAAGACAAAGCTCACCATCACGTAAGCCGATAACTCGGTCAAAATGTGCTAAAGCGAGTTCTTTATCATGCAGAATCATCACCACGCTTTCGTGACGAGAAAAGACCAGTTCAATCAATCTTCTTGCCATTAAGGGGTCAACAGCAGAGAAAGGCTCATCGCCAATAAAAATGGGTTTGTGTTGATACAACGCTCTGGCTAATGCGACTCGCTGTCGCTGCCCACCAGAAAGTGCATTGAGTGATTTAGAGATAGGAAAATCCAACTCTAACTCATCACAAAGCGACTGCACCTCAGCAAGCGGTTGCTTAAATGGCAGCAGTAAATTAGTAATGTTATAGATCCAATGGTGCCGATTAAGAGCCCCCATATAGATATTATGATAAGCGCTAAGTGAATCAACCAATCCCTGCTTTTGCGAACAGTAAGCGGCCTCACCTTTCAGCTGTTGGTAGATGTGAGTTAACAGAGTCGTCTTACCCGCACCCGAACCGCCAATGATGGCTACTCTCTCACCTTTTTCAATGGTTAAAGATAGCTGACGAATCGCCAGCATATCTTTGTATTTGAGAGTTAAATTCTCAAAACTGAGCATAGATTACTCAATCAGCCCGATCGCTTTAGCCACTTTCTCAATCGGTTGGTAGTCTGCATTAGTTGCAGGTACAAACGATTTACGTGGGAAAGCTTCTAGCAAATCAGGGTCTTTCATTTCAAGCAGAACTTTTGTTAATTTCGCTTTGAACTCAGGGCCAAACTTGCTGTTTACACCATCACGAACGGTCCACTGATAGTCCGGATAAGTGGGAGTTTCCCATATAACACTCACTTTTTTCGTATCAATTTCACCCTCTTTTAATGCCTTATCCCAGACTTTAAAATTAACGGCTCCAATTTGATAAGCGCCCGCTTGAACTTGGGCAATAGTGCGACTGTGATCGCCGGAGAAACCAACACGAGAGAAAAGATCACTAGACTTCTGTTTACTGTTTTGTTCAATATAGTACTGTGGCATCAAACGACCAGAAGTTGAGCCTTTTGAGCCATACGTGAACGTATACCCTTTCATATCTGGGAACGTCTTACTTGATGATAACTTTGTTGAACTGTGTGCAATTAGATAGGTTTTAAAAAATTGGTCTTCGTATCCTTGAGCTATTGCTTCAGAATTTGGAACAAGACGACGAGCTTGCACACCGGATAAGCCACCGAACCAAGCCAATTGAACCTGATCATTTCTAAATGCCGTTACTGCAGCAGAGTAAGATTTAACCGGAACATATTTCACATCTACGCCCAGTTTCTCCTCTAAATAAACGGCAACTTTTTCAAATCGCGTTCTTAATTTACTTTCATCTGCATCTGGAATCGCAGTGAACGTGAACGTATCAGCAAACGCTGCACCAGAGATAGAACTTAACGCAACCAAGCCAACAATTTTAATATATTTCATTTCTTATATCTCAATTAGAGTTGTGAATTCACCGATCAACTACAGGCGAGCATTCTACATGAATGCTCGTACAAAAAGTAATGGTGAAATAAGTTATATGAATACACCGTTATCTTACGATTATATTCCGTTATGGAACTGTGTTAATGAACCAATTCTCTTACAACCTCTCGGTCGTTCTCATGCCGTTTAATCCAGCCATCTTTTTCCATCTTATTTAATAATGGAATCATGAATTTTCTTGATAGGCCGGTACGCTCTTTCGCTTCTGCGATTGAAAACCTCTGGTGTTTTTCATGCTGAAACATGATGTCACTGACTAAGCGTGAGTAAACCTCACTGTCATAGTATATTTTTCCTTCAAGCGGAACGATAAAGTCTTGTCTGACTAATACTCTCAAATCCTTTTGAGCACCTGAAATTGCCTGCCTGTCGGCTTCAAATCCATTTTTTTCACCCGTACGGATGATATGCAGCAATTTCTTTCCACTCGGAGATAATGCATCTTCTGAACGTCCGTTTCCTAAAGTGTATAGCAACTCATCAAGACGTAATTTCCCTTTACTGACTAATTCACTGAGGATCTGCTCTAAAGCCTGAGCTTCCAAATTCAGTTTGCTGCTCAATTCTATGCAAGTGAAGGACATCAATTCGCCCTCCATCATCGCTAGGATTTTGGCTTGGAATTCTTCGTAACTACTTGGTAAAAATAACCAATTACCACAACGGATGAAGTCACCGTCTAGCTCCCCACTGTCATCTCTGAGCTGTGCGTAACCATATAACTCTAGGTTCAAACGAACATAATCATTCCAGCCGAGTTGATCCGGTGCACTGTCTAATAATAGAGCCAATTTTGCACGCAAGTGTCTAGGAACGGCCCCTGTCCACATGATACTGCCGCTATTAACAATCTTGCTGCCACCATGCTGAATAAGCAATATGCGTTGATTCCATGCACAGCTCACCTTCTCTTTCAGGCGGATACGAGCCAGTTTTGTGTCTTTAAAGAAATAGATAACCGCTAACGTATTAAAAGTGCCGAGTGCGACTTCAATTTCGCTGTTATTTTTGCATTGTGATTTTTCAGGCCATTCGTCCAGTCGCACAATGAATTCATTAGCAACAACACCCTTCTCTTTTTCAGCAACTAAGCTAAAACCTTTCTCCACTTCTTTGCGTTTTATTCCCTTTAGACAAACAGCGACGCGTGAAACGGGTTCCGCACGCTCAATACTTTGATGATAAGACTGCAAACTTTTGATTTTTACCTGCTGTCCAGTCGGCTGTACTATCAGCGTCTGACCAACACTAAAACTGCCGCCTACTAAACTGCCGGTCACCGTTGTACCAATACCATTAACCGTAAATACGCGATCTATATAGAGATGTGCGCCATCTGCATTATCGATCCGTTCAACTTGTTTTAATTGTTGACTGATTTTACTCTTCAATTTATCGATATTGGTATTCGAATGGGCTGAAACCGTCATACTGTCAGGTAAAATCCCCGCAATATCCATGAAGTTTTCGAGTGCTTCTTCTTCAACAAGTTCCAACGTTTCATTATCTACTAAATCACTTTTGGTGATAACTAAAAGTACTTGTTTTATGCCCATAGAGTGAATGACACGCAAGTGATCCGTTGACATTGGCATCCAACCTTCATCTGCGGCGACCACAAACAGCACCATGTCTAGACTCCAGACCCCGGCGACCATATTTCGAATAAAGCGTTCATGCCCAGGAACATCAATGACACCGATGGTATTCTCTTGGTTATCTTTAAAATGAGCAAAACCAAGTTCAATGGTCATGCCACGCTGCTTTTCTGCAGGAAGATGTGCCGTCTCAATACCAGTAAGAACTTTGATTAAAGCACTTTTACCGTGGTCCACATGTCCAGCTGTACCAATTACAAAATGCATGGTGTAAACAACTCCTGTAGCTGTATAGCAATATAATTTAAGTCGTCTTCTGATAGGGTGGCCATGTTCAAAAACACAGCATCTTGACTCACAACGCCAATAACGGGGATGGGCCAATTACGAATTAAGGTGAGAATGCGCTCAGGGGATTTGTCCAACTGAATTTTAACCGACCAAGAGGGATAACTTTCATCCGGTAGAGAGCCTCCACCAATGGTCATATCACTCTGTTGCACGGACAGTTTCTCAGGGTAGATGGCAACCAACTGTTCTGCCATTTTCTTCAATGTCACTTTCGAGCGTAAATAGCGCCTCTCAGCAACCCCACTGCCTGTTTTGTCTCTATTGAGTTTACGAACCAACAGTTCTTCGATAAGTGAGTAAACGATTCGACCCGGTCTAAATGCTCTCATCATCGGGTTCTTTTCCATCCGATGAATCAATGACTGTTTGCCAGTAATGAATCCAGCCTGTGGACCTCCAATGATTTTATCACCAGAAAAACAAACAATATCCGCACCCGATTTCAGATATTTATTTACGCTGATCTCTTCCACAAACGGCTCACTAGAAACGCCTGAACCTTGATCGACAGCTAAAATAACATGCTCAGGTAGATGTTTGGCCAAATCGGCTAAATCAGGGGAGTGAGTAAAACCTCGAATTTTGTAATTTGACGTGTGTACCACCAACACCATGGACGTATTTTCAGTCACAGCATCAAGATAATCATCAAGTGTGGTGATATTGGTTGCGCCAACTTCAACCAGCTTTGCACCAGATTGAGCCAGAATATCAGGGATTCTAAAACCGCCGCCTATTTGAACTTGCTCACCTCGTGAAACAATCACCTCTTTACCTTTAGCTAACTCGTGCAACATAAGATAAATAGAAGAGGCGTTATTATTAACCACAAGCGTGTCTTCACCAGTCACTAATTTGTTCATCAGCTGTGGTACCAAACCTTTGCGTTTACCACGTTTCCCGGTTTGAAGGTCAAGCTCTAGATTACAATAGCTGGTATTAAGCTCAGTGACTGATTGCCATAAATCAGCATCAATCGGTGAACGTCCTAAATTGGTATGAACAACAACACCAGTGGCATTGATCACCCGCTTTAAGCGCTGACGTTCAACTTTTTTACAACGTGTTTCAATCAAAGCGTAGAGTTTATTGCAATCAAACGTAGAAAAGCCGCCATTCTCTAGGCAACTTTTCTTATATTCAGCAACATTTTCACGAACGATTGAGGTGACAAGGGGTCGGCTAAGCCGATCGATATAAGGAGCAAGAAATGAGTGTTGCAGAATTTTTTCAATCTGCGGAATTCTAGTGGCATCTTTAGTAGACATTTCTTAGCCCCAATCGACAATAGTAGAGAGGCATTACAAATAATTGAAAGAGACGTTCAGGCAAAACGAGAACAGATCACTCTCATATTCATAAAGCTTGAATTTGGCGGAAGGAGCAGGAATCGAACCTGCCAAGGCTAATAAAGCCCACATCGGTTTTGAAGACCGTCGAGACCACCAGATCTCATCCACTTCCTCTTTACAAGGCAAAATATACTGAAATACAGCCCCATCATCAACAGTTTCATATGCCATATGTGAGCAGTTCTACAAAATAAAAAACTAATAGCATTTAAAGTTGATCTAGCTATAACAATGCGTTTTTTTATTTCTTCATGACTTGTTTTTTCTGCGATAATCAATATATGACAGCTTCTTATTGAGGATCTTGTTATTTATAAATGGACGGTAATTTAATATTTACACTGTAAAGTGAGATCTTCCATTATCAGATGTTTATTCTAAATTTAATAAATTAGTCAGCATAATTAACCATCAAGTTGATTTGTGCGTTTATAGCAATCTACACCCCTTCTGAGCAGAGGTATTCTGTTTAATTTTAGTAATCAATATGATGAAATATGATGATGAATAATAAAATCACCCTAGTCACCAATAATCCGCTTCTGCTTAATTCAGATCAACCTTTTGACATCGTTGAAGAGGAAGACTGCATCAAAGTTATCGCCAAGTGCCGAGATTTAATTCATCAAGGCGCTAAGTTAGTAACACACCCATTAGCAGGCAGTATCAAACCTTGGGAAACGCCATTTCGTTCTGTATTACTCGATTGTAATCACACTGAGCTCGATATGTCTGCATTGGAGATGATTGAATCAGCAACTCAGATGTACCAACATCAGCTCAAAGGGGTAACAGTGCCAGTTTTAACCGAACAATCTCTGACTGACTATCAAGTGATCGATAAAGAGTTAATGAACTCGGCGGTCAAGTCTCTCTATATTGTGTGATTATTTTCAAAATAAAAAGGCGCTGTATCTTATCGATACAGCGCCTTTTTTATGATAGTAAGTAACTTACTACGTATGCATTCTTAGAATACAGTCTGATCTGTAATGTCAGTAGTTAAAGCAACAATCGCTTTTTCAACTATTTGACGACGACCATATTTCTCTTCTTCTGGTGTAGCAGTAATATCACCAAGAGGATAAGGAATAGCAATCGCTGGTACGATACGGTTTGCACCTACCGTTTTAGAGATCGGAACTACAGTTGCAATGTGAACAACTGGCATAACTTTTTCAATTTCTTTTAGCATCGTTGCGCCGCAACGGGTACAAGTGCCTCAAGTGGAAGTGAAAATTGCAGCGGTAACCCCTGCTTTAACAAGTTCCATAGCAATCTCTGCACCATATGCTTTAGAGTTTGCAACAGAAGTACCATTACCGGTTGTGGTATAAAACGTATTATGTAATTTCCCAATTTTACCTTCGCGTTCCATATCACGTAAAACGTCAACTGGAAGTACTCGGTTAGGGTTTTTATTACACGCAACTGGATCATATCCACCGTGAGCAGTTTCATGACTCTCTTCGGTCAGCGTATCAATGCCTTCAATGCTGTAAGTACCGAATTTAGAAGCACTTGATGATTCAATTCTATCAGGGTTGCCCTTAGGAACAACACCACCAGAAGTCACCAATGCAAACGTTGCTGTTGTTGGATCTAAAATTGCTTTAAATGGTTCAACACGGTCAAAAAACGGCATTGGGTATTCAGTTTTCACTACACCATCAAGCTTAGAAATCAATAGGTCAACAGCTCGCGCTGAGCCGCGCTTGTCAGCAAACGTATTAATACGAAGCCCACGCGCCATGTAACCTTCTTCTTCTGGGTAACCTAAGTTTCCGTCAGTCTCAATGAATCGATTGATCAACTTTGAGATAGCTGGTGCTGCTTTACGCATACCCGCGGCACTGTTGGTAGTTTCAACCATGTAAGAGTAGTTACGGAACAGTTCGTAACCTGGGTTTTCAACGTACATACCAGAAATTGTAGTAATACCCATTTCTGATGCAACTTTGCCCACTAGACCACAAGCCATGCCGTAACGGCCAGCGTTAAACGCAGGACCTGCAACAACAAGATCTGGCTGCAGTTTGGTTAGAATCTCACGAATTCCATCACAGCTAGTTTCTTCATTTTCGTTGAAATAGGAGTCACCACAAATAATGGTATGAGTAACCTCGCCTTTTTCTCCCATAGAAGCATTTAGTTGAGCACCAACACCGATAGGGCCTTCAACCAGCTCCATAGGAATGTGTGCCATCTCTTCGCCGCCTTTCTGGCCGAAAAATTGGTTTATATAATGTACAACTTTAATTGTCATAGCTGCCTCAACCTTAACCTAGCTTCGTTGTTAAGTTATGGAATCCTAACTCACACGTTGCGCCAAGAATTGCTTGTAGCTCAACAGTGATAGAACCATCTGAATGTAAGCTTCCATCAAATCCGCCAGCAATGTTATCAGCGTAAACTTGATGTCCAATAACCTTTTGCATTGCAGGCAATGTGATTAGTTGGTTTGCGTTACCATTTGTTACAACAGAGTCCGCAGATGGGTGTGCATCAGCTAAAGATTGGCTTTCACCACCTTGCCCTGCATATTCATCTGTCATCAATACAACTTTAAGACCTGCTTCTGTCAATTTGCGACTGTTCATCATTAAATCAGCATCTGGGTTACCAAATCCTTCTTCACTAACGATGGCTGCATCCCAACCCATTTGAGTGGCAAGTTTTGCAACAAAGCTAGATGAACGCTCTTTGTCTTTCAACGTGACATTTTCATTGGTAACAATAACACCCATGAAATTGTACTTGCTTCCATGATGCTCATAAAGATCATGAATCACAGGGCTGTTCTGATGAATATAAGAAGTGTTCTTATCACAAGCTGACACACAGTTACCACTGATAATTGCACCATCAAGTGCTTCGGTCGGGTACATCAACGTTGGCAAGATACCTTTAACATCAACACCATAGTAGTATGTGTCATGCAGAAGGCCTTGGCTTTGCAGCATATACACGTAACCTACTTTAGGTAAGTTAGGGTATTGCGCGGCTTGCTCTAATATTGGCTTAGTTTCGTAGGTTTGGATTTCATCAGGTGTCGCATCTTTTGAAAGGTTACCAATCCAACAAGCTGCTTCGTGACCAACCATACGAGTAACGAATTCATGATCGTATTGATTGCACGAGTCCTTGACTTCACATGTGATGACCAAGTTATGCAACACAGAATAAGGCGTATATTCTGCACCAGCTCCACTCATATCAACGATGCCTTCTTGGAAGCCAACGATTTTACCAGTAGTAATAACAGACATACCTTTAAGTACGTGTGTACGTCCTTCGCCAACCATTGCTTCTTGACCTAAGTGACGTCCAGGGAAGATAACACCTTCACCTTCAACTTTCACCCGTGGTTCAATGACATCTTTTACTGGCATAATACGCGTACTATCACCAGGTTGTGCGATATCAAATGTTAAGCTTTCTATACGATGGTCTATTTCAAGAAGAAATGCTTTGAGCTCTTCTTGATTAATAACCATTTTATTTCCAAGCAATTCACTTGTCTGCCCAAAAGCTAGATCTTTAATGTGAATGTTGCCAACTTCAAGTTTCATGGATATCTCCAATTTAACCACTGTGGATGGTATTGAACATTAATTTCCAATTAATCAGGAAATCCTGATCCCCTCTCCTTCCTCGGCATGACCAACAATCCAACATTGCTCTCCAAGTTCAGAAAATTCTTTTAGTATTTCATCTAAGTGTGCCGGTGGCACTGCGGCCAATAACCCACCCGATGTTTCAGGGCAGCATAATTTTAACTGCCATGAATCTGCGAGCTTATCTGCAAAGACAAGCTGATCTTCATATGCTTCCAAGTTACGCTTTGCGCCACCAGGAAACAGATTCTGTGCGGCATACTCTTCTGCACCGTCTAAAAAAGGGACTTTTTCAGCATTAAAGTGCAGACAAACACCACTTTTCTCTGCCATCTCCACGCCATGCCCTATCAATGCATACCCAGTAATATCGGTACACGCTTTGATGGGGTGGTTAGCAAAGATTTTTGCAGCGGCGCTATTTAGCATTTTCATACTTTGTGTTGATGCTTCAATATGAGACTCAGCCGCTTTGTTTCTTTTAGCAGCGGTTGAGATAATACCTGTCCCAATTGGTTTGGTTAGGACTAGAACGTCACCGACTTCAACATTGGCTTTGGTTTGTACTTTCGATGGGTGAATGATCCCCATCACAGAGAGTCCAAATTTCGGCTCAGTATCTTCAACGGTATGTCCGCCAACCAATACAGCGCCCGCTTCTCTTACTTTATCCGCGCCACCTTTTAATATTTGTTGCACAATCTCTTGTGGTAAATCGGGTGGGACACAGAAGATATTCATGGCTAGTGTGGCTTGACCACCCATAGCATAAACATCACTAAGAGCGTTGGCGGCTGCAATCGCACCAAAATCGTATGGGTCATCAACAATTGGAGTAAAGAAGTCCAAGGTCTGAATCACCGCTACATCTTCGGTCACTTTATAGACCGCGGCGTCATCACTACCTGCTAAACCGACCATTAGGTTTGGATAGTCAGATTCAGGGAATAGAGGGGTTATTGTGCGCAAAACTTGCGCCATGGCTTTAGGGCCAATTTTAGCGGCTCAGCCTGCTTTTTTAGTCATTTGCGTTAAACGCACTTTATCGCTCATCTTCGACTCCTATTGTTTGAAAATGGACGGGAGTGTTCCCGTCCCCCTTATTACATAGCTAACTTACAGATATTCAGCTGTTTTCAGATGCGCCGTTGCTTTTTCTTTATCTTCATTTGCAATCAAGATAATGGCTCCAGTACAACCCATGCCTGTACTTGCATAGATTCCAGCAGCCCATAAAGATTGACATGCATCTTCGATTTCAAGAATATCAATGCCGCTAATATCTGTATCGGTGATCTTTACTGGAGGAGCAGTCACTGTAGGTTTCTCTTCAGCCGCTGTTTTTGGTTTTTTCAAACCAGTCAGTATCTGATCAAGTCCCGCTTTGTTCGCCTGCTTTATTTCATCACTACAGATGTCTAATACTCGACCTTTAGCTGCATCAGCACATAGACGCATAGCCCCTGCGATAACGGGTGCACCCGACGCTCTAGAGATGATAGTGATCAGTTTGTCACTACCTTCACCCAGACCGGGGCCGTAGCCATAGCCAAATGCTTCGTAGCTACCGCCAGTGGTAAATGATGAGAAAATTTTCATCATTATGTTACCCGTTAGACTGTCAGTTACCATGACATCAGGAGTGCCTTTTAGCAGGTCATTACCACGCATCGTCACGCCACCATCGGCGCGTGAAGACTCAGTAAAACGAATGCCATAACCTTGATCTTGAAGTTTTCTAAGGTGACGCTCTACTTGAGAGGCACCATCAATATTCAAGATACCAACCGTTGGCTCAGCAATACCAGTTGCTTTCGCTAAGGCAATACCATTGATGGCATTTTTAACCATCGCTGCAATGCGGTTAGTATCGGTAGTGCCTGTTGTCGATGCGATGATCATATCGCGTCCAGTAGCAGGGGTACTTACCTTACCAAACGTACTGATACCAAATGGGAATGTGTAATGTAGTGTCACACAACCTTGGATGTCACCTTCAGCTAATAGGCGTTCCATAACTTCATGGCTCTGAAGCAGATCGTCTGCTTGGTGCAGTTCAAAATCAGTCTCCATCTGCTGGCCAATCAATACGGGTTCGATATCACTGTATTGAGCAACAACTAACTGCGCAGCACGGTGCAACTCTTCAGGACCAAGCTCACTTCCTGTCAGAGTCAGACCAATTCGAGTTTTACCGCCGAATTGACCACTTAGCATGCCATCTGCCATATCATTGAAGGCTTTGGAAAGCTGTTTATTAATGTTTTCCATATCGCTCTCCTGATTACTTTGACTCAGATTCGTCAAGTTCCAACATCGTTTCAGCTACATTTTTCATCGCTTGAGCGATCAACTGCTTAGCACGATCTTCATTGAAGCCACTGTTAGTTTCTAATCCAGGGTTTTTCTCAACAACAAAACTTAAACCATCAAACAAGTTGGTCATGCGGCCTAGGAACAGACTACCTTTACCTACTGCCATAAAGTTATTAATTTCACCGCTTAAAATCATATCACGGCCAAAACCAATAAACGGAACACCTGATGGGATATGTCCTTGAGTAGGAGCCCAGCCAACCATGCCGTGTTTAGCAACAAATGCAGGCAGATCTTTACGTTCAATCAACCCTTCTTTAACAGCAAGTGCCGCTATCATTTTATAGTTGGACTCAGGAACATTACCTGCACCGGCTGGTTTAGTAATTTCAGCGTTGTGCATTTCAACCGAGTATTTGTCGATTTGAGTCATATTACGACCGTTATCAACCAATGGTTTATGAATTAAGCTGGTTATTACCGCTTGTGGCGAAGAGCCCGTACCGATAGTGTGACGGCCAATAATGTCGGTATTAATAATAGGGTTAATGCCATCATTTTCGCTGACTAAACATGCGAAGCCTGCAAGTACATCTTCAAGTATCGGTACTTCTTTAGCTACATGGTCTTTACCATTCATGCCAAGTTTTGCAACTGCGCCGCCAGCAACCACTAACACATTTTTAAATACGCCAGCTTTAACTAATGCAGCAGCCGTTGTAAATGCGTGAGCAGGCGCTGCACAGAATCCACGGAGGTCAGATCCTGTTGCATTATTACATCCAGCTATTTCACCAATCGCTTTTGCAAAATTACCGCCACCACGTTGGTTTACATCACCACAAGCTTCTTCTGAACACTCAATAATATAATCGATTGAGTTAAGATCAACACCTTGCAGTTCTAAATTCAATACTGCAATGGCACCAGATGCTTTTGCACATAAGTTTTCTAATATGATGTGGCCAGAAAGATTTTCATCTTCATCATGTGCTTGTTTTACGCAACCTACTAGCTCACCGTTTAACATCAGTGGCTCAGCTTGGTGCTTATCAATTTGAGCCTGCATTACTTGTGCAGTCTCAGTAAATGCTTCTTTTAATAAATTCATCTTACCCAATACTGGGTGATCATCTGTTGTTCCTTGAAAGGCTTCAACAAACTCAGGAGTCAGTGAAACTAACTGGAAAACATCAACGTGTTGCAATAATGCATAAAACTCTTCTTGGCATAAAATATCACCAAACTTACCTAAACGATCTGCTTTTTCTGTACGTTTGTACCAAGGTAATTCGATGTTATCTAACTCTTCAGGAGTGATATTACCGATGTAGCACTGATTCGCAGGGTAAGAAACGACTTCTTCGAATGGACGTAAAGAGTCAGTTATATTTTGTAGATAAGAGTCTTGTGGATTTAACTTACGTGTCGCAACTTGAACTGCGCCATGTTGAATCAATATATCTGGTGTATGAGCCAGAATATAGCTGATGCGGTTTATTACTGCATATCCCATTTGATGCTCCTAACAATCAAAAGACGAGTCCGGGGGGTTTCCGGACCCGTTTATTATTGTGTTATGATATTAAAGGTATTTACCAAATTGCTTACGGTAAGAACTTACCTCTTCAACAATTTCGTCTACTTCTAATACCATTTCCATCATGCCAATCTGTTCGTCATAGACGTCTGGATCAACAAGACTTTTTATTTCCGGCTCAACCATATGATAACAAGAAAGTCCTAACTGGACTCCTGCTAGTGGACCTGCAAAAGTTGGATCACCGCTTGTAACGGTTTCACAAGCTAGGCCAGAAGCTTCAGCTTCTGCGCCGCCAAGAACAACAACCACGTTTTGTGGTCCGTGCTCTTCAGCTAGTGATTTGATTCGCTTTTGGTTTTCTAGGTCCATAGCACCTGCGCTGGTTCAGACGAAGCATTCTGTGGTCGAAAAGAGAACAGGAATTCCAGCTGATTTCATGCAAGCTTCAATAGCTTGGCCTGGTATTCCGTCTCTATCTCCCAAGATCACGACTTTTTTGTCTGTGAACATTTTCATCTCCAAGGGTTTATAGATAGTTTTTAATTGTGGAAGTGATGTCTTCAACTTCCAATTCTTCTCCAGAGAGGTGTTCTAATCTCTCTCCGTTTTTGTAGAAGACGATAGAAGGAAGTCCCATCACTTTTTGTGCCATAGCTAAGCGGCGACTTCCTTTAATATTTAGTTTGCAAAACTTAATCTGCTCACCATACTCTTCAGATAACTTGATCACGTCAGGCATTAACTCAATGCAACGCTCACAGCTTTCGCTCCAGTAATCGACCATAACAACACCGTCGATGTTCACTTCTGCGTCAAAATTATCTTTTGTCAATTCAATCATTTAACCTTCTCCTTAAAAGAGTGTTTCTAAATCATTCATGTTATTAACCGCAACACGTCTTACTTCTTTGCCCGCTTCAAAACGAATAACAACAGGAAGCTCTTCAACGTTAAAGCGATTAGAAATAATCTGACTTTTATAAGTATCGATTGTTACGATACGAACCTCGTCACCCTTACGGCAATGAGCTTCTAGTGCGCTAATTGTTTCAATACTTTTTGCATTAGTTGGTGTCCAGAATGCAACCATCACCGTACCATCGAAATGTGACACTTTTTCTAACCAGTTCTCTTCTTCTTCTATGTAGCGGTCTGCGGCGACTGCAGCAATAGCACCATCACTGGCAGCGGTGATAACTTGACGTAAGACAGTATCAGTCACATCACCAACTGCAAAAATACCCGGTATACTGGTCTCTTTTTTGCTGTTTACTTTGACGTAGCCTTCAGGAGTTAAGTCAATCAACTCTTTAACAAAATCTGTTCTTGGCACCGTACCAACAAACATGAACACGCCATCACAAGCTATATCTCTTGTTTCACCTGTTTTCAGATGTTTAAGTGTTACGCCATTAACCAGGTCATCACCGTTGATTTCATCAACCACTGAGTTCCATACAAAGTTAATTTTATCGTTACTAAATGCTTGTTCTTGTGCGGTTCTGTCTGCATCTAAAATGCCTTCATCATGCAGGACAATCATCGTCACTTTATTAACAAACTTAGTTAAGAATACAGACTCTTCAACTGCAGTATTACCACTGCCAACCACAACAACATCTAAATCTTCATAGAAGTCCGCATCACAAGTTGCACAGTACGAGACACCTTGACCACGGAACTCACTTTCACCAGGAATGCCGAGTATTCTAGGCGCAGCACCCGTACCGATGATGACACTTTTTGCTTTTAGGATTTCGCCTTTAGCCGTTGTTATAGTTTTGAAAAATCCATCATCAGAAACTTCAATTTTATCAACAACACCCTTCATGAACTCAACACCAAACTTTTCACAGTGTGCTCTGAATTGCTCCATTAAATCAGGACCTGTTGCTTCTAGGATCCCTGGGTAGTTCTCAAGTTCGTTTGTGGTTGCCGCTTGGCCACCGACTTTACGTTTCTCTTCAAGAATTAATGTTTTCATTTTACCGCGAGCAGCGTAAACACCAGCTGACATACCGCCAGCTCCAGCACCGATGATGATGACGTCATACAGATCAGACATAATATTTTCCATCTCTTTGAAACAGTTGAAATAACAAAGTATTAAAGTAAATGTCGCCACAAAATGATTGCGCGCATTTGCACAACTGTTGGGGCCACACAGTAAAAAATGACATGACGATGACGCTCAAATTAATGGCGAAATCTGTAAGTAAAGAATTTAAATTGAGAGGTTTACTTTGTGCTGCTGAATATGAGCATTCAGCACGATCATTTGAAGAAATGACAATATAACTTGGCTCAACCGTACAGGCGAGAAAAGTAGAAACTCAGCGATGTGGTTTAGTAATAATTGTCATAAAAATAATCTTCTTCGTTAAACAATCTTGATGGAGAGATTGTAAATAATTGACGATAAATTTATGTGATTTAAAGCCGATTTTTATGCGTTTTATTCCTCATTTTCGATGCTTTGTTATCATAGTGCAACCTAGATCACCTTGTTAAAATGATTTAACAAAACTAATCCCATTGATTGTTTATAAATAAGCAACCTCAATTGAAACAAGGGCCTTAAATAGTATACAAAAACCAATAGATTAGTTTTACTAATGACTGGATTAGTTTTATTTACTTCGGATTGACCCACTTAATATTAGTCAAGGACGTGAGTACATGATCTTGCCACTTATTGTCTATAAACAGGTATTTTTTGGCGTATCCCTCTTTCTCAAAACCCAAACTAGAAAGTACATTGCCACTTCGATTATTAGTGGGTATATACGCCGCCATAATTCTGTGCATATTTTGATGATCAAACAGCCATTGATTGGTCTTTTGTAATGCCCTGCGCATAACCCCTCTCCCCTGCGCTGCCTCTGCTAAGGAATAACCCACACTGCAGGCGTAGAATGGGAATTTCACAATATTGCTGTAACTGATGGTTCCAATAACCTCATCACTGTCCATCATCTGAATCACAAAATAGTAGGCGAGGTTATACTTATGCAGCTCACTGAGCTGAATAAGTCTCTTAGCCCATCCATCAGCAGTGAAGAAAGCCTCATCTCTTTTCGGTTCCCAAGGTTTTAGGTGTTGGCGGTTATCGATGAAATATTGGCTAATACGTTTATCATCGTCCACAGTTGCCGCTCGAATAATTAAATCATCTATATATAGGGTTTTCGTATCACTCATTGTCATTCATGTCCTGTTAGCGCTTGGAAATTCCATATTCGCGTAACTTATTCGCAATAGCGGTATGAGACACCTCCAGTCTCTTAGCAAGCTTTCTAGTTGATGGGTACTCTTGGTATAAACTCTCTAATATCCCGGCTTCATAACGTTTCATAATCTCATCAAGTGAGCCGTTTACATCCAATTCATTACTAATGGCGGGTATATCTGCTCTTGGAAGATCCAATAATTTAGCCTCAATAGAATTACTTTCAAGTTGAGTCATTACACGCAATGCTGTGTTTTTCAACTGCCTTACATTACCTGGCCAAAAATATTTCATCAATTTATCTAAAGCCGCTTGTGATACTTTGGGCTTTGGCGTTTTTAGCTCTTGTGAGAATTGGGCAATAAACAGATCGAAAAGCACCGGAATGTCACTAGTTCTCTCTCTAAGAGGCACAATATCTAAAGTTAGTACATTCATTCTGTAATAGAGGTCTTCCCGAAAATCACCTCTGTGCATCAAATCAACAAGATACTTTTGACTTGCACCAATAACACGTACATCCACGTGCACTTCTTGCTCTTCACCTACACGTCGAAAATTTCCATCTTGCAAAAAACGAAGGACTTTGATCTGCATGTGGCGACTCATCTCACCAATTTCGTCAAAAAAAACAGTGCCTCCATCTGCTTGTTCAAAAATACCCCGCTTACCCTCTTCACCGTTTTTAAATGCTCCAGCGGCATAACCAAACAGTTCGGTTTCCACTACATCGTCGGGCATTGAAGCACAATTAACTACAAGAAAAGGTTCACCACTACGGTGTGACCGATTATGACAAGCCAGTGCCAGCATCTCTTTGCCCGTACCCGTCTCACCAATAATCAGTAACGGTTGCTCCAGCATGGATAACTTTTTGGCTTGATTGATTAACTGCTTATGCTTAGTTGAATTACCGACGTAATGTTCAAAACCAATGTTAGACTCAGTGGGAAGAACTGGAGCTAACGCTTTTGCTTCTGAAATCGACTTCAAAATCACCACTGCACTTGCCAAGATCGACGAATTACTGTCATCAGTGATGTACACGGGCATCACTTCCATTTGATAATCTAACCCACTGATCACGACGCTCAGCTTCTGACGCGACGTTTTTTTCTCAAGCCAATGAGAGAAATTTAACTGTGGAAGAAAGGTGTGCGATGGTTCACCGATAATATCGTTACTGTCACGATTAAGTAACGATATGGCCGCGTTATTGACCATGTCTATACTGCCGTTTAAATTTAACGAAAAAACGGGATCTGGCAAAGTACTAAGAAGAGATCTTAGTTCCGTATGCTCTCGTTCACTGGGCATAAATTGAATTTTACGAACATCAGTAACACCGGGTATACGTCGGATCTGAGCCATTAATTGGCTAAACTGTTCAAACTCGATTTCAGGACAGTTTAAGTAAATAATGCCCGCTTTCTCAATTTCAATATCTCGTAGATCAATGTTTTGGGAGGCCAAAATATCAAGCAGCTCTCTCGTTAGCCCCAATCGATCTTCACAGAATACTTCTAAACGCACGACATCTTCCTTAAATTATGACTTCAATTTCACAATGATAAAGTGTCAGGAAAAGTTGACACTTAGTTAGTGTGCGTTAGTCGTCATAGTCAGTCAAGATTTGCCGCTGATATGTGAATAAAATAAGTGTGTCTCGATATTGCGCGCAGTGGCGACTGGTTGTTAGATATAACAGCCTGGTTATCTTTTTGTTAATTATTCTTTTTTAGGCCCTAACTGCAATAGTAAATTTTTTCTTAGTTCACTTAATTTCGGCGCCGTGTCTTCAGACCAAGGCAGTGGTCTCATTAAACCCATCGCTTTTAGTCCTAACCGAGCCGTTAATAATCCAACACCGACACCTTGTGCCGCTCTTGTCGACAGTCTTGCAGTAAGATCCATAGACAACACGTCCATTCCAACATCCGCAACGATTTCAGAAGCGCCTACAATCGCCATATTAGTGATCACCAATTTAAACAGCTTAATTCGTGAGAAATACCCCAGCTCAACGCCATAAATTCGTGACACTTTATCAATAAGCGTAAAGCTTCGCCATGCCACCAGCAGCATATCAACCACAGCTAATGGACTCACTGCGACCATCAGAGCGGCTTCACTGGCGTACTTTGAGATTAATTTCTTCGCTTGTTTATCTTGTTGCGACAACACCATATTATCATACAGTTGCAGGACCTCTGCATCATTGTGCGTTGCTGCAAGGGAGTTCAGCCAGCTGTCGTAACCGCTGTTTCCTGAAGTAATACCACTGCTACTTGCTAGCGCCGTACAAAATTGGCGTCCTTTACCTATTCCGTTGGTTTCAATCAGTTGGCTAGCAACCTGCTGCTCAGTGATGCGATGTTTCAGTTTCCGTAGAATCAACCACTCTCTACCTAGAGCGGTGACTCCTAAGCTTGCAAATAACACCAGTAAACCTGACCAGCCTAATGCGAGCCAATCTTGACTCATCCATGCTTGATAAAGCTGATCGATAGATTGCCACGCCGTTAAACCTATGAAACAAACGACCAGTGCTTTTACCGCTCTACTGCTCTTTTTTTTCTTAGCAGACAGTACATCCGTTAATTTTTTTTCAACATCACTTTCTGTGTCTGCCTCTTTTGGTAAAAAAATCTCTTTCTCATCAAACAGTCGTTGTGATTCTAGATTCTCTGTTGGCAGCTCACTCTCAAGATATTCCGATTCAATACTCTTTTCAGTGAATACTTTTCTCTTTTTCAACTCACTCATTGGAGTTTGTCTCCTAATAAAAACTCCAATGCTTTATCCATTCTTATATGGGGCAGAGGTACATCCGCATCATTGGGTAATGGTCTAAAATTCACAAAATCAAAATTTTCCTTTTGCCAAAAATCTCCTGTTGGTAGACGCTTGGGAACCTCTCCAGGAAACAGTGTCATCATCTGACCATTTACATCATATCCTGTTAGCGCCGGAACATTTTCCCCCTCAGAAGAGACAAAACCGGGGGTGGTTGCTTGGATGGAAGCGATACTCATACACTCCATATCAACCCCTTCATACGCTGCCGACTGCCAAGCTTCATGGATCAATTGTTGCAACAGTGACACCATATTAGGGTGTTGTTCTGGGGTAACATGATCCGCTTTTGTTGCGGCAAACAGAACTCTATCAATATGCGGAGAGAACAATCTTTTCAGCATTGAATTGCTCCCATATTTAAAGCTTTGCATTAACTGCTCGACCGCTTGACGCATATCATTAAACGATTCTGGCCCTGCGTTTAGAGGTTGCAGACAGTCGATCAGTACGATCTGACGATCGAATTTTGAAAAATGCTCTTTGAAGAACTTTTTGACCACATGCTGCTGATAATACTCATAACGATGTTGCAGCATTGCGATATTCGAATCTGCACTGGCTTTATTCAGTTCTTCTTCACTGTATTTTTCAAACCACATGAAAGGAAAAAACTGCAAGACAGGCGCTCCAGCTAACTCACCTGGTAACACAAACCTTCCAGGTTGAACCCAGTGGAGACCTTGCTGTTCTTTGCATTGATGCAAAAAATCAGTAAATTTATTGGCTATTTTTGCCAATTGATTTTCATCGGCCAAGGCGAAAGGATCAAAACTGTCCGCAAGTTCCATCCACTCTTTAGCCAGTAACTCTCTTTTACCATGAATCATTTTAGTCTGCTGTCTTGACCAACTGAAATAATCCAACTCTAAAAGTGGGAGATCAAGTAACCACTCCCCTGGATAATCAACGATGTCCAAATAGGTAGTCGCAGAATCCTTTATTAACCTTAACGGTCCTTTTTGTTGCTTATGCCGCAGTGCTAAACGAATGACACTCACATCTTCTGTCGGCTCAGGCCACTTCGGAGGTATTGAAAGCAGCGAAGACATACCATCATCATAAGCAAATCTTGGAATAGATAGGTTGGTTTGAGGAACTCGTTTCGCGCCATATAAACGACCCTCTCTTACCGCTGAGAGCAACGGTAGCCTTGGATTGGTCGCAGAGTGAAGCAGTTGATTAACCAACGAAGTGATGAACGCTGTTTTACCCGCACGTGACAATCCCGTTACGGCCAAACGTATATGGCGGTCCATCCCTCGGTGAACCCACTTGTTCACTTCACTCTTAATATGGTTCATAGACTTCCTATTACTTGTTTTTTAACTCTTTATTATACTTAAAGCGTAGCTTATTGATCACTTTTTCTGTTAAAGATTCTTAAACTCTCTGTGTACTTTAAACGAACTTGAAGTCACATAAGCTTCCATTTTTCTCAATTTTGTCTCCATTTGTTCAAATTCTTCATTGAGCTGTTTAGTCAAATTACTGGGTGATTGCCCTGTCTGCCACGGCTTATTTTTCATTTTATGCTCATTAAAGGGGCTTTGAGCTCTTTTATCATACGGAATTTTATCTAAAAACAGATACGCAGCTAGATATGCCATTACCACTAACAAACCACCACCAAGCAAAAATGCGGATACAACGAGTATTCTGACAACCCATGTTTCAGCGCCAAAAAAGGAGGCAATACCTGCACAAACTCCTCCTATTTTGCCGTTGTCAGGATCTCGATACAGTTGTTTACTCATTAATGTCGTCTCCACTCAGGGGCTTCGGCATCGAGAATCTTCTCTAATGTTGCCACTCTCGATTGCATCTGCTCAGCTTTATTTGCCAACGCTTGTAAACTCTCACTATCTTCGCTATTTAAGCCTTGACCTGTTTGACGCTTACTTCGGTAATGTAGGAATAACCAAAGCGGTGCCACTAACCCCATAAAGATGATCAGTGGGATACCAATAAATACCATCCCCATTTATAACTCCTTATTATCCATTATTTACTGAGGTTTATTGTCCATAGATTTTTTCATCTTCTCAAGCTCTTGTTCAATTTCATCTTGTGCTTGAAGTTCCGCGAACTCTTGCTCTAAACTTTTTGACTTACCCATAGAAAAACTGTCTGCTTTGGCGTCCAATTCATCGATGCGACGTTCATACTGTTCAAATTTGGCTAATGCCTCTTCTGTTTTACCCGCGTGAAGTTGACGTTGCACATCATGACGGTTTCCGGCAGCTTGTCGACGAATCACAAGCGCTTGTTGACGCGCTCTAGTTTCATTTAATTTTGTTTCTAATTCCGTGACTTCTGTGGTCAACTTTTCGATGGTATCTTCAACCAAAGTAAATTCAGCATTTAAGCTACCTAACACATCCGCTAACTTTTGCTTTTCGATTAGAGCAGAACGCGCTAGGTCTTCGCGCTGCTTAGTCAATGCCAAGCTTGCTTTTTGTTGCCAATCTTCGCACTGTGACTGCATAGCAGTGATCCGACGACTTAACTCCTTTTTATCTGCAATGGATTTTGCTGATGACGTTCTCACTTCGACTAACGTATCTTCCATCTCTTGAATGATCAAACGAATCATCTTTTCCGGATCTTCAGCCTTGTCCAACAGTGAAGTCACATTCGCATTAACAATATCTGCAAACCTTGAAAATATACCCATAATAAATCCTGCCTTTTACTGTCACATCAGAATGATGCAATTCACGCTGTAACTATTACAGATTTCGTGCCAACTTTTATAACGATTAAATTCAATTGGTTAGCGATTTATTTTGTTTTTCGACATCTATGATATGATATATTTCACCAACTATTGGCGAAAATCACCAACAGCAGAGAGTTGAATCCATGAGAAAACCTGAAGCACTGATTGGCGAATCTGAATCATTTCTTGCCGTATTAGATCAAACGTCCCGATTGGCTTCTATTGATCGTCCCATACTCATATTAGGTGAACGAGGGACTGGTAAAGAGCTTATTGCTAAACGACTTCACTATTTATCTCAACGATGGAACCAATCGCTAGTCTCCTTAAACTGCGCGGCATTAGGTGAAGGGGTCATCGATTCTGAGCTATTTGGACACGAATCTGGGTCGTTCACTGGCGCAAAAAACCGCCATCAAGGACGCTTTGAAAGAGCAGAAGGCGGTACGCTCTTTTTGGATGAATTGGCGACAGCGCCACTTGGTGTACAGGAGAAACTACTGCGCGTCATTGAATATGGTGAGTATGAGCGTGTTGGTGGCTCTAAAACTCAATCCGCAGATGTTCGATTGATTTGTGCTACCAATACTGATCTGCATCAGCTCATTGCTGAAGGCAAGTTCAGAGCCGACCTTCTGGATCGCCTCGCTTTTGATGTTATTCACCTACCACCTTTACGTCACAGAGAGAGCGATATTATGCTACTCGCTGAGCATTATGCGATTAAAATGTGTCAAGAGATGGGATTTAGCTACTTTTCAGGGTTTAGTCAAAATGCGAAACAAGTATTAGTTTCCTACTCATGGCCAGGCAATATACGAGAACTGAAAAATGTGATTGAGCGGTCTGTTTTTCATCATGATATTGAAGATATAGAAGTGGATATTATTCGCTTAGATCCTTTCACGACAACCTGGAGTGATGAGACTGTTACTGAAGCACCAGACGAAGTGAGCACTAACACTAACATGCCTGAGTTGCCAATGAATTTCAAATCATGGCAAAATGATCAAGAGAAATTGCTGTTGCAAATGGCGATGAAAGAAGCGCAATATAACCAACGAAAAGCCGCCGATTCTCTGGGGTTAAGTTATCATCAAATCAGAGGTATGTTACGTAAGCATGCTTTCGAAAATGGCTCAGAAAAGTGATAGTGGTAGCAATGGATGAATAGTGTTAAAATTAGAAGACTTGTTTTCATTCATAAGCCACTGTTATGCATACTATGACACGTTTACTTGCTATCTGTTTTAGCATAATGACACTCCTCGGTTGCAATGAAACAATAGAGAACGCCAAAGTAAAGCAGCACGGCTTTATTTATTGTGGCTTGGGCAGCCCAAGCACTTTTAATCCCCAGCTTAGTCATGGTGGATTAATTGTGGATACCATTGGTCCGCAAATTTTTGATCGGTTACTCGAATTCGACCCTTTGTTACATGTACCCAGACCAAGCCTTGTCAGACGTTGGTCTGTCAGTAAAGAGGGCACGACTTTTCGCTTTACGTTGCGTCCGGATATTGAATTTCAAACGACCTCTTGGTTTGCACCTACTCGAACCTTAAATGCTGAAGATGTTGCGTTTAGTTTTCAGCGCTTAATCGATCCTGCTCACCCATTCCATCAAGTGAGTGGCGGCTATTATCCTTGGTTTACTGGTATCAATTTTTTTAATTTAGTTAAGTCCGTTACGGCGACCTCTGAGATGGATGTTGAGTTTCAACTTTATCATCCAGATATTACTTTTTTATCTACTTTAGCCACAGGTTTCTCGGTGATTCATTCCGCTGAGTATGCCCAGCAGCTATTGACTAACAATACACCGGAGCAGATTGACTCCTTTCCTGTTGGTACGGGGGCTTTTTATCTAGACGAGTATCAACCTGATGATTTAATTCGCTTAAAAAAACATGCGAAATATTGGCGAGGCGAGCCAAAAATGGATCAAGTGATTTTTGATATTTCCGCTCGCGGTACCGGCTCATTAGCCAAGTTATTGCGCAATGAGTGTGATGTGCTCTCATCTCCGGCTGCCAGCCAAATTCCAGCACTAACCCAAGCGGATAACATTCAACTGCACATTCAAACGGCGATGAATCTATCTTACTTAGCAGTCAACCACACCAATCCTGCATTAGCCGATTTGCGAGTACGTAAGGCGATTAACTTTGCTATCAACAGAGAGAATATCTTGCACACCGTCTATTACAAAACTGGCGTGGAGGCAAAAACGGTCTTGCCACCAACATCATGGGCATACAACAAAGAGAGCATTCAAATTGAATTCAACCAACGGCGTGCCAAACAATTGTTAGATGACGCAGGGTACCAAAACGGCATAAGTTTATCGCTGTGGGTGCCTTCAACTTCAAAACCTTATAATCCCAGTCCAAGAAAAACAGCTGAACTGATTCAAAGTGATCTTGCCAAAGTAGGTATTGAGATTCAGCTAGTAACGGCAGAAACATACGCTCGTTCAGATCCGAACCACACTAAAGCCATTGACCTATTTCTCACCGGTTGGGTGGCTAATACTGGCGATCCTGACAGTTTTTTGCGCCCCATTTTATCTTGCGATGCTAAGCAAGCGGCACTGAATTCCGCTATGTGGTGCAATCCCGAATTTGATAATCTTCTTAATCTTGCAAGAGAAGCGAATAATATGCGTCATCGGAAAAATATCTATATCGAGGCTCAAAAATTACTTAATGATATTATGCCCATTGTTCCCATCGCTCATAGTGCTCAATATCAAGCCAATGACCATTCACTGCAAGGGTTCACCATTAGTCCATTTGGTGCCAACTCATTCTACCAAGTATCTAGGATTGAATAGCTGATGTTTATATATACTATTCGACGACTCAATTTATTCGTTATTACCTTAACCATCTTAACTTTGATTGGATATGGTTTGGTACGCTTAGAGCCTACAACAACCTGGGCCCATATGGATTTTTGGTCTGGCTGGGTGCAGTATCTCAAGCAAGTTCTTGATGGCGAATTGGGAGTCAACCATCAAGGCTTATCCGTTATTGACGAAGTAGCAAAAGTATTTCCTGCTACTTTAGAGCTTTGCTTCTTTGCCTCTATTCTCTCACTGCTCATCGGCATACCTCTTGGTACCATTGCTGGAATGAAGCGTGGCAGCCCTATTGATACTTTAATTTCATCTACCGCATTGATTGGTTATTCAATGCCTCTTTTTTGGATAGCCCTGCTCTCGATTATGTTTTTCTCATTACGCTTAGGTTGGCTTCCTGTTTCAGGTCAATACAGCATGTTATATGAAATCGAGACAAAAACTGGGGTCACCATTATCGATACGCTGTTGCTCAAAGATCCTAACCAAGGTTACATTTTGATCGATGTGGTTAATCATTTAGTTCTACCAACCGTCGTGCTGGCTCTTGCTCCAATGACAGAAGTCATTAGAGAGATGAGAGTCTCGGTGGCTAATGTGATCACTAAGAACTATATCAAAGCGGCACAAACTCGTGGATTGTCAAAATACGAGATCATCGTTCGTCATGTGATTCGAAATGCTTTACCTCCAATCATTCCTAAGTTAGGTATTCAAATGTCAGGAATGTTAACGGCAGCCATGATGACCGAATCTATCTTTAATTGGCCGGGGATCGGGCGTTGGTTACTGAATGCGATTGCAAATCAAGATTATGTCTCTATTCAAGCCGGCGTGCTTGCTGTCGCTAGTTTTGTATTAATCGCCAATATCATTACCGATTTAATTGGGGCTTTCGCAAACCCTCTAGTAAGGAAGCAGTGGAATGCTATCTAATAATGTTTATCAAGAAGATCATGTTCCTACTCAGCAAGAGCGCTTCTGGAATAGCTATCGTTCGAACTCAATCGGCATGTTTGGACTTTGGTGCCTGTTGATTCTTGTGTTAGTAACAATCCTTGCTCCTTGGATAGCTCCTTATGATGCACAGTGGAAGTCTGGCATACTATTGCAACCGCCCTCATGGAGCAACGAGGGTACTATAGAGTACTTTTTAGGCACCGATGATCTAGGTAGGGATATCCTATCTCGCCTCATTGCTGGATCGAGACTTACGTTCGGTTATGCGATTATAGTGGCCTTATTGTCTGCGGTTATTGGCTGTGTCATTGGCGTTTTTGCTGGCATGACCAAAGGTTTATTATCCAGTGTTCTGAATCACCTTCTAGACACTATTATGTCTATCCCTTCGATGTTATTAGCCATTATTTTTGTCGCTTTTCTAGGCGCCGGTGAATTTAACATACTGTTAGCTATCTGGTTTTCGTTAATCCCCCGCTTCATACGCTCGGTGTATACAGCCGTTCATAATGAAGTTGAAAAAGATTACATCATCGCCGCTCGTTTGGATGGCGAAAATAACTTCTATCTACTGTGGTATTCCATCCTTCCTAATATTATGTCTGTTATCGTAGCTGAAATGACCCTAGCTATCTCGGTTGCTATTTTGGATATCACAGCAATGGGGTTTTTAGGTTTAGGTGCACAAGCACCAAGCCCTGAATGGGGAGCATTACTGGGTGATTCTGTAGAACTTATCTACATTGCACCTTGGACGGTGACACTTCCGGGGTTATTCATCACTTTTACGGTTATTGTTGTCAATTTAGTCGGCGATGGATTTCGTCATGCGATAGAAGCTGGAACTGAATAATGCCATTACTTGATATTCGCCACCTGACCATAGAGATAGATACCCCGCATGGCATGGTTAAAGCCGTAGACCGCGTAAGTCTGACACTTAATGAAGGTGAGATACGAGGTTTAGTGGGAGAGTCAGGATCGGGGAAAAGTCTTATTGCTAAGGCTATTATCGGTATCACCAAAGACAATTGGCGTATCACTGCTGATAGAATGCGATTGGGCAATATCGATCTTCTCACTTTAAGCACTCGAGAAAGAAGGAAGATCATTGGCCGCGAATTGGCCATGGTATTTCAAGAAGCCTCTTCTTGCCTTGACCCTTCTGAAGAGGTTGGGCACCAGCTTGAAGAGTCGATACCATCGGCAAGTTTTGAGGGTCGTTGGTGGCAAAGAGTTCAATGGCGAAGAAAACAAGCCATTGCCTTGCTCCACAAAGTGGGTATTAAGAATCACAAGAGCTTCATGAAATGCTATCCGTATCAATTAACAGATGGTGAATGCCAAAAATTAATGATCGCCATGGCTATCGCGAAAAAACCTCGACTGCTCATTGCTGATGAACCGACAAACGATCTCGATCCAATTACTCAGTCTCAAATATTTCGTCTTTTGAGTCGCCTTAACCAACTCAGTGATACGACCATATTATTGATTAGCCATGATTTAACAACAGTCACTCAATGGGTGGATCGCATCACCGTTATGTATTGTGGTCAGTCGGTAGAGTCCGGCAGCCGAAAACAGATATTAGATTCGCCCAAGCATCCTTATACCGTGGCCTTACTACGAGCAATGCCAGACTTTAGTAAAGAGACCATTCCGCATAAATCGATCTTAGAATCACTGCCGGGTTCAATTCCGCCACTGCAGCATCTCCCTATCGGTTGCCGACTTGGTCCACGTTGTCCACAAGCTCAACGAACCTGTGTTCAGATGCCTAAACGACGACGTTTAAAAGATCACAAGTTTAGCTGTCACTTCCCTCTTAACTATGTAGAAAAGTGTCCGTCCAGTAAGAAAAAGAATGAGAAAAAATCACCACCGTGTGGAGACGAATCATGAGTGCGCTTCTTGAAGTAACCGACCTGCAAAAAGATTATAAATTTAGAACGGGGCTGTTCAAGCAGCGCCACATAAAAGCAGTACAACCCGTGTCTTTCTCTTTGGAAGCGGGGAAGACCCTAGGTTTTATTGGTCAAAATGGGTCAGGAAAATCGACACTTGCTCGAATGTTAGCTGGAGTAGTGGAACCAACTGCGGGCATCATTTCGGTAAATGGTGAGGAACTGAAACACAAAGATTACCAAAACCGCAGCGGCTTAATTCGAATGATTTTTCAAGATCCTAACACTTCTCTTAACCCTCGCGTGCAGATAGGCAGAATTCTTGAAGGGCCATTAAAACGAAATACCAACATGAGTCCTCAAGCTCGTGAAAAACGTATTTTTGCCACTTTAAAACGTGTTGGTCTACTGCCAGAGCATGCCTATTTTTACCCTCAAATGTTAGCTACAGGACAAAAACAGAGAATATCCTTAGCTAGAGCATTGATTCTTCAACCCAGTATTATCGTCGCAGATGAGGCATTAAATGGGTTGGATATGGCCACTCGTTCGCAAATAATTAACCTATTTTTAGAGTTGCAAGAGGAGATGGCAATCTCCTTTATCTATGTATCTCAGCATCTCGGCGTGGTAAAGCACATTACAGATAAAGTAATGGTCATGCATCATGGCGAAGTAGTTGAAGAAGGGCCAACGCAGCAAGTATTTGCCGATCCTCAACATAAGATCACTCAAAAGCTAATTCAGAGCCACTTTGATGCGCCAACGCATGACAGGAAATTACGTTCAAATAGTGTGACTCCTAAGTTAGTGGTTTAATACGTAAGTGAAGGCTTCAATACAAAAACACCTTCACTCAATATGTTCAAACATCCCTGATATAACACTGCGTTCAATTTCTTCATCGACCGTTTCAAGCAGTAGCGTCTGTAACCAATCAAGGTCTTGTTGCTGCAAGTTATCACTGATTACATAAGCGGTTGTCATCCGCTTAGAAGTCACGTTGGCATATCGATAAGTTGACTCTGCCGTTGGTTGTTCCGCTTTAAAAACCAGTTCTTTGCCCAATTCAAATTGGCACAATGTTGACAGCTCCATCATCAATTCAAACGGAGATAACTTACTTGCAATACGGTATAGATAGCCCTGATCTACTTTTTGCTTCGCCCAATAATCAAAATTCATTAAGTCAAGGGGCTCTCTTGATAACAATTGTGCATCACTTTTAAAATGCCATTTTTTGAGATGAACGGGTGTATATTTATACTCTGGTTGGCCTGAATTCACATCTTGATTTGGACTAATAAGCGCGGAGACTTTAGCATTACTGGCACTGCTTTCGCTCCAGTGAATCGGTACAAAAAGCTGATTACTCGCTATGGATTGAGTAAAAGAGACCCTTACCTTAACCTCACCCAATTTACTGCTTATTATCGCGATATCCCCTTCAGATATGCCACGCTCTGAAGCTAATTTTGGGTTCACCGAGACATACGGTTCTGGAGTATGAGCGCCAAGCCGAGCCGTGAGGCCCGTACGTGTCATGGTGTGCCAATGATCACGTACTCGGCCACTGTTTAAAATCAAAGGATACGCTTCACTGCAGCTGCTTTTGGGTTGTTGGTATGTCACCGCAATAAAGTTTGCTTTACCATTAGCGGTATAAAAACGATTATTTCCAAACAACCTTTGATGAACTATCTGCTTTTGAACACTATTCACTGGCCACTGCTGTGGAGTTAATCGGTTATATCCCTCAGCAGACAGGTTGGCTAAACCGATTAAGTTTAAATCTCGCTTGAGTCCATCTCTGTTGTCCAGCCCCGTCATTTTCACATATTCATCAAAAATCTCGCCCTCATGGACATAATCAAAAGCACTTTCAAAACCCATTCGTTGTGCCAGTTGCGAAATAATCCACCAATCAGGCTTACCTTCTCCTGGAGTCGGCAACACTCTACGCTGACGCGAAATGCGTCGTTCAGAGTTGGTCACTGTGCCTGATTTCTCGCTCCAACCTTGAGCGGGCAACAATACATTGGCCGCTCTGGTTGTATCCGTATCAGCCATACAATCTGAAACTACCACCAGCGGACACTTTAACAGCGATTGTTTTATCTTATTACTGTCCGGTAAACTCACTACGGGGTTGGTTGCCATGATCCATACTGCTTTGATGGTTCCATCTTCAATAGCATCAAACAAGTCAATCGCTTTCAAGCCGGGATTTTTTGCAAGTTTTTCAGTTTTCCAGTAGTTACTGATCATCTGATGGTGCGTTGGATTATCAAAGTCCATATGTGCTGCCAGTGTATTAGCAAGCCCCCCCACCTCTCGACCTCCCATTGCATTGGGCTGTCCGGTCACTGAAAATGGTCCCATTCCCTCCTTACCGATTCTACCCGTCGCAAGATGACAATTGATGATGCTATTCACTTTATCCGTGCCTTGCGATGATTGGTTAACCCCTTGAGAGTAGATCGTCACCACTTTTTCCGTGCTGCTAAATACATGGTAAAAACGCTCAATATCAGCGCAGTTAATGCCTAATAAATCAGCACGTTGTTCATCACTTTGACAATCAGTCTGTGCGGAATATAAAGCATCATCAAATCCTTGAGTATGCTTATTAATAAAATCGTGATTCAAATGACCGGAAGTTGATAAATAACGAAGTAAACCATTAAACAGAGCGACATCAGAGCCAGGTTGTATCGCCAAATGCAGATCAGCAATATCACAAGTCGCCGTTTTACGCGGGTCAATCACCACTACGAACAACTCAGGCCTCTGCTGTTTAGCAGCGCGCAATCTTTGAAAAAGCACGGGATGGCACCACGCGAGGTTAGAACCAGTAATCACCACTAAATCTGCATTTTCAAGATCTTGGTAACAAATAGGGACAGTATCAGCACCAAATGCCCGCTTGTGCCCTGCCACCGTGGACGACATACACAGACGTGAATTAGTATCAATGTTTCCACTGCCAATAAAGCCTTTCATCAACTTATTGGCAACATAGTAATCTTCGGTTAGTAGCTGACCCGATACATAAAAAGCAACAGAATCTGGTCCATACTTTTCTATCGTATCGGTAAACTTCTCAGCAACATAATCAAGCGTACTATCCCAATCAGATTCAATACCATCAATTGAGGGATGAAGCATCCGACCTTGGTGGGTCACGGTTTCACCAAGTGCCATTCCTTTCGAGCACAATCGCCCATAGTTAGATGGGTGGTCTTGATCACCACGTACATCAAGTAAACCTTCTGAGTTCGGTTTCGCTTCCACTCCGCACCCGACTCCACAATAGGCGCAAGTGGTTTTTATCCAAGGACTCTTCGTCAACATCATGCTTCCTCTTAATCAATACGTTGTGATTCTCTCTATATTAATAAAGAGCAAGGAGCACACCAATAATACAATCTAGCTCAAACTTTGGCTCTGGATTCAGAACATTCCACATAAAAACAGCGAGTTAACTAATTAATTTATTTACAGCATCCAATTTAAGCTACTTGAAATCTGAGATATTCCCCATTTGTGAATGAATAAGCGCTTCATTTTGGTGTGTGTCGCACCACAACCGAACAAATTCATTCTATTTTCACACTATCAACGCAGCTATTAATTTAAACAACTTCGTTCACATCCTCTTTATTACATTGATTATAAAGAATAAATTATTTCTTCATTCTTTTTGTTAACGAATTGGCATCCTCTTTGCTCTATGAGAACTATCGAAATATTAAATAGCATTAAGGAATTGAATGATGAAATATGAAAAGAGTCAAAATGGAGTGATTACCTTTAGCTCTGACAATTTCGATTCCAACAACGTGGCAGCCATTAAGTCTGGTGTGGTCAATTTAGTTGGTGCCGGACCGGGCGATCCAGACCTGCTTACTATCAAAGCATTAAAAATCATTCAAAGATCAGACGTTATTATTTACGACAACTTAGTCAGCCAAGAGATAAGAACGCTGTTGCCCACTTCTGCGGAAGTACTATATGTAGGCAAAGCAAAAGGGGGCCATAGCTCAACGCAAGATGAAATTAATCAACTGATTATTGCCAAAGCGAAACAAGGGCTCAGTGTCTGTCGCTTAAAAGGAGGCGATGCATTTGTGTTCGGTCGCGGCGCTGAAGAGATGTTAATTCTTAAGCAACACAATATTGATGTCACCATCACCCCCGGGATCACTGCAGCTGCAGGTTGCAGTAGCTATGCAGGGATCCCCCTCACACACCGTGGGCTGTCGCAAGGATGCACTTTTGTCACCGCCCACGCAGAAAAAGATCTCGATATTAACTGGCATGCACTGGCCAGCCTCCAGCACACTTTAGTGTTCTACATGGGATTGAGTAAATCAACCATGATAGAGATTCAGTTAATCAAAGCAGGTTTACATGCGGCAACTCCCGTTGCCATTATCGAAAATGGATGCTGCCCACAACAACGTGTCATTACTGGCAGCTTATCCCAACTGTCATCTCTTGTTGTTGACTACCACATTCAATCACCGGCTCTAATTATGGTGGGTGAAGTAATCTCCTTAGCTGAGCAACTGCAATGGTTTAATAACCGTGTTTATACCGCCGATACTAAGCAACCAGTCAGTCATTCGATTGATAAATTGATTCAACTGTCAGCCTAAAATAATTTAAAATCACCTACGGAAGGGAAACAATGATGAGTAATCCAACACAAACTAGACAACGGATTATTGTGGTCGGTAATGGTATGGTAGGCCATAAATTTATCGATAACTTAATAAAAAGTGCCAATGAGCAGTATGACATTATTACTTTCTCGGAAGAGTCCCGACTCGCCTATGACCGGGTTCAATTAAGTGGCTATTTCTCAGGAAAATCTGCAGATGATCTTGCACTGACCGATGCGCACTACTATCAACAAAATGGCATTAACTTTGTCCTTAATGACAAAGTGACCACTCTGGATACGGCCAATAATCAAGTCATTACCAGCAGTGGCCGCATTGAGTCATATGATAAATTAGTGCTTGCTACAGGCTCCTTTCCTTTTGTTCCACCTATTCCTGGTAATGACAAAGAGCACTGCCATGTCTATCGTACCATTGATGATCTTGAAAAAATCACGGCATCAGGTTCACAAAGCAAAGTTGGCGTGGTGATCGGCGGAGGTCTACTTGGCTTAGAGGCTGCCAACGCGCTCACTCACTTAGGATTGGAAACTCATATTGTTGAATTTGCCCCTCGCTTAATGGCCGTACAACTTGATGACGGCGGCGGCAGACTACTGCGTCGTAAAATTGAAGAGTTAGGTGTTCAGGTACACACCGAAAAGGCCACCAGTGAAATCATTGAAGGGGAAACGTGTCGCTATCGAATAAATTTTGCTGATGGCAGTTTTTTAGAAACCGATACCATCGTCTTCTCGGCTGGCATTCGACCACAAGATGAATTAGCACGTCAATTTGGTCTAGATATTGGAGAGAGAGGCGGCATCGTTATCAATGACCACTGCCAAACAAATGTTGAAAATATCTACGCCATTGGTGAGTGCGCACTGTGGCAGAATAAAATCTTTGGTTTAGTTGCCCCTGGATATCAAATGGCCAAAGTGACCGCGTCACACATAGCGGGCAATGATGATACTTTTGCAGGTGCCGACATGAGTACCAAGCTCAAACTGCTTGGGGTTGATGTGGCCAGTATTGGTGATGTTCACGGTAATACTCCCGGCGCCCAGTCATACACCTATAACGATGAGATAGAGCAAATCTATAAACGTTTGATCGTCTCTGCTGATGGTAAGAAGATCGTCGGCGCAGTGCTTGTTGGTGATGCTGAGGCGTATGGCACGTTACTGCAAACCCTATTAAATGACATGACTCTGCCTGAAAACCCATCCGTATTGATTCTGCCTAACCATGGGGATGAAAGTGCCAGCAGCGGCTTAGGCATTGATGCTCTGCCAGATAGTGCTTCTATCTGTTCATGCTTTGATGTGACCAAAGGCGATATTAAACAAGCGGTCGCTGCAGGTTGCACCACAATGTCTGAGCTTAAGACGTCCACTAAAGCATCCACTGGCTGTGGTGGCTGCTCATCACTGGCAAAACAGGTATTGGAATCCGAGCTGTCTAGTCTAGGATTTGAAGTGAAAAGTGATATATGTGAACACTTTTCCTACTCTCGTCAACAACTTGCCGACATCATCCGAGTCAAAAAAATTACCCAGTTTGATCAACTTCTTGAGAGTCACGGTCAAGGATTGGGCTGCGAAGTGTGTAAACCGGCCGTAGGTTCTATTCTTGCCTCATATTGGAATGACTATGTACTTAACGATCAGCACCTGGAACTGCAAGATACCAATGACATCTACTTGGGCAATATGCAAAAAGATGGCACCTATTCGGTTGTTCCTCGAATTGCAGGCGGCGAAATCACCCCTGATAAGTTAATCATATTAGGGGAAGTTGCCAAACAATTTGACCTCTATACAAAAATTACTGGTGGCCAGCGGGTTGACCTATTTGGTGCTCAACTGCATGAGTTACCAACCATATGGAAAATCCTGATTGATGCTGGTTTTGAAACTGGTCATGCCTATGGCAAGTCAGTACGCACGGTTAAATCGTGCGTTGGCAGTACTTGGTGTCGATATGGTGTCAACGATAGCGTCGGTTTTGCCATTGCTATCGAGAATCGCTACAAAGGATTACGCTCGCCTCATAAGCTTAAGTTCGCTGTCTCTGGTTGTACACGAGAATGCGCTGAAGCTCAAACCAAAGATGTTGGCATTATTGCCACCGACAAAGGTTGGAACCTCTATGTATGTGGTAATGGTGGCATGCGTCCTCGTCATGGAGATCTGTTTGCCACCGATCTGAATAACCAACTACTGCAAAAATACATTGATCGCTTCTTGATGTTCTATATACGAACTGCAGATCGTCTGCAACGAACCTCCGTATGGCTTGAGAATTTAGATGGCGGCTTAGAATATCTCAAAAAGGTGATTATCGAAGACAGTTTGGGGATTGCCAATGAACTTGAAGCCGAGATGGCCCATAACGTGAAAAACTACCAATGTGAGTGGAAAACCACCATTGAGAGTCCTGAAAAGCTCAAACGTTTTCAGCACTTTGTTAATAGCAGTGATACTGATGACAACCTGTCGTTTATGACCACTCGAGACCAGCGATTTCCTCACCAGCCAAAAAGCCAGAATATAATCGACAGCGTTGATTTAACAAACTCATTGATAGGATAAATTATGACTTCGTGGACCAATATTTGTAGGAAAGAAGAGTTAGCTCCTAATGCTGGCGTTTGCGCCCAATTTGATCAACAGCAAGTCGCCATTTTCTACTGCCAACGACAGCAGAGCCTGTATGCAGTATCAAATTACGATCCTATTGGGGAAGCCAATGTGATTTCAAGAGGCATAATGGGTTCGATCGATGATCATACCTATGTCTCATCGCCTCTGTATAAACAACATTTTCACCTTAAAACAGGGGTTTGCCTTGAGAATCCAGAGCATAAATTAACCATTTATCCGGTGCGCATTATGGACGATTACATTCAGCTCAAAAAGGCCAGTTAACTGAGTTCAACAACTCCTATTAATCACCTCGATAATTACAAGGACGTTATCATGAGTACCTCCTCATTCAATCTTTTTGCTTTTAGCGGCAAAATGAAGATTCTACACCTCAGTTGGATGGCTTTTTTTATCACTTTCATGGTGTGGTTTAACTTTGCTCCACTATTACAGGCTGTTAAAGAGACATTAGGGCTGACGACCGAACAGGTAAAAACCCTGTTGATCCTTAACGTTGCCATTACTATTCCAGCACGAGTCATCGTTGGGTCATTGACCGATAAATATGGTCCGAAAATAGTTTACTCGGCATTATTGGTGTTATGCTCAGTGCCTTGTTTCGTCTTCGCTTTTTCTGAAAACTTTGTTCAAGCAGCCATTGCACGTTTTGCTCTTGGCTTTATTGGTGCCGGTTTTGTCATTGGTATCCGTCTCGTTTCTGAGTGGTTTCCACACAATGAATTAGGCACAGCGGAAGGCATCTATGGTGGCTGGGGCAACTTTGGCTCTGCTGCTGCTGCGTTCACACTGCCCACCGTAGCGCTTCTTTTAGGTGGTGATGAGGGGTGGAGGTATGCGATGGCATTAACTGGTATTGTTAGCTTGATATTTGGCTTTATTTTCTATTTTAATGTCTCTGATACCCCAAAGGGTTCTACCTATTTTAGACCTGCCAATCTAACCGCGATGGAAGTGACCTCAAAAAGCGATTTCTTTTTGCTGCTCGTGATGAAACTGCCAATGTATGCCGCCCTTGCACTTCTTGCTTGGAAGTTATCACCCGCCAACATTTCGATGATCTCTATTAATGCAACTTATACGCTTTATGCCAGCTTAGTGTTGTTGTACCTCTACGAGTTGTCGCAAGTTTGGAAAGTAAACAAATCCATTTTCAAACAACCCGTCGAAGAGATCCATCAGTACAAATTCAAGCAAGTTGCCGTGCTGAATATACTCTACTTTGCCACTTTTGGTTCAGAGTTAGCCGTGGTCTCCATGCTGCCACTTTTCTTTTCGGAAACTTTTTCATTAAGCCCTGTGGTTGCCGGTATGGTCGCAGCCTCCTATGCATTTATGAACCTAATTTCAAGGCCAGGAGGCGGTTGGATATCTGATAAATGTGGACGTAAACCAACGTTACTCATTTTAACCGCAGGTTTAGCTCTGGGTTATCTGCTTATGGCACAGATAACGTCAGAGTGGACTTTATGGCTTGCTGTTGCTGGCGCAATGGCATGTTCATTCTTTGTGCAAGCGGGTGAGGGGGCTGTATTTGCTACCGTTCCATTAATCAAACGTCGCATGACTGGACAAATTGCAGGTATGACAGGTGCGTATGGTAATGTCGGTGCCGTGGTGTACTTAACCGTGTTGTCATTTGTTAGCTATCAAACTTTTTTCTATGTGATTTCCGCGACTGCAGTGGTTGGATTTGCTACGTTGATCCTAATGGAAGAGCCAAAAGGCCAGATGGCGGAGATAAACCAAGACGGCAGTGTGACGCTAATTGATGTGGCCAGTCAATAGTACTGAATATAAAGAGGCAATAGATTGATGGACACTGAAGCCATTAACAAATTAACGGTGAATATTGGCGGATACTCTGATGCTGGCGTAAGGGACAGCAATCAAGATGCGTTTGCCAGCAAAACCCCGAGCAATGTTTCAGAGCTCAAACATAAGGGCATCGTTGCCAGCCTTGCTGATGGTGTGAGTTGCAGTAATAATGCCCAACAAGCTAGCCATATCAGTGTCACTCAATTTATTGACGACTACTACTGCACGCCGCAGAGTTGGAGTGTGAAGGAGTCAGCGGGAAAAGTTCTAAACTCTCTCAATGGCTGGTTATTCCAGCACGGCAAGCATAATGACTTACGCCATAATGGTTTTGTCAGCACACTCAGCTCAATAATTTTTAAATCAACGACTGCGTATCTATTTCATGTCGGCGATAGTCGAATTTACCGATTTCGTGACGGGAAATTGCAGCAGTTGACTCAAGATCATACTCGAGCCCAGTATGGAAATCGTCATTTTTTAGTTCGTGCACTGGGTATGGACTCTACTCTTGATATTGACTACCAAAAAATCAACCTGGAAAAAAATGATCTCTACTTACTGACCAGCGACGGTATTCATGACTGGCTGACAATAGCGAAACTAACAAAATTCCTATCAGCCCTAACTCACTCAAATTCACTGAGCTCCAAACAACTGGAAGCCTGTACCGAACAGATGGCAAAAAATGCATTGGCTGGGGGGAGTATTGATAACCTGAGTGCTCTACTCGTTCACATTGATGAGATCCCTAATGCAAATGTCAGTGAACTGTTTTCCGAACTTACCCAATATTCCATTCCCCCTGCGTTGGTTGTTGGTAATGATATTGATCACTTTACAATCACTAAGGTGCTGTACAGCGGGCCGCGCAGTCATGTCTATCTAGCAACCAGTCACATTGATCATCAAGAGTATGTTTTAAAAGCACCATCTCTCAACTTTGCTGATGATATTGGTTACCTCGAAGGCTTTGCCAAGGAGCAATGGGCTGGAAGAAAGCTCAATCACAGTGCTATAATGAAAATCCACCCTCGCTCTAATGATGCTCAATTTCTCTATCATGTTTGCGATATTGTCGAGGGATGCACACTAAGACAATGGATGTACGATAACCAAAAACCCAGCTTAGACATGGTCAGAACGATCACCAAAAATATCCTCACTGCAGTACGGGTTTTTCAACGCTCAGCTATGGTGCATAGAGATTTAAAACCAGAAAACATCATGATTACCGATGATAATAAAATCACGATCATCGACTTTGGCGCAGTTCAAATCGATGGTTTTGATGAAATTCACTCCTCGTTGACCGATGATATTCCACTAGGTGCTGTTAACTACATTGCCCCTGAATATTTAAATGGCGAAAAAGCGAGCTCTTGTTCAGACCTTTTCTCCGTTGCCGTCATCACTTATGAACTGTTAACTGGCCATTTACCCTACAAAACGATCTCAAGCCAATCTTTATCGAGAGCACGCCACATTAAATGGAACTACCGCTCAGCAATACAGTTTAGAAGCGAGCTTCCAACTTGGATTGATGCTACCTTAAAAAAAGCCTGTCACCCTTCTGCACAGTGTAGGTATGAAGCAAAAAGTGAATTTATCACCGATCTATACACCCCTAACCCGACGTTTTTAACCGAGTTAAACACCGCCCCTCTTATTGTTCGAAATCCAACTCGTTTTTGGCAGGCAATCGCGTTTTTATTCGCTCTGATTGCGAGCTTAGAATTGATCCTCTTAACTGCATTTATAAAATCATGGTGATTAATAAATAACCATGCATTTTATATGAATATTGAATTTCATATATTTCATGTCCATAATGGTCGGTAACAAAAACTTATCATTACGGAAACACTGGAGATTCATGGATTTTACTTTTATAAAATTTAATAGTATCCGTTCACGGCTAAGTTTAATTGCTATCGTCCCAATACTCTTAGCAACCCTCTTTTTAAGCAAACTTCTTATGCAGGTAAAGAGTGACTATTATGACGCTTTTCGTTCTCAAGAAGCCGTCTCTCTATTTACACTACTTGATCATCTAGCACATAATTTTGCTGTAGAAAGAGGATTAACGGCTGGTTTTCTAGCGGCGAAAGGGAAGAGTGATCACAGTGCTCTTAATGCTCAAAGAGATAAAGCTGATAGCGCACAGCAAGAGTTGCTCTCATTTCAATCTGAATATCTTGACCCTACCCTAGTCAGCACTCTTATCAGTGATATAAAAAAACAGCTACAACTCAAAGACAGTGTGCGTCAACAAGTAGACTCATTAACCTTAACACTCTCCCCTTTCCAGTTTTACAGCCATCTCAATCAACTCTCTTTAGACAGCATTAATATCCTTCTTTCTCAAACAAACTCAAAACAATTAAAGCAGGATATGCAAGGATTACACTCGCTGTTGCAGATGAAAGAGGAGGCAGGAAAAGCAAGGGGCGCTCTCAATGGCGTATTTGCAGGGAAAAAAGCGTCACTTGACCGCTATACTAATATTAATAGCTACATTAACGCTGAAAAGATGGCGCTGCGACAAGCCCAGCTCACTCTCAATACCGCAACAGCTCAAGATTTAACGAATGCCCTCTCATCGTCAAGTTGGCAGCAAGTTGAACAGATTCAGAGTGAGTTCTTAGCTCAAAAAAATACGTTAGATGCAGTGGAAGGTCCTAAATCATCGTTTTGGTTCCCATTAGCCACCAAACGAATTGGACAGATAAAATCAATCAGTGATCAACTCTCTTTGCAAATTACCTCACAATCAATTGCGAACATGGCGACCGCCAAAAAGAGCATTTATCTCTACCTTGCCATCGCTATACTCATTATGATTCCGATGATCATCATTTCAATATTAAGTATTCGTAGCATCAACCGCCGAGTAAAACATTTTAGTATCGATATTGAAAAAATCGCATCAACTAAAAATTTATCATTAACACTATCTGATAACAAAAATGATGAATTTAGTGAAATTGCAAAACACATTGATCACTTAATTGATAGCATGGCTAGCCCTCTAGCGTCAGCGGTTAAAGCCGCTACTCAAACTCAAAACGAACTATCAGAACTGACTCGATTAATGAACTGTGCACTCCAAGCATCCGCGGAGAGTTATTCTCGTTGTGACAGTATTGCAACGGCAATGACTGAGATGGCGCAAACCAGTGCCGAGATATCAGGGGTTACCAACAATGCACAGACCTCTACTGAAACGGCCGGTTCCAATGCTCAAGATTGTCTTAAGCAGTCTCGGTCATCAGCCGATGCAACTATAAAACTGCACTCCAGTATTGAAGAGACTTTTAGCCGGGTTTCTGAACTCGACCGTCAAACACTTAATGTCTCTACCATACTCGATACCATTACCTCCGTTTCAGAACAGACAAACTTATTAGCACTTAACGCCGCCATTGAGGCAGCAAGAGCGGGCGATCAAGGGCGAGGATTCGCGGTAGTTGCAGATGAAGTACGGCAATTAGCTCAGAGAAGCCAACTAGCCTCTGAAGATATTAGACTGTTGCTCAGTGGTATTCAATCCAACGCCAAAGCCTCTTTTGAACACATGCAAGAGAGCCGAGGTATCAGTGATCAAACCAAAGATTCTGTTTCTGATGCGATTGAATATATCGACGCTTTGAACAACGCCGTAGATGAAATTTCTCAGTTTAATACCAGTATTGCGGCCGCTACTTTTGAACAATCTGAAACCGCAAACTCAGTCAACTCTGATCTTGAAAACCTAACGCTTCAAATGAACGATACCAACCAACTGATTACCTCAATGAACGATGAAATCGCTTTAGTACAGCGTCGTATGGTTGAGTTAAATCAACAGATCAGTCAATTCACTCTACCTGAATAATAAAAAAGGCCTATATGTTATATAAGCCTAGTTTTGTCTAGATTATCCGTAATGTTTACCCATGTCTGTTTTGCCAACGATCATTAAATCTGTATATTTTTTCTGTTGCCTCTTTCCACATAGACGATGATTTCAAACTACGATAATCGTAACTGTCTCTCTTCATTAGAGAAGCTGCTGTTGGTACACTGCTCACGGTTAAATTATCTAATACTTGTTCGCTCGACGCTCGATTATTACATAGCAACAACATATCACAACCCGCTTCAAGAGCTTGAACAGAGCGCTCTGTCGGAGACCCCATAATGGCGGCACCTTCCATATTAAGATCATCAGAAAAGACAATACCTTGAAAATCCAGTTGTTGTCTTAGAACCTCTTTTAACCAGTATGGGGAACCACTTGCTGGTCGGTCATCATAGTTTGGGTAAATAACATGGGCAGGCATCATCGCATCGAGTAGACCTGCTTCAATCTGAGCTTTAAAAATAGTCATATCTCGCTCAAATATATTGTCTCGTTGATCATACGGGGTTTCAAGGTGAGAGTCCGCGATTACGCCTCCGTGTCCAGGAAAGTGTTTACCCGTTGTCGCCATACCTGCTTGTTTCATTCCTTGCATAAAGGCGGTACTGTAAGTAATCACTTCATCAATTGACTCACCAAATGCGCGGCTACCAATCGCTTTGCAATCAAAGCCACGGTCTAGAACGGGGGCAAAAGTAATATCGATATCATGCGCAATCAGTTCAGCGGCTAATAACCAACCTGCCGTTGTCGCCAACTCTTTGCCATCATTAAACATTGCATAAGACTGCGCAGGTGGAATAATCGTAAATTCATCTCGAAAGCGTTGTACTCGACCACCCTCTTGATCAACGCCAATCAGGATTGGCCGTTTGGCGGCTTTTCGAATAGCAGCCGTTAGCGCTGCTAACTGTGCACTATCATGAAAATTGTGGGCAAACAGAATCACACCACCAGCAGTTGGATGATCTAACATCTCTCGCTCTTGGGCATCTAACTCATAACTGTCTACATCTAACCACAACGGTCCCATTTTTCACTCCAATTGATTACGCTTTAGCGCCAAATTACCACTTAGCAGAGAGTTTTAACATCCATAAGCGGAAAAAACAGCGTTTTGTTTAAATAGGTGGCAATATAAGCAAAACATTAAGGTAGAGTGAAGTGATGCAACGTTATATTGGAATTATGTCTGGTACCAGTATGGATGGTATCGACACGGTATTAGTGGAAACTGACGGACAACAGATCGCTTTAATACACAGTGATGCTTATCCAATGCCCACTGAAATTAAACAACAACTACTCAATATGTGTACTGGACAGGCCACTACACTGTTTGCTGTAGGCGAACTAGATAATCGTTTAGGCAACCTGTTTGCTGATGCAGTGTTGCATCTATTGCAGAAATATTCCATCGACGCTAACAGTATTACCGCCATTGGCAGCCACGGCCAAACCGTATTCCACTCTCCTGATAGTCAGTATCCATTTAGCATGCAAATTGGTGATGCTAACCTCATTGCAGCTCGCACCCAGATCACCACGGTAGCCGATTTTAGACGTAAAGATATGGCTTATGGGGGACAAGGGGCACCTCTGGCTCCCGCTTTTCATCGAACCCTATTTGGACAGCAGGATTCCAGTTGTGTTGTACTTAATATTGGTGGTATGGCAAATATCTCTGTACTGAGAAGAGACCATCCCGTATTAGGCTACGATACTGGACCAGGTAATGTTCTGATGGATTTGTGGATCTCAAAACATCAAAACTGCAGCTATGACAAAGATGCTTTATGGGCAAAATCAGGGAACACAAATCAATCACTACTACAGCACCTTCTACAAGAGCCCTACCTGCAACGCACCGCGCCTAAAAGTACAGGTCGCGAGTTATTCAATATAGATTGGTTAGAAAAGAGGGTTCAGTCCTGCTCAGTGTCTGCACGAGATATCCAAGCCACACTGCTCGAATTTACTGCTGTCACCATCGCTAATGAAGCGCGTTTATACGCGCAGGGTGAAAATCCAAGATTGCTTTTATGTGGAGGAGGAGCAAGAAACCCACTACTGTTTCAGCGTTTGTCGGAACTACTGCAGCAGTGGATCGTCGAGAGTACACATGAATTAGGAATAGATAGCGATTACATGGAAGCAATGGCCTTCGCTTGGCTTGCTCATCAAGCGATTCATAAACTGCCGAGTAATGTTCCTGAAGTTACCGGGGCAACACAGGCTGTCAGCCTCGGTGTTATCTATAACGTATAAAGTACCAAACACAAAAAAGGCCAGCACCTATGTGCTGGCCTTTGAAAAATTTGTTATCTCATTATTTACGCTTTTGTCTTCTTGAAAAAGCAAAACCAACTAAACCAAGACCTAGAATCGCCAACGAACCAGGTTCAGGTATAGCAGTTACTTCTGCGCCTTTTCCGTCACGATTGGTCTCTTCAAATTTACCCCATAGCGTAGTATCGTCAGAGAAGTTTACGGTTAATAATGAACCTATAAAATCAGCGCCAAATACTCGATTCTCTTGCTCATTTAAACCAAAGAAATCCGTATCCACACCAAAAGTAAACACTTCGCCAGCATCAAAATGATCAAAACTGATAGTCAATACGCTTTTTCCATCAATATCTGTGCTAAGTGGGAAGTGGTGTCCAGTTAAGAATCTATCTTTAGTCACAAGTGGGTATTTAAATACACCCGGTAGTACATTTACCGTATCAAAAAACATATTTACTGACGATAAATCCCAAGAAATACTTTCAATTTTTTCACCATCAGTAGAAAGATTAGCTAATGTATAGTATTCGATTTTGGCATAACTATCTTCAGACTGGACATCACCACTTAAAATTGGCGCTGCACTAACTTGTGCACTTAGCGCTAAAACACTTGCTGCAATAAGTCCTAAAAACGTAGACTTCATAAACTTTCCCTATCTATCTTCAAATTAAAATACAATCAACCCATTAAAAGCAACAAGCATGCCACTATTTATATGTCTATAATTTCAATGACTTACAGGAATTAATGTTATTGCCGTCTTTTCTCTGTAAAGAAAACTGACACAATTGATTTAATTTTTAGAATAATGTTTAGGTATTAAGACAGTGTTTCAAAATGCTCTTCCACAATTTTTCCATTACTCCAAGTCAACGTATGCTTTCCCATAACATCGATTTTCTTAAATTTATGGGTCATCATTTTATATCGGAAAATCAATACAGTGACATTGTCATGAATACTTTTAGAAACAAACGTAATATTGTGAGTTTTAATATCATCAACAAATACTTTCTGTTTGTTGTACGCCTCCTCCATTGAAGAAGCAAAAATGGAGCCATTACTGTACATCAGCACCTGTTCATCGTAATGCTTTTGACATAAATTCAAAATTTCACCGTTTTGATTCATGGTAATGAAATCTTGGACTAACTCTCCTAACTCTCTATTCATATTTACTCTTCATTACACCGTCACCCATTACCATTAAGATTAACCTACTTAGACAATCCATCCACTTTAGATGCGTAGAAATTCAGCCTTCGATCGATAATGGCACTATTTTACTCAATATTTACAAGCCACTGTCATATCATTCCTTATTAAGGATGACATTATTTTGCCAATAAAAAACCCATAACACTCATTAGATCTGCGACCAAACCAATAATGAGCTCTTGACGCTGTAGATCAGGGCTAGCCTAAGTGAAAAGCGTTGCCCGTTCTTATTATAATAAATCTGTTAGTATCTATTGATTGCAACTGTAGATTATCTTATAAATCTTGTTTTATTGCTAACCACTTCTTTTTTCAGGGTAGAGTCCTATGCTCAAGTTTTTTGAAAAATTAACCAATGCTTTCCCAAGCCAAGAGCCGACACAGCCGCCCCAGGGTATTTTAGCCTTCTGCATACACTACACCAAAGGGTTCAAAAAACCGTTGATCGGTATGTCCATATTAAGTGCAATTATTGCCATCATTGAAGTGTCCCTGTTTGGCTTCATGGGTCAACTTGTAGACTGGCTCTCTACCCATGAGCGAGAGACCTTTCTTGCTCAAGAGGGTGACACCTTAATGTTGATGGGTGGAGTGGTTTTGCTCGGTGTTCCCATTTTAATTTTGATTCACTCTTTGCTTACCCATCAAACCTTGTTAGGTAACTACCCGATGTCCATTCGTTGGAATGCTCATCGCTATCTTCTCAAACAAAGTGTCTCATTCTATCAAGATGACTTTGCAGGCCGAATTGCCACAAAAGTAATGCAAACCTCTTTAGCGGTTCGCGAAACCATCATGAAACTGCTGGATGTATTGGTGTATGTATCTGTCTATTTCACGGCCATGGTTGTGATGATTGGGCAAGCAGATAGCCGCTTAATGATCCCTCTACTGCTGTGGTTTATCGCCTACGTTTCAATCCAGTTCTATTTTGTACCAAAACTGAAAAAAGTCTCTACTGAACAAGCCGATGCACGATCTACCATGACAGGTCGTATTGTGGACAGTTACACCAATATATCCACCGTGAAGCTGTTCTCTCACAGTCAACGCGAAACTCAATATGCTGAAGAGGGCATGGCCGGTTTTTTGGATACTGTACATCGACAAATGCGTCTAGTGACGGGCATTAACATCTGCGTTGAAATCATCAATTACCTACTGGTTTTTGCGATAGCAGGTTTGTCTATTTGGTTATGGTTAGACTCCGCAATCTCGGTCGGTTCAATTGCTATTGCGGTGAGTCTATCACTGCGTATCAATGGTATGTCACACTGGATCATGTGGGAAATCAGCGCGCTGTTCGAAAACATAGGAACCGTCGTTGATGGCATGAAAACGTTATCAAAACCGGTCGAAATCACCGATAAAGAGAACGCTCCCGACCTTAAGGTCACACAAGGGGCGATCAAATTTGAAAATGTCAGCTTCCATTATGGAGCCAACAAAGGCGTCATTGAAAAACTCAATTTAGAGATTAAACCGGGTGAAAAAGTCGGCTTAGTTGGACGCTCGGGTGCGGGGAAATCAACCCTTGTTAACTTGCTACTCCGCTTTCATGATGTTGAATCTGGCCATATCACAATAGACGGTCATAAAATTACTGACGTCACTCAAGACTCTCTGCGCAGCCAGATTGGCATGGTCAGTCAAGACACCTCACTGCTGCATCGATCAATCAGTGAAAATATCAAATATGGCCGACCAGATGCCACAGACGAAGAGCTGTTTGCGGCGACCAAACAAGCACAGGCTCATGAATTCATCGAAACCTTAACCGACTCATTTGGTAATAAAGCGTACGATGCACAAGTCGGTGAACGTGGTGTTAAGTTGTCGGGTGGCCAGCGTCAGCGCATTGCTATCTCACGGGTACTTTTAAAAGATGCTCCATTATTGATCCTTGATGAAGCAACTTCCGCATTAGATTCTGAAGTAGAAGCAGCAATACAAGAGAGCTTGAATGAGCTGATGAAAGGTAAAACGGTTATTGCTATTGCCCATCGTCTCTCAACCATTGCGGCAATGGATCGTTTGATTGTATTAGATCAAGGCCAAGTTATCGAACAAGGAACCCATCAAGAACTCATTAAAAGCGGAGGGATTTATGCTCAACTTTGGCGTCACCAAACGGGTGGATTCCTAGGAGAGAAACAATAACTTGACCAACAAAAGTGGCGATTAAATCGCCACTTTTAACTATACTGCCCCTTATACCCAATCTTTTACGATTAAGAAATCGGTATAGAGTTTCTCTTCCTCAGAGCCTTCTTCAGGCTGATAGTTATAATCCCAATGTGTGACTGGTGGTAGTGACATCAAAATAGACTCGGTGCGTCCTCCACTTTGCAGGCCAAAAATAGTTCCGCGATCAAACACTAAATTAAACTCAACGTAGCGACCACGACGATAACATTGAAATTTCCGCTCACGCTCACCGTATTCAGTCTCTTTACGTTTTTCCAAAATAGGGCAATAAGCAGTAATAAAGTTATCTCCCACTGATTTCATGAACTGAAACGATTTATCAAAATTAAGTTCCATCTCGCCTTCATCATCGAACCACTCATTGAGATCATCAAAAAACAGACCGCCGACCCCTCTTGGTTCATTACGATGCTTAAGATAAAAGTAGTCATCACACCAACTTTTATAAGCTGAAAATACTTTGTCCCCAAAAGGCTGACAAAGATCTTTACCCGTTTGATGCCAATGAATGACATCCTCTTCAAAGGCATAATAAGGGGTTAAATCAAAACCACCACCAAACCACCAAACATCTGGCTGTCCCTCTTTATGAGCAACAAAAAACCTTACATTGGCATGGGTAGTCGGCACATAGGGATTATGTGGATGAATAACCAAAGAGACGCCCATGGCTTGAAAACTGCAACCCGCAAGCTCAGGACGCTTACTTGAAGCCGCAGCAGGTAAATTCACCCCTTTGACATGGGAGAAATTCACGCCACCTTTTTCAATCACTGTTGAATTGGCAATCACTCGAGTGCGCCCTGCTCCCATATCACTGGTCCAAGAGTCCTCAACAAACTTGCCGCCATCTTGTTGCTCCAGCGCTGCACAGATCCTATCTTGTAAGTCCAATAAAAACACTTTTACGTCATCAATACTGTTGGTATTCATCTTTAATTCCTAATATATAATTACGCTTTCCTTTACGTTACTCGCTATCATGCTGCTTAGTAAAATAATTTCGCCCCATAACCACAATTAAAATTCCACCAAGTACCAGCAGTGACGAAATAACCAAGCGAGATGAAACCTGTTCACCGACAAAAATCACCCCTCCGAATGCCGCTAAAATAGGGACCAATAGTTGCACAACCGCCGCTTGAGTTGCTGATAATCCATTAAGTGCCATATACCAAATAGTATAACCAACTCCAGAAGCGATGCTTCCGGATAACACTGCCAATATGACTCCTTTTTGAGATATTTGCGCATCATAAATGGTCAACATTAGCATCACCAAAGCAAACGGTATGGTCCGCGAAAAGTTACCTAATGTATCGAAAAGTGGTGTTGTAGAGGCTTTCCCTAACAACGTATACCCTGCCCATGCAATGCCTGAAATCGTCATTAACACACTACCGAACAGAGGGGGAGATTGGACACTTGGCATCACTAAATAGACAAAGCCGATAAAGGAGATGATCAAACCAAACCATTCAGAAATGTGAAAACGGTGACCACTATAGAGTGTGACTAATATTATAGTCAGCTGTACGGCAGCAAACAGTATAAGCGCACCGGTTGCTGTATCTAAAGAAACATAAGCAAAAGAGAATGATACGGCGTATAAAAAAAGTAAAAACGATCCTTTTATGCTGCCTTTTAAAGGTATCAAAGGCACACTTTTACGCAGCGAAACGATGATTAAGAGGACAACAGCACCAGAAATCAAACGAATAGAGGTGAAACTGGACGCATCAATAGACTCATCGCCAAGTGCTAACCTGCAGAGTACCGAATTACCAGCAAAAGCAATGAGCGCTGCTAAAGTATAAAAAACTGTTCGCATTTCACCTTCTTATAGAAACAACTCTCGCAACAAAAACCAGTAAGAGGTTCAATAAAACCACCGCCAAAAAGCATGAAATCAACATGAATAATAGGGCTGAAATTGCAATTTCTATCCAAGATACAAATTCAATATTGAACCCGAACAAGCATAAAGCAATAATTGCGAGAAAAATGGCCCCATAACCAGCGCCATTCAGGTCTGATTTTGAAGGGGTGATATGCGAAAGTATAGAAGCGGTTATAAACACCCACACACCATATTTCATTATATCTTCCTGCCACATATCGAAATGAAATAGCATAATGGTACTAATCAATTGAATATCAACAGACTGGCGCTGAAACAACTCCAGAAAATAGTTCGTATCTACTGTATTAGGAAAGAGGGTTAACGTTAGTAACCCTACCATTATCAAACCGACAATAATTGGGGCTACACCAATAAAAAAACGACCACACTGCTGATACACATTATTGGGGCTATAATTGTGTTGTACATACCCTAGCGTATTAGAACCATCAAATTGTAGCAGCTTTATCTTTTTGATTTTATGACCAAATAGTAGACAAAACAGAGCGTGACTCAATTCATGTACAGGGACACCGATAAATGCAGATAGGAAAATGAGACGGGGAGCACCACAACGCTGTAACTCTTTCATGGTCATTATTTTCATCCACTGCAATAAACAGAGCATAGAAATAAGACCTAAAATGGCGATAAAAAATGGCATAAACCTACCAATCAAACCTTAAAAGATTAATTGGCCATTTTACTGGATTACAATAATCCATCAAACGCTTTTAACGTTTCACTGCATTGCATCACGCGACCATGCCCTTGCCCACTGGTGGTAACTAAACTAACCCTATCACCCTCTTGAGCTGCTTTTTCTGATACGGAATAAGTGGAAAATTTATCATTGATATCATGCACTATGGTGGTCGGTTGCACTTTCTGTTGCAGTCGTAGATATGGGTTAACATTTTTTATTGGGTATTGGTAGTTATGTTCAATCTCTCCGACAATTTCTTGAAACAACTTAACTGAGTAACCGGATTTGATCACGCTATTAAACAGGTTTTCGGTATAGTTTAAAACCGGAGCGACCAGTAAAAAAGGAACTGACTCCAACTTAGCATGACGACTCTCAAGCAGTGAAGCTGTACCCATACTGTGCGCAACAACGCCCGCAATGTGGTCGACACTATCTAACAGCTCATCCAACACATTAACAAAACCCGGAATGTGCCCATAGCGACCTTCACTGGCACCGTGTCCCGGGTGATCATAAGCAAGAGCGGTAAAACCCTGTTTAGCGACATGCTCCATTAATGGATAAAATTGACTGGAGGTACCCGACCAACCGTGACTGAAAATCCATATAGGCCCAGAACCCAGTTGATAGGTTTTAATCTTCCCTTCACTGGTGGTTAGTGAACCCTCAATCAACCCTTGCGGCTGACTGTTTTTAGGTTTAGTACGAACTGGTGTTAGCAGAATTTTTCGAGCCATCTTTTTAGCATGCTTAGGCGCTACAGTGTGGTGCAGTCGCGTGCCCACGTTAATCAATGTACGTCTCACACTGAATTTCCCTGCTTTGCTAAAATAGATTTTATCGCTCATGATCACCCTGCTTTACTCTCATCCGACCTCATTGTCGGATGAACAGACTAGCACAAAACTTTACGTTGTCACATTTATCCCCATTTCATCTTCACCCACCACTTCCGTCTCTTCTAAGGCGGCTTTTAACCACAATAAGTAATTATCACGCTAGATTTAGCCCTGCTCAAAGATCTCATCGCAGGCTTTAGTTAAATAGTCCGCCAATATTTTCGTTTGAGCCGATTGCTGCTGACCCATATGCAATAACAACTCTAACGATGCCACTTTTGGTAACAGTGAGATACCCATCCCCGCTTCTACTGCGCAACTCACCCCTAGCAGGCTGGTCGTAATGTATGCCATCCTCCAGTTTTTGCCTAACAGATCAAATGCATGTGCCATTTCACTGCGTAATAAAACAGGATCTAAAGTGTGTTGCATGCCATTGCCTTAACTAGTGGGTTATCCACTGATAATAATTTAATTTATCAATCATTAATAATTGGTACATACTACAGATAGCATCAAATTTATAAGCATCTAGGAAATATCTATAATCTAGTTGTATGCAAAACAACCACGTATCAGAGAAGAAGGATCACAAAGATATGGCCGGTAAACACAGTTACTATTCACCTCAAGGCGGGCTTCCACCTCAAACACAATTGCTTTCGGACCGTGCGGTTTTCACAGAGGCATACGCCATTATCCCTAAACGCGTAATGACCGATATTGTCACCAGTTTCCTGCCTTTTTGGCACAACATGCGCATGTGGGTGATTGCCCGCCCACTAAGTGGATTTTCTGAGACCTTTTCTCAATACATTGTTGAACTCGAGCCTAAAGGTGGCTCAGACAAACCTGAGCTGGATCCCAATGCCGAAGGCGTTTTGTTTGTTGTCGCAGGCGAAATGGACATCACGATTGAAGGGCAAGCTCATCATATGACCGAGGGAGGCTATGCGTTTATTCCACCCGGTTGTAATTGGACCGTTCATAACAACAGCGATCAAGCAACACGTTTCCATTGGGTTCGTAAAGCGTATCAATTTGTGGATGGTTTAGAGGTTCCAGACGCTTTTGTCACCAACGAGAACGATCTCGACCCGATCTCAATGCCTGATACCAATGATGGCTGGGCGACGACACGCTTTGCTGATCCAACGGACATGCGCCACGACATGCACGTTAATATCGTGACTTTCCAACCCGGTACAGTGATTCCATTTGATGAAACCCACGTAATGGAACATGGTCTCTATGTGTTAGAAGGTAAGGCGGTATATCACTTAAACCAAGATTGGGTTGAAGTGGAAGCGGGCGACTTTATGTGGTTACGCGCTTTCTGCCCACAATCTTGTTACGCTGGCGGCCCAGGTCCATTCCGTTACCTTCTGTATAAAGATGTGAATCGCCATATGCCGTTTATACGTCCAATGAGTTGATTATCCACAATATTGCGCTATAAAAATACCATCCGATACACACTGTATCGGATGGTACTTAAATTATTTGAATTAAATAGATTGACTAGCAGGCTGCTTTGTCTCGTTTAATCATCCTCCTTGTCCATCTCTTTTCAATGAGTCCACTGAAAGTATTCAGCAATGTAGCAATAATAATTAAACCTAATCCAAATATCTTTTGTGGTTCTAGAACTTCATTAAAGAACAGCTGCTGCCATAGAAAAACAAACAGTAAGTTAGTAAATATCAGTGGCGACAGTTGTGCTCCCGATTCAACTAATTTATACGCTTTAACTCTGAAAATCTGAGTGCTAATTGCGGTAATTGAAATACAAAATAGAGAGACTAAAACAACCCAGGTAAACTCTTGATGTAATAAAGTACTTAACTCCGATAACCCTGAGCCCCCTGATGAAAACCAAAACAATAGCATCGACAATACTGCTGCAAAAGACATACACCACGTATTAATACCAAGTGCTGACAAATGGCTTTTAGTTGAACGAAACATGCATACCTGAGCTGAGGCGTTACCTAATCCCGCCGCAAGACCAATCAACAATTCAGGTCGCCAATTGATCTCCCCTCCCAATCCAGCTTGAATCCCCACCCCAACAAAGGCTAAGCATAACGCCACAATTGTGATGTTTTTCACTTTAGTACCAAATATCAGTTTTTCTAACAAAGGGATAAACAGAGGGCCCGTACTAAATAACACCACAGTCTCCACCAAAGATAACGTGGTTAGTGCGTAGATAAAACAGAACTGTGTCAGGGTGATAAACAGTGCTCTCATCATCAATGCTGGCAGATCTTTGCGTTTAGGCACTTCCCACGTGGTCATCATCATCAACCACACCATTAACATTGCTGGAAGAACAAACCTTAATAAATTCAACAATTCAGTAGACATGTAACCCGTTAACAACTTAGCCACAAGGCTGGTTAACGAAAGGCTGCACGTGGAGGCCAACATGAATCCAACCGGTTTTATAGAGAACGACATACTTAACTCCTTAATTCTGGCTGTAGTCTATTCCTATTGAAGTGAGAAAAAAAGCGAGTAATATTGACTGAACCTGTTAGATAAACTTACAGAAACTAGTGACTTTATGAACAAAACTAACCCACCGTTAAAATCGTTATACGCCTTTGTTGCGGTTGCCGACTGTGGCAGCATGACCGCCGCTGCGAAAACATTGAATGTCAGCCACTCTGCGGTGAGTCAGTCCATCAAAACCCTTGAACTACAGCTCAACACTCAACTCTTCAAACGCGTTGGAAGGCAGGTTGAACTTAATAGAGAGGGTTTTCGATACTATAAAAAAGTGGCACCTGCTATTGCTCAGATCCAGCTGGCAACGGCAGAGCTATCTGCTCCTAAAAACAGTAATCGGATCACCCTCAACATGGTTAACTCCCTCGCACTGCACTGGTGGATCCCAAAAGTGGACCAATTCCAGCAAGAGGCACCACATATTGATATTCGAATCTCAAGCTTGCCGTTTGTGTTTGATCTTGACGATGAGGGGATCGATGTCGCTCTTATTCATGGTAATAAGGAGGAGTGGAAGCACTACCACTTTGAGCACCTTGCGGATGATGAGCTAATATTGGTCTGCAGCCCTGCGCTGTTAAATAATGCGTGCACAGATGAACCATTAAAACTGGTTGAACAATTCCCGGCTATATATGTGACTAACCCGCGCAGGCAAGATGATTGGCATATTTGGGCCAAAGCGATGAACGTCATACCCCCAAAAAGGCAACCCAACCTCAGCTTTGATGCAACCATACAATCGATGCAAGCTGCCAGAAATGGTCTTGGTATATTGGTGACACACAAAGAGTTTGTATTGAATGATCTACAGGCTGGAGTGTTAACTCAAATCAGCCAAGAGGTACTGCACCCAACGAAAGCCTTTTACTTTGCTTGTAACCCTGACCAGTTAAACAAAGAGTCAGTACTCACCCTAAAAGCTTGGCTCATCAAGATGTTTAATCGCAGCCAATAAAAAACGCGCTATCTAAGCGCGTTTTATTTATTTGTTTTTTTTCTGCTGTCTTCGTTTCATATCAATGTAGAGACTTTCTACTTTATCTCTTGCCCATTGAGTTTTACGAAGAAACTTCAAACTCGATTTAATGCTTGGATCGCTATTAAAACAGCGAATATCGATTCTTGAACCTAAACCTTCCCAACCAAAATATTCGACCATTTCGATAAGAATCTGTTCTAATGTCATGCCATGAAGTGGGTTGTTTTCTTGGGTCATTATCAACTCTCTAACAATTAAAACGCTTGCGGAGCGTAACCAGTCATCTCTTTGATGCCAATTTCACGACCTAATGCCGTCATAGGATGAACCACAATTACCCCACGCACAGACTTTTTAAATTTGCCCATGTCTGCTTGTTCTGCTTTGGTCAATACGCGTTTAAACGGCATTCTTAGCACTTCAGAACCTTGATTTCCCACAGTATGCTGCTGACGACCTTTCATTTTTGCAATTTTTTTGTTGATGGTTTCGATCTCAACCTTAAACTGCTTCACAATCGACTGGTCATCGCGTTTTGCTGCAGCGTCTAGACGGTATTTACAACGATCTAATCGATTGTTCAGCTTTTGAAGTTCTTCTTTTACGTTTTCGCTCATTTTTCTACCTTTCTATCTGTTTCTAAGCGCAACGAACCCGACAAACCATCTAGATACTGCGCTAATCTGCAGGTATTATATAACGGACTTACGTCACATCACCACCTATCATTAACCTTTATCGTCTTACAGGTACTTTTTACTATGCTTAAAATCTCCAACGGTGTCGAATTAGCAAGCTGGGAAATAGAGCTGACGGCGATCCGTGCCCAAGGCGCAGGTGGACAAAATGTGAATAAAGTCTCAAGTGCCATCCATTTAAAGTTTGATGTTAACCGTTCGACCTTACCACAATTTTACAAAGATCGGCTGCTAAAGCTTTCTGACCACCGCATTACCAAAGAGGGTGTGATCATCCTTAAAGCTCAGCAACATAGAACCCAAGAGAGAAATCGTGAAGATGCATTATTGAGATTGAAAGAGTTAATATTGGCTGCGGTAGTAGTGCAAAAAGCTCGACGAGCAACCAAACCGACGAAAGGTTCTCAACGCAGAAGAGTAGATAAAAAAACGCAGAGAGGACAAACCAAATCTCTGCGTAATAAAGTGTCGCATTAACAGTATTAAAGATTCACGTTATGAACATTTACTTCGATTTTGCTGATTGCTTTTTCAGTTCAAAGTCCAACTCTTCAGGTGAGATAATTAGCCCCTCTTCATTTTGATCAGGGAAAATAACGACAGCTAAATCATCATCTTCTAATCCGTGTGTCCAACGACTGTGCCACTTATTAAGTGATACCGATTCAGGCTCACACTCTTGCCAGTCACCCGTCGCCCAGCTCTGTGCAAATTCACGGTTAGGCCAAACAGGCACTGCATCTTCATCTTCGGTGTTTAACATGACACACCCGTGCTCATCTTTTAGGATCCAAATTTCACGGTTTGAAACCACTTCTTTTACTAAATATTTGAAACGTTGTTCAGCATCTTTACTTTGAATGGTATTGATTGTTGCTTCATCTAGTGGCGTAGTCATACTGTTGTCCTGAAATAACACATGGTTTAATAAGCCATAGGATAAAGTAAAACAACCACAAAACCTACGGTAATCACTGAACCAACGAGGCTGATGATGCTTAGCTCTATTCTCATCTCTTTATAATCTCTTGATTTCATTTTGTTAATTTGAGATTCTCATCAGTGCAAAGGCAGCATTGGTAGAATATATAATACTTAAGGAGAGATTATGGGATTGAACATTAGACACACGGAACTCAAAGACATTGTTGGGTTACAGCAGCTTTATTCACTGCCTAATGCTTACTCTGGTACTCTTCAGTTGCCGAATCCATCCTTAGAGTCTTGGCACAAGCGCATTTCAGCAATTCCTGACGGTGTTTACTCCTATGTCGCTGAGGCTGATGATGTTATTGCAGGGAACTTGGGTTTAAAAGTGGATGCAAACCCAAGGCGTCGACACGTCGCAACACTGGGTATGGCTGTACATGATGATTTTCTAAGAAAAGGCATTGGTAGCCAACTGCTATGTACCGCTTTAGACATGGCTGATAACTGGCTGAATATCCACCGCATAGAACTGACCGTATATATTGATAATGTCAGCGCCATTGCCCTGTATAAGAAATTTGGTTTTATCCTTGAGGGTCAGTCCAAAGACTATGCTTTTCGAGATGGTAAGTTTGTTGACGTATACCAAATGAGTCGAATCAAGCAAAAAATCTAACATTAACTATTTGTAATGTCCCATCCACCTTTTGGAAATGGTGAATAGAGTAAAGTTACTTCATCAACGAATCAGAAGGAGAAACAAAATGAAACTAACAAAACGTATTTGCACAACTGCCGCGGCTTTAATTACTCTAACGTCTGGTCTTGCCATGGCCAATGATGATTTTTTAAGTGCTTTAGCGCTTGAGCGTGCACAGTTTTCACCGCAACAAGCGATAGAAAAAATCAACACCAATTTTACGGGCAATATCGTAGAGTTCGAACTGGATGACCATAAAGGTAAAACTGTGTATGAATTTGAAGTGATTGATTTTGCCCAAGAGCAGATCAATAAACTCAAGATCAGTTCGGACGATGGCACTATCGTAAAAAATGAAAGTAAATCGATGACCATATTAGGTGTGAATCGTTTAGATGAAGAGGATCGTCAAGCACTTACCGCACTAAACAACTCAGAGTTTGATCTTAGTAGCAGCATCCTTGAACTTTCTGAAAAATACGATTCACAAGTGATTGAATTTGAATTGAAAAATGAAAAATGAAAAAGGCATTACTTTTTACAAGTTCAAACTCATTGGCGATACCGATATTACAAAAGTGATTGTTGATGTCGAGACTGGCAAAGCAAATGAGTGAAAATCTTCAGCAACAAGTTCAGCTGGCCAAACAGCTTGATACTAATGATTTCATCAAACAATTTACCTTATACGCCGAAAGTTCCCGCCAATTTATACTCGCCGCAGCGACGACAGACCAGGTATATGGGCAACTAAACACTTTCCCGAAAAATATGCTGCTCTGCCCCTCTTTGACGCGCTTTCCCATCTGGTTAGAAAAATATAATGAAATCCAACTGGTTTCAGGTTGCATCACAGAGTCCGTTCAAGGCAGTCTGCTCATTGCCACCGATGATGAGTCTCTGTATGAATTAAAAGAGAGTTTTACCCGCGCCTCTATTGCCGCTTTAGTCGTGACACTCGCATTCGGTTTGATCACTGGCCATTTTTTTTCACGTCAAATTTTACGTCGTATCAACACCTTTAGCGCCATTGCTCACAAGGTGGAATTAGGTGAACTGACTGCTCGCGTTCCCATCTCAAACAAAAATGATGAATACGATGATATGGCTCAACACATCAACACCATGTTATCTCAGCTCGAAGATTCTTTTCATGCAATATCAGGGATAACAGATGCCATTGCACATGATTTGAGAACACCACTTGGCCACTTAAGGCAACAGATAGAACAGACGTATCTAGATGCACAACATTCACCCATTGAGCCTGATAAATTGGCAGATATGCTGATAAAACTCGATGAGATCCTCAACACATTTACCGCCATGCTCGAGTTAACTCGCCTTGAAAATAATCAGCAATCACTGAGCTTTGTTGAAGTCGATGTTCACACACTTTCTCAAGATGCCATAGAATTGATCGAACCAGTTACTGAAGATAACCAACAGCAGTTACTCTTTATTAGTGAGAAAAATCCATCCATTTCTGGAGACGCGACTCTGCTATTTCGAGTGATTTATAATCTGCTAGAAAATGCCAGCAAATATGCAGGGAATTCAGCAAACATCATTTTAGAGCTCACTGAAAGCGGCTTTGTTGTTAGTGATAACGGCGTAGGCATCTCCGACAGAGAAAAAGAGAAGGTGTTTCAGCGTTTATATCGAGTTGAACAGAGCCGAAATATTGCAGGGTATGGTATGGGGCTCTCCATTGTCAGAGCCATTGTTCGACTGCATGGTGGAGAAGTCACCCTGCAAGATAATGAACCAGGGTTGAAGGTGGTGGTTTCGTTTCCAACTAAGATCTGAGAGTAGAAACCCGACAAAACAGGAGTTTCTACTCTCTTAAAAAGAACTAAAACGCGTAATTCAAACCTAGCGTGGCAGAGCGCTCACTGCTTTCATAAAACTCAATGTTAGATGATTGCTCACTGATAGAGATAAATGAAATAAGAGAAAGGTTGTTGTATGAAAACAGATTTTTATATTCATACGCGACAAATAAGCTGACTTGGTCATCAGTGCGAGTCTTGTTAAACAAGGTGTTTACGGTATCGTAATCATCATTTGTATAGCTGGCTGTTAACACAAATTGATGCTGGTTAAGCACTTTAAATAGGCTTAATTCAGCGCCAAGTGAGGAGTAAGACATAGCGTCACCCTCTGCAGATTGATTGACGTATTTGATAGATGGCAACAAAAAAGCGCTGCGCGATAGCGGCAGTTTATAGCTCAATTTTGAATAGAGCGTTTTTGCAGCACGCTCTAACTCTTTAAGATCAGAGCCCGAATGCTCCTCATCATATTCACTCTCTCCATAGGCAACATCGAGTGAAATCCCACTAGCTGCAATATCTTTCAACTGAAGACGATAGGCGTTACCTGACACATCCGTTTTCTCACGGTTACTACCGACAAGATACGGATCTTGCCAAGCATTACCAGACAAAACTGTTGGTAAATATGAGAGCGAAATAACGGTTTTGTTCGATAACATCTGGCGGTAACCCATCTCTATAGCCAGAGTACCCACGGCCACATCTTCACGAGTAGTACCAATAAAAACCTGCTGACTTTGTTGAGAACCAAATGTATAAGCAAGGTTACCCAGTGGTGCAACAAAACTATTAGACTCCGAACTATCACTGCCATTTAAGCTCGATATAAGCTCACTGTTGTCCGTATTTAAGTTTGAATCACTCTTACTGTAACCTGTGACAACGGAAACTTCACCACTGAATCCTGGTTGTTCACCTAAACTTGCAAAAGCTGAAGCGGTACTAAGTGAGGACAAAACAGCGATCGATATCGCCGAGATTCTGGTTCCACATGCCTGCATTTGAGTATTCCTTTAAAGTGCATATTGAATGCGATAATTCATAGAGAGCAAATAAGAGCAGACTAATCAATCATCCGCAAACCGAACTAAGATATCTTTAAGCTCTATCAATGAAGAGACTTGGTAGTGGGGATCAATTCCTATGGGTTTGTCACTGCCATCGACATTGAGCCAGCAAGTATCAATGCCTGCATTCAAACCGCCTAATACGTCGGAATGCGGATTATCTCCCACCATCAATACGCGGTCTTTATTTGGCGAGCCCATTTTTTCAAGTGCATGCTCAAAAATCCCCACATTCGGCTTAGCAATTCCGACCTCTTCAGAGATAACAACATGGGTGAAGTAGTCACTCATGCCCGTTCGTTCGAGTCGAATGGCTTGCAGTTCTGTAAAACCGTTGGTAATAATTCCCATTTGTGCTTACCGCTTATCGCCTCCATTAACTCTTTTGCTCCGGGCAGCAGCGTACAGATATCGGCCATCGCTTCAAGAAAACCACTGTTGAGTGCTTGGGTGGTGGTCTCTAACTTATCTGCCCAAATTTGAAAGCGGGTATGTTTAAGTTGGGCTGCGGTGATATCACCATTTTGATAATCAACCCACAGTGGTTTATTTACTAACTGGTAATGACTAAAGTCATCTAATGAAAAATTCACGCCTAGACGCGAAAACATCAGCTGCATCCCTTTAAAAGCGTCAAAATGAAACAGGGTTTCGTCAGCATCAAATAAAATCCAATCGTACTTCATTATTCATCCACCTTAATAAAAACGTGTTTAGTGTACCCCTATTTTAAATGATTGCCTAAATAGGCTTGGGTGTTTATTCTCTAGTTAGCATTCAATTTCACCCTCTCCAAGATACCTTAAAGGCACAATCATGACGTTAGATGAAAACGCATACCCTATCGGCACACCTACTAAAGCGTGGGGACAAGCTGAGCGCGCTTTATGGTTAGATACCATGACCATAAAACGTTCATACTTAGATGAGGTGGTGAATAAACTTCAGCAACTGAAGAGTCGCTTTGAACTGATTCAATATGGTTCCCTCTCTTATAATATCGAGAAATACCCTCTGTTTGCTTTAAAATCACACCACTGGGATGAAAATAAACCCACTCTTTTGGTCACTGGTGGTGTTCACGGTTACGAAACCAGTGGTGTGCATGGCGCGATTCAATTTTTAGAGACAGAAGCAGAAAACTACAGCGACAAATTCAACATCATTGTGGCTCCTTGTGTCAGTCCATGGGGCTATGAAGTGATAAATCGTTGGAATCCCAATGCCGTGGATCCTAATCGCTCTTTCTACGCCCAAAGTCCTTCAGAAGAGGCGGCGTCATTGATGGCATTTATTGATAGCCTCAATTGCCCAATCACAGTCCACATTGATCTGCATGAAACCACCGACACCGATAATAGCGAGTTTCGTCCAGCCTTAGCCGCTCGTGATGGCATTGAGATCCCATATAGTGAGATCCCAGATGGCTTCTATCTGGTTGGTGACAGTGAAAACCCTCAAGCGGCCTTTCAAAAAGCGATGATTAAATCGGTCAAAAACATCACTCATATTGCTCTGCCCGATAGTGAAGGCAACATCATTGGTTCAGTACTTGAGCAAGAAGGGGTAATTAACTACCCGATGAAGAAGTTGGGTTTATGTGGTGGGTTTACCGATTGCGATTACAGCAGTACCACTGAAGTCTACCCCGACAGCCCGAAGGTAAGCGTTCAAGAGTGTAATGATGCTCAAGTGGCTTCCATTATTGGAGCGTTAAACTTTCTAATCAAATAAACAAAAGAGCCACTAGTGCGGCTAGTGGCTCTCTTTAATCAACAATTCTATTAGAGTAACTATTTCCAAGCACTCAGTGGCAACCAATCAACCTCTACACCAGCCTGCTTAAACATGTCTTCACTGATTTTGATTTTATCACCCCAACGAGATAAGAAGTCTTCACTCTGCTCCGGGCAGTGCACCGCAGAAATCCCTGTTTGAATAATCTTTGCCGCGCAATTTGGGCAAGGAAAATGCGTCACCCAGATATCACAACCATCCAAATCACGCTTAGCAAAAAGAATCGCATTCTCTTCAGCGTGAAGGGTTTTCAGCAGTTTCATATCTCTATCATCGGTATCAGCACTGTCCGAAATCCCGTGTGGATAGCCGTTAAAACCCACCGACACGATTCGGATATGCTCCGTAATTACCGCGCCAACTTGAGTCGAAGGATCTTTACTCCATGAACCGACAAGCTCTGCCATCTGAAAAAAACGTTTTGCCCATTTAGAGTCCATTGTTCATCCTTTATTATTATCCACATCTAACTTCATCTTATGATACCTCACTAAGAGCAATATCATTAAACAGTAAGCGTAGTTAAACTTAAAATGACGGCATTTAATGATAATTTAACATTGAAAGGGTAAAATAGCCCCAATTACACTTCATAGTACTTAATATGCACTCTCAGCCAGCCTGCTTTACTCTTTTTAAGAAGCCAATTGATTCATACTCACTTCCTGAGCGTTTCACTTTCCCTTTTTTCTATCAACCTCACCCCCTATGCAAATTGGCTATTGAAGAGTTACAACACCATTTAAATAACCAACAGACATGGCAGCATAATTTTGGTTTGGCTGGTGATAAAGCAAGTGGCACTGGCAAAATGTTTGGTGTGTTATTAGTACAGACTCAACAAGGTGAGATCGGTTATCTTTCCGCTTTTTCTGGCAAGACTGCCGATTCAAATCATCTAGCCGGATTTGTTCCTCCTGTGTTTGACATGCTCACTAAAGATGGCTTTTTTTTGATTGGGCAAGAGAAGTTAAACCGCTTAAGCGCGAAAATTAACACGCTAAGAAAAAATCCTAATATCGAGCTCTACACACAGAGATTAAACGACATAAAATCAAACAGTCAACTGCAGATAGAAAACCATAGGTCAGAGATGATTGAGGGCCGAAAACGCCGAAAAATACTCAGAGCTAAAGCGGAACAACACTCAGATCCAACCAAGCTAACTTTGCTAATGGAGAAACTTGGTAGAGAGAGCGTAAATGAGAAAAATCAACTCAAAACACTCAAAAATCACTGGGACAAAAAGCTAGCTGTAGCTCAAGATGAACTGAATCAAATTGTTGATGAAATCATTCAACTTAAAGGACAACGAAGCGAACTATCCTCTTCACTGCAACAGAAAATATTTCAACAATACCAGTTTCTAAACAGCAGAGGAGAGTCCAAAAGTTTACAGTCCATTTTTGCCGATACGCCAATGCGCACTCCACCTGCAGGCTCCGGCGAGTGTGCTGCGCCTAAACTGCTGCATTACGCCTTTAATCATCAGTTGAAACCCTTAGCATTGGCTGAATTTTGGTGGGGTGTATCGCCAAAATCGGAGGTGAGACAGCATAAAAACATCTACCCAGCTTGCCTTGGTAAATGTCATCCAATTTTAGGACACATGCTCGAAGGAATAGAGCAAGACGAAAACCCACTGCTAACCAATCCCGCTATTGGCAAGTCCATCGAGGTTATCTATCAAGACGATGTAATGTTGGTTATCAACAAACCTGCTGGTTTTCTCTCAGTACCGGGCAAAACCATCGAAGATTCGGTGCAGCACCGTATGGAGCAGCTATTTCCCAAATCAGTGGGTTCTCTCATTGTTCATCGACTCGATATGGCAACTTCAGGTTTAATGGTCATTGCTTTAAGCAAACGCGCCCATAAAAGTTTACAAAAACAGTTTATCTCACGTTCTATCACCAAACGTTATATCGCCCTTATTGATGGAACATTAGATAAAAACAGTGGAGAAATCACCTTACCACTTCGCGGTGATCTTATTGACAGACCTCGTCAATTAGTCTGTTTCGAACATGGAAAACCAGCAGAAACCGAGTGGCAAGTGATAGACAAGCATAACGGCAATACCCGTGTCTATCTGTCACCCAAAACTGGCCGCACCCATCAATTACGTGTTCACTGCGCCCATTCACTCGGACTTGCTATGCCGATTATCGGTGATGACCTATATGGTAAAACTGCAAAACGTTTGCACCTGCACGCCGAATCCTTAACGCTGCATCACCCAATAACCAAAGAGGTGATGCAGTTTCAAGTAGACCCTGATTTTTAACTCAGTTCTGCGAGTGTTCGTTGCTACAAAACCAGCGAGCACGAGCATGGTCATACAACCATTAAAGATAACCATCGGATCAAAAGGTGAAGCACACTCTTGGCTTAATCAGGCACATTCACCAGATGTATGGTATTCAGATAACTATTACGTATTACTTGAATTGGCAAAGTCTGGGTTTGGCTGGGCATTACTGCCATTGCATTTAGCGCAAGATGCTATCGATAACAACCAATTATGCCGGCTACCACTAGAGTTTGAACAACTTGCGTGGCAAACCAACATTGACTTCATTCAACGTGCAGGCATAGAGTCAGAAGTGAGTTTGCAATTACGGAAGCTGTTGAGAACTTTAATATGATAAAAGAATATAACTTATTGCTAATTTACATATTAAATATTGTATTTTTTTTCTACTGAGCTGGGTCTTATGAGTATATGTTAAGAGCACTATTTAACATTTTTAGCTACTCACAAATAGACAAGGTATATATAATGAAGACGCTAATGATAACAATATTAATGATATTCAGCACATCGTTATTTGCTAATAGTTACGAAACAAATACAAATACAAATACAACCACAATAAAATCTACGCCAACTACGAGTAGTACGTCTGCTTATAAAATTGGCCATGACATGTTGTCTAGCTTATCAAATAAAAGTCAGAGTGAACTTAAAAAAGCACTAAATATTCATGGTGTTATGATCTATTCCAATTCTCTATCGATTGATAACTCATATGTAACCGTAGATGAAAGCGCTAATTCTTCTGGTGATATAAGTTACACTGCTAATGTAAACGTAAAGTATTCTTACAAAGCAAAAGATAGAGATAGAGATTAATAATCTATACAATTCATAACTCTAGCTTATTACTTAATTGGCTAGAGTTATTTTCGCCGTTATTTTTATTCTATTACCTTCCTGCTCTACCTTAAACGCCCCACCTCGCTTTGACAATTGCAATACCGACAGTTTGGTTTTACCTAACACATCAAACCAATAGGCAGCCAAGGAGCATTGTGCGGAACCAGTGGAGGATCTTCGTCAATACCAATCTTTGGCGCAACGTTAGCTCAATGGCCGCGGCAGGGTTTCCTCTGTTGTATTGATCGGTAAACACGTTAAAGACTTTTACAGTTGCCATTGAACGCTCCTTGGATTGTTATATTAACAATCTATCAATTTACCTGCTTCTTTGTATACAAAATCAATTAAAAGATGCTAAAAATTTCAATATCAATTACCCTATAGACATTACAATTTTTTATGAATATCAACCAGCTGATTATTCAGCGGAGCATCTCTCATTATGTCTGACAAAAAAAAGGTAGGGCAAAAAAAACCCAAGTCTGTGCCAGTTACTCAGACTCAAGATGATATTGTTTATGGACACATTTTTGATGCCATTTTAGAACAGCGCTTACCGCCGAATACCAAACTTAATGAAGAGGCATTAGGTGGGATTTTTAGTGTAAGCCGTACTATTATTCGTCGTGCTCTGCTTCGACTTTCCGTTGAGCAAGTGGTTGATATTCGACCAAATCGCGGTGCCATTGTGGCAGCACCTAGTGTCGAAGAAGCAAAACAAGTTCTTAAAGCGCGTGAAGTGCTAGAACTTTCGATTACAGAGCTGGCGGTTGAAAACGCCACCGCTGAAAAAATCAAAGAGCTGCGTGAATTGGTTGCTGAAGAGAATGAAGCTCATGCTCAGGGTGATGTAGGTCGCGGTATCCGTATTTCTGGTGAATTTCATATTCAATTAGCGCACATGGCCAACAATGCTCCTCTCCTCTCTTTCCAACGTAGCATCGTGTCGCAAACCTCTCTGATCATTTCATTGTATGAAACTGGTAACCAGAGCCAAGGACAATGTTCACTGGATGAGCACACCACTTTACTTGATGCGATTGAAGGCGGAGATAAAAAGAGAGCCATGAGTTTAATGCAGACGCATTTGGATCACATTAAATCAAAGTTATCGTTAGATGATAAAGTGATAAAAGAGGATCTGCACTTAGTATTCTCTGATGTGATTAAAAAGAAATTAAAAGTCTAAATCTGACTGACTACATTACCTCCTATTAACAAGGGGATACTTAACCAAGTCTCCCCTTTGATATTTTTGATACGAGGCAAACCGAGCTATTATGGACGGTTTAACACCACCACATCGTTGTCATCAAAATAGTGCTCTTCGCAATTATTGCCAGTACCTGCTCGATCAACAATCAAGTATTGATCGTGCTCAGTTAATGCAAGAATCGGATGATGCCACACCCCTTTATGATAATTCACCCCTTGCTTACCATTGCTGATAAACGCTTTTAAATTCTTGCTTTTGGGGTTCTCTCCTTTCTGTGCAACCACAATTAAATATGAATTGCCTAGTAGCGGTATAAACGCCTGTGAGCCTAATGGGTGGCGCTCTACCATCTTAATGGTTAACGGATATTCAAGAGGAGTTGCCTCAAAAATACTGATGATCGCTTTACCACTTTGATCTTCCACATCAACGTTTGCCAGTTCATGGTAACGACGTGTAGACCCGTTATTGATCAAAAAGAAATCACTGCCGTCCCTTTCAATCACGTCACCAAACAGAGAAAACGCTTGAGCGGTTAACGGCTCAACGGTAAGGATTATTTTATCAATCTGTCGTTGCATGTTCTCTCCAGTTCGCTATTCATCATTGCCACTCTCTTTCTAAGATCACAATTTACCATCAAGGTTGTACACGATAACAAAAAGAATAAGTAACAATATTACTATTTACTCACTCTTTGGTAAAATTAACATTGCTCGAAAATCATTCACATTGGTCAATGTTGGCCCAGTGATGAGCAAAGTATCAAGTTGTTTAAAAAGTATAACCGTCATTATTGGCGAGGTATTGCCAAAGCGTGGGAAGCGTTGCAATTTCGCAACAACACGGCATAAAGCCAAAATTACAGTAAACTTATAGGATGAAAGTAAGCAACCAGTCGATTATATATACAGCTTCTTATGCTACCTAACATTTTAATCACAAAGAAATAATTAATTATTTTCCGCCCCATGTTGCGAAGCTGTTAAATAGAAGTTGACTGGATAGTCAAGATCGACAAATATTGACTTATAAGTCAGGAATGAATAACCATCTAGGAGGCCTCTTGATTACATTCTTACTCAACCAGGAAGTTAGAGAAGAAACTCAGCTTTCACCAAACATGACAGTACTGAATTATCTACGTACTAAAATAAACAAAACAGGCACTAAAGAGGGATGTGGTTCTGGTGACTGTGGCGCTTGTACTGTAGTGCTAGGAGAGCTGGTCAACGGCCAACTGCAATATCGTTCTGTAAACTCATGCCTTACTTTTGTTTCAGCTCTTCATGGCAAGCAGTTAATCACCGTTGAAGATTTACAAGAGAAAGACAAAACCTTACACCCAGTACAGAAAGCGTTAGTCGACTTTCATGCTTCTCAATGTGGTTACTGTACGCCCGGTTTCATCATGTCGATGTTTGCACTGAGTAAGAATAAACCCAACGCAAATAAAGAAGAGATCTTCGAGTCGTTAGCAGGCAACTTATGTCGCTGTACGGGTTACCGACCTATTGTTGATGCCGCAATGTCTGTGAGCCAAGATAAACCAATTCTGGATCAGTTTGCCACTCTTGAGCAACAAACCATCGAAAAACTGCAATCAATCGGCGGTCAACCAGGGTCACTTGAGCACAACAATCTAACCAGTTACTCACCCACTTCTATTGCTCAACTGGCCCAACTTTTACTGGATAATCCAAAAGCACGTTTAGTGGCTGGCGGTACTGATTTGGCCTTGGAAGTCACTCAATTCCACCGCGAAATTGAAGATTTGATCAGCGTAAATTTAGTCGAAGATATGAAAGTCTCAGAAGAGACCGATAGCGACATTATTTTGGGAGCTAACCTGCCAATTAGCGACTGCTACACCGCCATTAGCAAGCACTACCCAGATTTTGGGGAACTACTGCACCGCTTTGCCTCACTGCAAGTTCGTAACCAAGGCACACTAGGAGGCAATGTCGCTAATGCTTCACCTATCGGGGATGCACCACCTCTGCTGATCGCACTAAACGCAATGATCACCCTACGTTTAGGTAATGTCACTCGTACGATACCAGTAGAAGAGTACTTCATTAGCTATAAGATCACGGCGCAACAACCTTCAGAGTTCATTGAAAAGATCATCATTCCTAAGCCGCAACCAGGCAAAGAGTTCCGCGCTTATAAGCTATCAAAGCGTCTTGATGACGACATTTCAGCCGTATGTGGCGCATTCTTAATTGAAATTGAAAAAGGCAGCGTCAAATCAGCACGCATCGCATTTGGTGGCATGGCAGCCATCCCAAAACGAGCCACCGCATGTGAGCTAAACTTAGTAGGTAAAGTCTGGAACGTCAGCACAATTAAAGAGGCGATGGCTGCATTAGAGTCTGACTTCGCGCCACTTTCCGACTTCCGCGCCAGTAAAGAGTATCGCAGCCAAACGGCCGCCAATATGCTTTACCGATTCTTTATCGAACAGCAAAACACCAACAATGCAATTACTACAAGGGTAACGTCGTATGTCTAATCACCATGTACAAATGAGTCACGATGAGATGGTGGCTCTGACAAAAAAAGATCTTACCACTGGCGTAGGAAAGAGCGTTAAACATGATAGCGCCGCCAAACAGGTAACCGGTGAAGCCGTCTACATTGATGACCGTTTAGAGTTTCCTAACCAACTGCATCTGTATGCTCGTTTAAGTACATTCGCACACGCTAAAATTACTAAAATCGATGTTTCACCTTGTTATGAGTTTGAAGGTGTTGCTCTTGCTATTACCAGCAAAGACGTACCCGGCCAACTGGACATCGGTGCCATTTTACCAGGAGATCCCTTACTAGCAGATGGCATTGTAGAGTATTACGGCCAACCGGTTATTGCGGTTGCGGCGAACGATTTAGAGACCGCCAGAAAAGCGGCTCAAGCAGCCATTATTGAGTATGAAGAGCTTCCCGCGATTTTGGATGTTAAAGAAGCTTTAGCAAAAAACCACTTCGTTACTGAAAGCCACCAGCAAAAAAGAGGCGATTCAGACGCGGCACTCAAGCGCGCCAAACACATATTGAAAGGTGATTTAGAGATCGGTGGTCAAGAACACTTCTATCTTGAAACTCAAGTCAGTAGTGTCATGCCAACCGAAGATAGCGGCATGATCGTTTATACCTCAACCCAAAACCCGACAGAAGTGCAGAAACTTGTCTCTGAAGTATTAGGGATTCCCATGCATAAAGTCGTGATTGATATGCGCCGCATGGGCGGAGGTTTCGGCGGTAAAGAGACCCAAGCGGCAGGCCCTGCTTGTATGGCTGCTGTGGTGGCACATCTAACAGGCCGTCCAACAAAAATGCGTCTGCTACGAAGTGAAGATATGCAGACTACGGGGAAACGTCACCCATTCTACAACCAATATACCGTCGGATTTAATGATGAAGGCCGCATTGAAGGTATCGATATTATTGTGGCGGGTAACTGTGGTTATTCTCCGGATTTATCAAGTTCGATCGTTGACCGTGCTATGTTCCACTCAGACAACGCCTATTACCTTGGAGATGCCACGGTAACCGGGCATCGCTGCAAAACAAACACCGCTTCTAATACCGCCTATCGTGGTTTTGGTGGACCGCAAGGCATGATGACCATTGAGCACATCATGGATGAAATTGCCGGTTATCTGAAAAAAGATCCGTTGGAAGTGCGTAAAACTAACTACTACGGTGAAGAGGGAAGAGATGTCACTCACTACTACCAAAAAGTAGAAGATAATTTTATTCATGACATCACCCATCAGCTTGAAGAGAGCAGTGATTATCATGCTCGCCGTAAAGCGATCGCAGAGTTTAACCAGAGCAGTCCGATTCTGAAAAAAGGGTTAGCCATCACTCCGGTCAAGTTTGGTATCTCTTTTACTGCAACCTTCTTGAACCAAGCTGGCGCACTGATCCACATCTATACCGATGGCAGCATCCACCTAAACCATGGCGGTACTGAGATGGGACAAGGGCTGAACATTAAAGTGGCTCAAATTGTGGCCCAAGAGTTTCAAGTGGATATTGACCAAATTCAGATCACTGCCACCAGCACAGATAAAGTACCTAACACCTCACCAACTGCCGCGTCATCAGGGGCTGATTTAAATGGTAAAGCTGCACAGAATGCCGCGCAAACAATAAAACGTCGCTTGGTCGATTTTGCCAGCGCTCACTTTAAGGTAAGTGAAGAGGAGGTGATTTTCAAAAACGGCATCATCCAAATTCGTGAAAAATACATGCCGTTTGTTGAGCTGGTTCAGTTGGCTTACTTCAATCAAGTATCACTCTCTAGTACCGGGTTCTACCGCACACCGAAGATCTTCTATGATCACGAAAAAGCCAGTGGTCGTCCCTTCTACTACTATGCGTATGGCGCCTCTTGCTCAGAAGTGGTGATTGATACCTTAACTGGCGAATATAAAATATTGCGAGCGGATATTTTGCACGATGTGGGCGCTTCTTTAAACCCAGCGATTGATATTGGACAGATTGAAGGTGGTTTCATTCAAGGCGTTGGTTGGTTAACCACTGAAGAGTTGGTATGGAATGAACAAGGTAAATTGATGACCAATGGACCAGCAAGTTACAAGATACCCGCCATTTCCGATATGCCGATTGATTTCCGAACTCAGCTGCTTGAGAACCGCAGTAATCCAGAAGATACCGTGTTCAACTCAAAAGCGGTGGGTGAGCCACCCTTCATGTTGGCCATATCAGTGTGGAGTGCTATTAAAAACGCGATTGCTTCAGTGGCTGTCGAAGGTCGTATTCCTAAGTTGGATACACCAGCAACACCAGAGCGAGTGCTTTGGGCGGTAAAAAATGTACAACATGCAGACGTTCCTACAAAAGTAAGTACTCAAGTGCTGAATGTAGAGAACTAAACAAAAATCCGGCAAGTAAGGCCGTTCACCTTGTTGAACCCCTTACTTTTTACCTATTTGTAAGCAGTAATGTGGTAGGAGTTTTACAATGTTCAATGATAATTGGATTCATGAGTTAACCAAACTGGAAGAACAAGGCAAACCTTGTGTCATGGTAACGGTACTTGAGGATAAAGGTTCAGTACCACGAGATGCAGGCACAAAAATGCTGATCACTCGTGACAACCTTATTGCGACTATCGGGGGAGGTCACCTCGAGCACCTTGCCACTAAAATGGCACGAGAGATGCTTCTTATCGGTGATAAGCACTTAAAAGTTGAACGCTTTAATCTAGGCGCGAGATTAGGACAGTGCTGTGGTGGTATGGCAACACTCAGTTTCGAACCCATTGGACAGCAGCAGAACCATCTCGTTTTATTAGGCGCAGGGCATGTCGCTAAAGCGCTTATCCACATTGTTTCAACGTTACCTTTTAAAGTCACTTGGATTGATGAACGAGCCCATGAGTTTCCAGAACAACTACCAACTGGCGTAACTAAGCTCGTCAGTGACGATCCTGTTGCTGAGATCAAAAACATGCCAGCCAATAGTTATTACCTGGTCATGACGCACAATCATCAACTTGATTTTGATCTCGCAAAAGCGATTCTGAAACGTAACGATTCAACCTACTTTGGCATGATTGGCTCAGAAACCAAGCGTAAGAAATTTGATTTTCGTTTAACTGAACGTGGATTTGACCAGCAGACCATCGAGCGTATGACGTGTCCGATCGGAATTGCAGCGATCAAAGGCAAACATCCAGCCGAGATTGCAGTTTCAGTAACGGGCGAGCTCATTGCTCACTATCAAGGTATTGAACTTGAACAAAAACGCCCGAACAGCAAAACTTCAACGGATATATTGCAAACAGTTAAAGATTCAGAGAGCTCATAGCTCTTACAAAACCTATTTAGAAAGGATGCAAAATGACATCACAACTACGCGCATATCGATCCGCAATGTTGCACAGTATTGCTGATCCAAAAGATGTCGGCAACGACGATTCATACCAATATTTTGAAGACGGAATCTTAGTCGTAGACAATGGTCACGTGGTTGATATTGGCCCAGCGGATGAGGTGCTTGCAAGACAACCAAGCACACTTAAGGTGAAGCAGTACCATAATAAACTGATCACATCAGGGTTTATCGATACTCACATCCACTATCCGCAAACGGGCATGATCGCCTCTTATGGGGAACAACTTCTTGATTGGTTAGAAAACTACACCTTTCCTGAAGAGATGCGTTTTAAAAATCCTATCTATGCACATAAAGTGGCCAAATTGTTTCTTGATGAACTGGCCAGTAACGGCACCACCACGGCATTAGTGTTTGGCACCGTGCACAAAGAGTCGGTTGATGTTTTTTTTGAAGAAGCAGAAAAGCGCAACTTAAGAATGATCGCCGGCAAAGTACTGATGGACAGAAACGCGCCTGATGATTTAACGGATACCCCTCAGTCTGGTTATGACGAATCAAAAGCACTGATTGAACGCTGGCACAACAAAGGACGACTGATGTATGCCGTCACTCCTCGTTTTGCTCCAACCAGCACGCCAGAACAGTTAGAAACGGTTGGACGACTCTTAAAAGAGTATCCAGATGTTTTTATGCATACTCACCTTTCCGAAAACAAGAAAGAGATAGAATGGGTATTGGATCTGTTCCCAGAGCGTGACAGTTACCTTGATGTATACGATCACTACGGTCTACTGCATAAGCGATCTGTATTTGCTCATGGCATTCATTTGTCAGATTGCGAATGCCAGCGTCTCGCTGATACTGACTCTTCCATCGCCTTCTGCCCTACGTCAAATCTGTTTTTAGGATCTGGATTATTTAATCTGCCTAAGATGGAGAAATTTAATATCAACATCGGCATGGGCACAGATGTCGGTGCTGGAACCAGCTTCTCTATGTTGCAAACCATGAGTGAAGCTTACAAAGTGATGCAGATGCAACAAGAGAAACTGCACCCTGCTAAATCACTGTTCTTAGCTACATTAGGTGGAGCAAAGAGCCTGCACTTAGAGGACAAAATTGGTAATTTAGCGGTGGGCAAAGAGGCCGATTTTGTGGTACTTGACTTACATGCGACTCAACTAATGCGCTTTAGAATGAATCAAACCAAGAACCTAGAAGAGAAACTGTTTGTTCTTATGAGTTTAGGTGACGATAGAACGGTTTGTGAAACTTACATCTACGGCAATAAATCTTATGACATCAATGGCGAGCAGCAACAAATAAAAACCGCAGTATAGCGTTTTGTTTTTGTAGCTTTAAAGGAGCAGAATTTACCATGACAACAGAAAATAGACCTCAACTTCGATTAACTACCGTACTACAACGAATGAGTGCCTTGGTCGCCAAAGATGAAAAGTATGTTGAGCTCTTTTTAGACCCTCTTGAGAAATTGTTAGAAGAGGTAAAAGAGCAAAAAGGATTTGGGGTTCAAGGACAATTTGATCCTAGAGGTGATGCTACCCAAGGGGCATTCTCATTAAACCATGTCGCTGGTGTTGATGATGAGTGCCCACACGGTAAGTTCACCACTCGAGATTGTGAGCTACGTATTCAACATGGCATATGCGGCGGTTGCGGTCGACAACATGTCTATCCTAAATAACGACTTTATCCTGAATAACACTTTCCCTAAATAATAGTAAAGGGTGCTGATTTTCAGCACCCTTTTTTATCTCTGCAAAGAACCAATTCTGGTATTAACAGCCCATTTGATTCCAATCTAAACATTTAACCGGACTAATACTAATAAAGCTCGGCGCAGTCACCTCATTAATAATAATCGATTCCGATAGATTACCCGTTGCAGTATCAATCACCATAATCTCCCCCATTGTCCGATTAGGCATATAAATATAACCACCACTAGGGTGAATAGTCAGCCGCGTATTTTCACCACTGCTGGTTGAATGAGGCGCTTCAGCTAACCAGTTCGGTCTTGTTCTCAGCTTCGCAGTGGTTTTGTTGAAGCTGAATTTTTCTAACCAGCCTTGGGGGTAATAGTAACCGAGTGTTGAAAATCGAACATAGAGATCACGGCCATTCGGACTGAATGCCAGTGATTGTGAGATCGGAGGGTTGCTGCCAGCGTGCTCTTTATCAATAGGACCATTGACAATCCCTGCGATAAACTCAACTTGAGTCAAGCCATCGGTATCATCAAAAACAAACGTTAAAAGATGATTACCGGCAATCGCAGCTCCGCTGACAGACGACGAATTACACACCACACCTTTCACCACTTCAAGCGAGGTAATCTCTTGTTCTTGGTTTGCCAAGTGTCCGACACTGTTTAGCGTAAAACGAGAAATATAATAACGGTGAGAAAAATCATGGCTTACAACGAGCAAGGTTTTATTGTTATTACACATCGCCATATCTCTAATCGAGCGATTGGTAAAAGAGTAGTCGTTCAGTTGTTGTGAATTGAGAACATCAAACACTGAAATAACACTGCTATCTGCTTGAGCCGTCAGCACCATCAAACCATTATGAGTAAATTTAACTATACTTTTTAATGGCATTGAATTTTCTGCTATTACCTCTCCGGAGTTAAGATTGAGTTTATAATTAGTTCCATCAGGCAATTTAGCGTAACCAATATTTCCCCACGGATGAACATCAACTTTAACGCTATTGAATGCCGACACTGGCTCATTAACTGGCAAATTTATCATCGTGTCACTATCAGAACGTGTTTCTAAATCAACAACAGCCAACTCATCAGACCCTTGTTCTGAAATGATCATTCGGGTCAATTGAGAGGAACAACCACTGATTAAACCAACAGATACAGCACATAGAAGCAAAAACCGAGATAGACTCATTGTAATTCTCCAGTAAAATCAACAACTTTATCAATACTGCTTTTTATTTTTACAATATTAAGCATAGACCAATTTGTGAATTTTCAGAAAATTGCGTAGCGTTTATCTGGCGTGGCTAATCAACATTGACTTCAAACTCAAGTATGTCGCCAGGCTGGCATTCAAGAACCTCGCATAGTTTATCCAAGGTTGATAGCCTAACTGCCTTCGCTTTACCATTTTTCAATACCGACAAGTTCGCTTCGGTAATTCCCACTTCTTGTGCCAACTGCTTTAAGCGCATTTTTCGCTTAGCTATCACGACATCTAAATTAATACGAATAGACATTACGAATCCTTAAATGGTGTGTGTGTTTTCGTCAGCAAGAATATGGCCCTCTTTCATCACCCATGAGATGATCAAAATAACAAAACCTAAGACTATATTTAAAAAATCCATGCCTTCAAAACTGACGGTTAGAATTCGCTCACCAGGAGGGTTGTTAAATGACAATATTACGGACATAAGCGCACCGTATACCACTGAAGCCCCTACCCAATAAAACAAGCTGTAGCCCAATTTTTGATAACTCAACGTATTATCCAAAGAAAAAATTTCATTCCGTTCGTAGTTTCGAAACAGATGAATCAGTACTTTTAAAGCGTACATAATAATACCGCACAGTAATAAGCTGGCAATAGAAGCAAACAACCGTGTCGTGATCGTTAATGGTAATTGGGTATAACCACTAATATCAATGCTGCTCTCAATAATTCCAAACGTAGTAAGAAAATCATATTGCGTATCAACTGTTAGCCAGTAATAACACACAGCGATCGGCGTAAGTACAAGTAAGCACTGAAAAAGAGCTCGTGCACGACGGCTCTGTTTTTGAATAGTAGACATAATAAAGACTCCATTGATTTGATAAAAAGATATTAGAGTAGATTAAAATGCAAATCAATAAATATTTATCGATAAACGATAAATAAATTACCTTTTGCAATATTTAAATGCATCAACTTTCATTGCTATTGCATATGACCTTCAACTGCGTTCAAATGAAGACGCTATTACCAATTCATATTTTAATTTTAGAGGCTCTATGTCATATGAAATATTAGTCGGACTGCATGTTCTTGATGACCTTAAATATGCAGAATACCGAGCGGCAATGACACCCATTCTTTCTGATTACAGTGGCCATTTTGGTTACGATTTTAAAGTATCTGAAGTATTAATTTCTGAGGGCAATACCGACATCAATAGGGTATTTACCATCAATTTCAGCAACCAAAGCAAAATGGAAGCCTTTTTCTCTGACTCTCAATAACTGAACAAGCACGCAGCACGACAAAAAGAGGATCATTTGTGACACGAAGAGTATTTATTTTAAGACACGGTGAAACACTATTTAACTCAGAGAAGAAGTTGCAGGGTCATTGCAACTCATCATTAACTCCCAAAGGTACAGTACAAGCCCACAGCGTTGGGGCAGCGTTAGTGGCATATTTAGGGCGTCAAAGCTGCACCGTTTATTCCAGTCCATTAGGACGCGCAGTCCAAACTGCGCATATTGTTTGCGAAGAAATCGGCTATCCAAGGCCTCAGATAATTGAAGACTCGCGATTGAAAGAATTTTCATTAGGCCTATGGGAGCAGAGAACCGTTCCAAGCTTGATCGAAGAACATCCAAACCTCCTTAACAATAATGATTGGTATCTTAATGCCCCACAATCTGAGTCCTATGAATCGGTCAAAACCAGACTGTTATCTTGGATTGTAGAGCTTCCAGAATCAGGCGATATCGTGGTTATCAGCCACGGTCTCACCGGTATTGTATTACGAGGTATCTTACTTGATTTGAGTTATCAGCAAGTCTGGGAACAAGATTTACCTCAAGACGCTTTTTTCAAGATAGAAAATGGGTCATTAGAACGCATTAACTGTTTAGTAAACATCCCAGTTACTTAAAAAATCATAGAGTCTGCACAGTTACGACGACTCTAATTCTGAATTTAATTACGATACGGTTGCGTATCATAATTAAATTCTATAGATTAGATGTATGTTTTGTGACGAAAAGGCCGAATATGGCAGCTTCTTCTAACTTAAAAAATTCCGTTGGTCGCCCTGTCGATCATCAAAAAACAGAAATGATGTTTGATGCTATTGATCTGATTTTAGCTAATGAAGGTATTGCAGGGCTTTCGATAGAAAAAATTGCTAAGAATGCGGGCATTTCAAAGGCTACATTATATCGTCGCTTCGGCAGTATAAAAGGGATATTAGCCGCATATGTCGACACATTCACCCAAAATGCCTTCAATAAAGTCCATTACTTCGAGCGTATTAATCAAACGACACCATTCGAACTAGAGCCACTACTGAACCAAATGGGCATAGAACTCATGACGTTGGTTAGCAATCCTAAAGTGGTTGCCTTTGACAATGCCATTTTAGCTTCCGGCCCAAAATTTAAAGATCTGAAGCAACTTTTGTATAGCAATGGCCCACACAAAGCCGCAAATCAAATTGGCGAATTACTCAAGCATGCGGGAGTTACCTCCTCTATATTCGATTTTAATGAACTTGGTGATCTTCTGTTTCATATCTGGCGAAGTGGCTTTTACGACCAAGTAAAAATTACGGGTGAGATGAAGATAGAGAATAAAGAGTTAGAACAACACATCGCGGATCGAACCCGTTTTTTTCTTTCTAAATGTCTCATAGAGGATCTCAAATGACCCCAACACCACACAAAATATTAGTCGCCGGTTCAACAGGTTACTTAGGCAGTCACCTCGTTAAAGCATTGTGTATTACTGGTTCGCCATTCAAAGCATTAGCTAGACAAAAAGATAAATTAATAGCGATGGGGCTCAGTGAAGACCAAATTAAAGTGGCCCAGGTTACGGATGCATCAAGCTTACGAGGCTGCTGTAATGATATCGATGTAGTGATCTCTTGTGTGGGCATTACTCGCCAGAAAGAGGGGTTGACCTACATGGATGTGGACTATCAAGCAAATCTCAATTTATTGTTAGAAGCAGAAAGAGCCGGCGTTAAAAAATTCATCTATATTTCTGCATTTGATGCCAAAAATCATCAAAATGTAAGGCTCCTTAAAGCCAAAGAGCGTTTTGCGGAAAAACTGCTCGTATCAAAAGTTTTAACCCCTTGTGTCATAAGACCTAACGGATTTTTTGCCGATATTGAGGAGTTCTATTCTATGGCTAAGTCCGGTCGAGTCTATCTCTTTGGCACGGGAGATGTTCAACTCAACCCCATTCACGGTAAAGATCTGGCTAAATTCTGTATTGAATCCATTGAAAGTGACAAATACGAATTGGACATCGGCGGCCCTGAGGTTCTTTCATCCATCGACATCGCTAACCTTGCATTTAGTAGCCAAGAAAAGACGCCCAAGATAACCCATTTGCCTGATTGGTTCAGGAGGGTTTCACTGTTTGTTTCCTCACTACTACCAGAAAAAATGACCGGTCCTGCCGAGTTCTTTTTAACGGTAATGGAGCAGGACATGATTGCGCCAACTTACGGACGCCATACATTAGCAGAGCATTTTAAAGAGATTCATAACGCAGACATACAGAGTTAGCATGCCCAATAAGAAAATATTTACAAACTAGCTAACAGCACTTCGGCTTTGCTCACAACAAACTCTTTAGGCGCTTCAACATTCAACATGGTAACCACGCCATTATCAATGAGCATTGAATACCGTTGAGAGCGCATCCCACCAAATCCAGCGGTCTCTTTTTCCAGTCCAAGCGCTTTGGTAAAGCTGGCATCACCATCAGCCAACATCATCAATTCTTTGGCATTTTGCGATTCGCCCCATGCATGCATTACAAATGCATCATTCACGGATACGCAAGCAATGATGTCGACTCCTTTAGCTTTGAATTGTTCGGAAAACTCAATATACCCTGGTAGGTGTGCAGTCGAGCAAGTCGGGGTGAATGCGCCTGGAACCGCAAACAACACGACCTTCTTATCGGAAAATAGTGCTGAAATTCGATGATCAACTAACCCCTCTTTGGTTAACTGACTTAAATTGGCGGCTGGTAGTGTTTGTCCAACTTCAATCATTCTCTTATCCTTAATAGAAAGTGCCTCTTTATAGTTTAGCCTTTAAGATAAAACATAACCACTGCGGTATTACAAGCACTTAACTATTTTGTAATCACTACGTTATAGGTCAATTTCAAAGTTTTTGGCCAGTTGGTACACATCATAATTGCCGCGTAAGTCCATACCTGTATCACGACTTTCGTTATTACTCGATAACACTTTGAAGCTTTTTTTACTGGTACGACTAAAGTGCCCTTCATCTAAAAAAGTCTCTTCAATGATAGTCACTTTCCCTCTACAACTCTCTTGCCAATAAAGCAATCCCGCACCGTGATCCCAATGCTTTTCTAACCGAGTCTTAAACTCAACTTCATTTGGACAGTTAGGGTGAAAGGCCCACCCCTGCCACATGCTGCATCCTTGATTATATATATCTTCACTGGCTTGCTGGGTAATACAGCCCGCCAGCTCAAATAGTTTAGTCGGTTTGGGAAAGAAACGTTGCAGCCATTTGAACTTAATCTTGGTGAGATTGGTCATTGCTATCTCGCCATCCGGAAGAGAAATAAACAGCTCAGACAATTGCCTCATCTTTTCAGGTTTGATGAGTAGGTCGGAGTGGAAAAATGCTAATCGAGGGGCAAACATAAAAATAAAATCTAATGGAAAGTGCATATACAAAATAGGTAAGTTTAGGCCTTCATTAAAGTCGATCAAAATAGCACCATCAACTAGCTTTGTAGGTACTCCATTTCGGGGGTCGTAGCCGACAATAGGTGTCCATCCTGCTTTAATCACCATTTTCTGTTGCACATATGCCCAATCTTCATCAACACTCCACACCAACCAAGGGTACTCAATACCTTGTAACGACTTTTTCCATCCTTGGGCAGCTTTATGAATATCCTCAAGATTAATAACATTGCCATACTGGCATTGTATTGCTTGAAACGCGCGCCAATTAGCATTACCGAGCCGCTTTAACAATCTCTCTTTATCAGTGAACACCGTATCCGCTTTGCCATCTTTGCCAACACTCTCAATGGTATGTTGAACATGTTGTTGTATAAATGGTGGAATATTCATTAAAACTCCTTTTTTAACTTAACTGTCATATAGGTTACTCACACTCAACCATATTATCCTCCTAAAAATTAACAAAGCGCTCCATAAATAAGAATAAACTAGTAATACTCTCTATTAATGTTATTCATATGGCTTGATAACAAGAGCTATTGCTGTATCACGCCAAACTGGTCAGATCAGTCTGCTCTAGATCTCCTTTTTGACCATTAAATGTTAAATCCTTTAACATTTTCTGTACCGTAGAGTCATTCGGTAATGCTAATAGGAATCACAATGAGCCAAAGTTTATTTAAATCCAACCTTATGCTTAAGATGTTTGGTTTTTTCAAAGTCCCTTTGATTTTCTGGTGTAAACCTAAAATCATAGCCATGGATGAGCAGACTTTGGCGGTGAAGATTCCGCTGTTACGTCGCAATAAAAATCACCTTAACAGCATGTATTTTGGGGTATTGGCAGTGGGCGCTGATGTCGCTGGTGGCTTTTTAGCATTTCATAAAGCCAATAATTGCGGTCGAAAGATTTCACTCGCCTTCAAAGATTTTGATGCTAAGTTTCTTAAGCGTCCAGAGGCGGATGTCGTATTTACCTGCAGCGAAGGTCAAGTGATTGATCAAATGCTTACTGAAACCTTTCACAGCAAAGAGAGAATCAACAAACCCGTACAGATTGTCGCTACTTGTCCATCAATCAGTGGCGATGAGCCTGTTGCTCTCTTTACATTAATGCTTTCCATCAAGGTAATTGATTAATAATCATATTCAGCCACGCTATCAAGCATGAGAAAAATATTCAATATCACTAACCGTTGCTATCCGCCGTACGCTAAACATGATAATTTCAATAAGATCTTATCATATGGGTACCACGATGTTTCGCTGCTCCTCTCTCCTATGCTGGCTAGTGTTGCTTATCAGTTTTGGCTGCTTAGCTACAGATTACTCAGCAGCAAACCGATTTGAGAAGATTTTTTCTGCCACTGTCGTACTTACTGACAGCAATGCGATTACCTTTGGTATTACCGATTTTGATCCTAACGAATTTATTTCCGTTCCCGGGGGCGGTGATCTTGAGCATCCAAACTCAGTAGAATTACGCAAGCAAATCACTGTTTACTCCTTTCCATATACGTATGAATTTCCAGACAATGACGAAGAGTGGAGCCAGAGTATCACTGGTCGAGTCGCCTATTTGCGTGTGGATCAAACGACAAAATTCTTTGAAGCTCAAGGGCTGACACCAGACGAAAATAAAGACGAAGTGTTCGCCGCCTATCTAGAATACACTCAAGAACACTCGCTCTCTAAAGGGTGGTCATTTGCTTATGGGATCGGCAACCATTTGATGCACTACGACAATACCTACACTTATCGTAACCAAATCAGTGAAGAGCTTAAACCCCGATTAGATGGCACTTTCTTAAACACATCTGCCAATGTTTTTATTATGGAGCCTACTTTAAAGTTCATATACAAAGAGTCCACGGATTGGGGTGAGTGGCGTTTTGATAACAGCTATCACTACTTCTATGGTCAAGGCTTTGGAGGCTCTTCTGATAAAAGCGAAGATGCGAACCCTGAAGGTTGGCGTCTCATCAATATGCTGCAAATGACCTATCAACTTACCGAGCAGAACATTTATGCCCAGTCACTTTTTTTACGTGGTAAGCGAGTTGATGTAGGAGGAGATATTACCTCGAGCTTTGGTACCCATCACTATTTGGAAGCCAGTATTGGTTGGTTATTAAACACCACCGATAAACTCCCTTTTTTGGATAACGTAGGGATTGGGTTTAACTTCAACTATGGCAGTGCGCTGCGTGGTGGCAGTATCGTATTGTTCTACAATGAGATGTAGTATCGTTTTGAGTTGACCAGAAGAAACCATTGTTTCCCCCGAACGCAATGGCTATTACACTTCTGATCAACAATTTCATATATCAAGATTGAGTAACAGATGTCGCTTTTTTACTCAGTTTAGAGGTTATTTTAGAACCGAACAGTGACAACAGTAACAAGCCTAAGATAACCAGTGTAATTGGCCTTTCAAATAGATAACTTATTTCACCGCCACTAATTTGATAGGTATGCATCAAAGACCCTTCAGCCATACCGCCTAACAAAATACCGATCACCGCTGCTGGAACAGAGTAGTTATAACGTCTAAATACCCAACCAACGCAAGCGAATACCAATACCGTAACAGGCCCTGATATATTCCCCGTTAAACCAAATGAACCAAATACCGCCATGGAGAGCACTGATGGCACCATGAAACTGGTTGGCATCTTCACAATATTTGCCAAAATAGGTATGAATAATAGCCCCAAACCTAGCAACAAAATAACCTGAGCAAAATTGGCAATAATGATCGCATAGACAATGTCTGTCTCTTCACGAATAAATTGTGGGCCACCCGTAATATTATGCATAGCAAAGGCTGCTAACATCACCGCCGTTGCGCCACCTCCTGGAATACCTAATGCTAACAAGGTCGCCATTGAGCCCGCTTCAGATGTGCTGTTTGCCGATTCCGCCGCAATCACCCCTTTTGGATTTCCTTTACCGAAAGAATCTGGATCTTTATCGCGTCGTTTGGTTTCAATGTATGACAGTAAGTTCGACACCGATGAGCCAACACCCGGCACTGCACCAACAAACACACCAATCAAGCTGCCTCGCAACATCACCACAGGATACTGAAAGGCATACTTCATACCAGAAATCACTTCGCGAATACTCACCTTTCTTGCACTGCTGTCTTTAACCAGATATTTAGTCTTCACTAATTTAAACAGTTCAGATGCGGCAAACATGCCCATCATGGCAGGAATGGTCGCCACACCGTCAAGCAGGTATTCATTACCCATAGTGCCACGAGCAACCCCCGCCTCACTAAAACCAATGGTGCCCAGTAACAAGCCAATGAAACCTGATAGCAACCCTTTGACAATATACTCACCACTCAAACTGGCGATTAGGGTCATGCCCCAAAGAATCACCACAAACATTTCCGATGGACCAAGTTTTAGCACCATACTTGAAATGGGCTGAATCAAAATAAATAGGATCACATAACCAAAAAGCACACCAAAACAGGATGCACCTAATGCTACACCCAGTGCCTTATTGTGTTCCCCTTTTCTTGCCATCGGATAACCATCAAACGCGGTGGCAATAGCTGAAGAGGTACCCGGAATATTCATTAATATCGCAGGAATACCACTTCCAAATGAACCACCGGTAAAAATAGCGGTTAAAAATAGCATCGCTTCTAAAAAATCCATGTACAGTGTTGCTGGCAAGAAAATCGCCATTGCCATCGAAATCTGTAAACCTGGAATTGCTCCAAATACCAATCCAATAATGATGCCTGGAATCACCACTATCCACGGATCGATTGAGGCAAAAAGCATATTTGCCCCTTCGGCTATTGCAATAGTATCAATCATATTGAATCCTTAATAGTCCGTCGGAAATAGGCTCATTGGCATTGGGTAAGGCAGCATTTTAGCAAAGAACATCGCCATAAATAGTCCAAAACAGACGCTATAGCCCACGATCCAAACCCATCGCCTTTCACCTTGCATCACCAAGTAGATAGCAACAAACAGAGTGGTTGCCACATCAAACCCTAACCACTCCAATGACAATACATAGGCCGTGAAAAGTGCAATCACGGGAAACACCTCTTTTACTGGTTGTGCATTTTCAATCGGTTTTGAGTAACCAAAAAATTGACGAATTAACTCAATAAGGCAAAGCAATAACGCTCCTCCTCCTATTGGTACAATAAGGATTAAATTTTCAACACTTTGAGATACTTGCCATGCATCAAAGCCATACCATACGGTGAAGCCAATCAAGCAAAAAACGACGCCGACATCAGCAGTTTTATTGGTTAACATCTTATAGTCCTCCTAGATAACAAGTGACTCCTAAAAGAAGGAGCCACAACTAAAGAAAGCAGAATGAATTACTTGTTAAGCAAGTATTTGTAGGTATTGAACATCTCAAAGTTCTCTTTCATTAACTCATCCGCTTTGTCTGGTCCAATCCAAACACCGCCGATGTTGTTACCTTTTAAGGTTTTTTGTACCCCTTTATTGGCTAAGGTATTTTGGAAAGCGTTGGTCAACTTTTCATAACGTTGAGGAAATTTGTTTTTAAGCTCTGAAGAGACAGCAAAACCACGCATCGAGCCACGAATAACTGGCATCGTAATCCCTGAGCCTTTAATCGCTTCATTAATGGTTGGCGCATCCCAACGATCACTTCGATCATCACGAACCACGGCTAATGGGGTTAAGAACTCACGAATCCCTTCACTGCCTTCTGCACTGATGATAATAAAATCAACTTGACCACCGGCAACGGCTGAACGCGCTTTACCACCGCTGTTAAACGTCACTAAATTTAAGTTCTCTTGTGGGATATTGTATTTTTCAAGCAGCAATTTTATAGTGATATGTCCAGCGCCACCTTGCATAACTGCAGCTTTCACTGTTTTCGGCTTCTCTTTGATTGCCTTTATCAGTGATGCCATGTCTTTATATGGGCTATCTTTGTAACTGGCTATAAGCTCAAAATCAAACCACTGTAAGTTGATAAACGAAAAGTCAGCCATCCCATACGATGCTTTCCCTTTTAAGATAGTATTCGACAGATAAGGGGCAAAAGTTGAGGCAAAAACAGTGTAACCATCGTCCGGTCGATTTAGCACATAATTAGCGGCTATTTGAGTACCCGCACCCTTTTTATTGATCACTTTAATCGGCTGGCCCAACTCATCACCAACAAAACTTGCCATGGTTCTGGTCATTCTGTCGGCACTACCACCCACTCCAAACCCGACCACAAAATTAACTGGCTTTTTCGGATAATCATCAGCGTTGGCTGCTGTAGTTGCGAGCAATCCTGTCGTAGCAACAACAGTGGCAAGCAATGTTTTACTCACCGTGCGATATAATTTGTTCATTTTTTTCAATCCTTTGTTTATTGTTATTAAAAAATCAACGAAATATCTATTAACAAAACTTTTACAATAAAAATAATATCTTTGCTAACTGTCACCAAGCTTGCATTCTATTTTTTTGTTAGGGTATTGTTAAAAAGTTAGAGGTAGATCATGCGAATTTTAATTGTGGAAGACAATGAACTGTTAGCGAACGGCATGATGATGACGTTATGTGAACAAGGTTATGCCGTGGATGTCATACACGATGGTTTACAAGCGACTTACGCCTTAAAACAGCAGGAGTATGATTTAATTCTGCTTGATTTAGGGCTGCCAAAACAAGATGGTTTATCGGTATTACGAACACTCAGGGCAAAAAAACTCAACACCCCAGTAATCATTATTTCCGCTCGTGATAAATTAGATCAGCGCATCACCGGACTCGATCAAGGGGCTGATGATTACCTATGTAAACCCTTCGAATTAGACGAAATTGTCGCAAGAGTTCGTGCATTGTTGCGCCGCTCAAACAGACTGACCCAAAACCAAATATCTTACGGTGATATCCAAATCGACCTAAGTGATCGCAGTGTCAATGTTAATGGCGAGCAGATCATCTTACATCGCCGTGAGCTCTCAGTTCTGGAGTACCTCATTCTCAACACCGGTAAAGTGGTCAGCAAATCCCAAATTGCCGATCGCATAGCTTCATTGGATGAAGAGCTCACTTCAACCGCCATCGAAACTTACATCAGTCGCCTTCGAAAAAGATTTGGTTCATCACTCAGCCTATCTACCATTAGAGGACTAGGTTATCTGTTGGAGCCTATGGCAAAACATGACTAATTCAGGTTCACTATTTAGACGTCTATTTCTTGGGATTCTCATCTCCTTTTTGTGTCTAACGCTGTTTTTTTTCGCTATTACCACCTCATTTGTCGAGAAAAAGACCGAAGCGCTGTTTGATAATATGCTGCTAGCTGTCGCGACCAACATTCAAGAAAAACTGGTGATGAAACGGGGAGAGTTACATCTAAACATGGATTACTTTTCTATCGACTCGTTAAGTACAGCTCGTAATGAAAAAGTATTTTATCGTATTGAAAATGCAGAAAACAAACTACTCGCAGGGGCCATTGGGCTTAAATTTTACCAGCAGGTTAACCCGGATAGAAACGACAGCAAACGGCGATATTACTATTACGATACGGTTTATGCCGGAACCGAATTACGCGCTGTGGAGGTCCACTTCCCCTACTCCAAAGGCATTGCTAAAATCGTGATTGCTGAATCACTGCAAGGCCGGCAACAGATTCTAAACGAAATTACACTTTTCATGTCTATGGCCGCTATTGTCCTCTGTATCATTTCAGCGGTGATCACCTATTTAACGCTCAAATGGGGCTTAAATCCAATACGAAGAATTCAAAAGCAGATTTCAACCCGTTCTGAGTTTAATTTAAACCCGATTGTGACTCGTGCTCCTACTGAAATCAGCGAGCTGATCAGTGCTCTTAACCGTTTAATGCTGAGGCTACAAAAAACCATTGATAATACCCAGCGTTTTAACGCCGATCTCTCCCATCAGCTAAAAACACCCTTAGCTGAAATGAAGATGCAGATAGAACTGTATAAAAAAGAGCCTGAGTTACAAAAAATTGAGTTTGTCGAAAAAAAGATTCAATACATGACACGTTTAACCCAGCAGCTGCTTCATTATGCAAAGTCTAAGCGAGATTTAATTGATGAGGAATTTTGGCAAAACGCAGATTTGGTTGAATTGTGCAAAGCAGTTTGTATCGACATGGCTCCCGCTATTTATGCGGATCAACAACAACTGGTTTTCCACTCGTCAACCGACTCTTTAATAAGAAATGTCGACCCGATTATGTTGCAAACTGCACTGATCAACCTTGTAGAGAATGCACACCAATATGGTAGACAGTCCGAAATGGCAAACCAGATTGAAGTTAGCATTCAACATAATCCAGTACAAAATCAAGTAGTGATCACGGTTGAAGACAGTGGTCCTGGTATCCCTGAACCACAATTAGAATATGTTACAGAGCCCCATGTTAGCCTAAACAAACTCAATATTGGCAATGGGTTAGGTTTAACCATTGTGAAACAAGTTTGCGAACAACACGACTTGATGTTTCACATTATCAACAAACCGGATGGAGGGATTAAAGTCAGCCTAACCGGATTTAAACAGTAAAGTTACGACTTATTCATTTCTAATCTCTTTTTATTTGTGACCCAGTTCAAATCAAAAGGGAGTGAAGAGTGAACCTTTGATGAATACCCCAACTAGACAACTCCGCCTTATCATTTCTTCATCGCCTAATACCTCCTTTAAAAACAAGCACCTTAGACAAATGACCAATACTCTACGATTAGAAAACGACATTTAGCTGCAATAAAACCGTCATTAACACCACGCAGGATAGAGCTGAATTAAACAGAAGGTTCACTCTATGAACAGCATCGTTAGCGTTACAGCATTAAATAAAACGTTCGATCAAAACCGAGCGTTGAACGACATTAATTTAGACTTAAGCCATCAGGGCATGACTGCACTGCTTGGTCCATCGGGTTCTGGAAAGTCGACCTTGCTTCGTCACCTAAACGGATTAGTGGCAGGGGACAGTAACAAACAACAAGCGGGCTGTATCAGCATCATGGGACAACCTGTACAACAAGCGGGGAAAATCCACAAAAACATTCGTGCTACACGCTCACACGCCGGGTTTATCTTCCAACAATTTAATTTGGTGAATCGCTTAACGGTAATAACCAACGTCTTAATTGGTGCCTTAAGCGATACACCTTGGTGGCGGTCTTTCACTGGCCGATTCACTCAAGCACAACAAGACAAAGCATTAGAAGCATTAAATCGAGTAGACATGGCAGACTTTGCTCACCAGCGTGTATCAACACTGTCGGGCGGTCAACAGCAGCGTGTGGCTATTGCTCGAGCTCTGATGCAAGACGCCAAAATCATTTTTGCAGACGAGCCTATTGCTTCGCTTGACCCGGAGTCATCTCGCATTGTGATGGAGCTGTTACAGCAAATCAATCAACAAGAGAATATTCCGGTCATCGTGACACTTCATCAAGTGGAACACGCTAAGAACTACTGCGAACACGTGATCGCACTTCGCGATGGCCATATTTTTTACCAAGGCAGCAGTGCAGGACTTTCAACCTCTCAGCTGCATGATTTATACAAAGGGAAAACTGAAGAAGCAGGCGTCATTGTTGAAGGAAACTTCCCAAACATGCCGGACTCTTTGTCACCGATTGAAATACCTCAATCAACCGTCAACAGTTAATCAATAGTCACATTTACTCAAAAGGAATCGAACAATGTTACGTGCAATTCGAAAAATTTCACTTTATGTAGCCATAGCGGCCTCAGTTTGTGCTCCGGCATCGGCTAACGAAAAACCACTAACAACACTAAATTTCGGCATTATTTCCACCGAATCACAGCAAAACCTAAGAACATCGTGGAACCCCTTCATCGAAGCAATGAGCCAAAAATTAGGAGTAAAAGTAAAAGCGTATTTCGCACCAGATTACGCGGGTATTGTTCAAGGTATGCGTTTCGATAAGGTTGATATTGCTTGGTATGGCAACAAATCAGCCATGGAAGCGGTGGATCGTGCAGGCGGCCAAATCTTTGCTCAAACCTCAGATGTAGAGGGTAATCCTGGGTATTGGAGCCTGCTGATTACCCACAAAGACAGCCCAATCAACACAGTAGAAGATATGTTGAGCAAGCGTTCTGAATTGGCGTTTGGCAACGGCGATCCTAACTCAACCTCAGGTTATCTGGTTCCTTCATATTACGTATTTGCTAAAAATCAGGTTCAACCTTCTGAGTTCAAACGCACCTTGAATTCTAGCCATGAAGTCAATCTCTTTGCCGTCACCAACAAGCAAGTTGATGTCGCAACCAATAACACTGAAAGCTTGCGCCGCTTTAGTCGCAACAACGCCGAAAAAGCCAAAAACATTAAGGTTATCTGGAAGTCTCCGTTAATTCCTGCCGATCCAATCGTATGGCGTAAAAACCTCCCTGAAGCGACCAAGGATGCGATCTATGACTTCTTCATGACCTATGGAAAAACAGGTAATCCAAAAGAGAAAGCGATTCTAAAGGAGCTCGATTGGGCACCGTTCAAAGCATCGTCTGACTTGCAGCTGCTACCTATCCGTCAATTGTCACTGTTCAAAAAACTGAATCAACTCTCTCATCACAGCAATATGGATGAGACCACGCTGGCCAAAATCGATCAGGTCAAATCTAAGCTATCCGCGCTAAACCGCCAAATGGCTGCGCTGGAAGCAATGGAAAAATAACGATTTGGGTTGAGGATCATTCCTCAACCCTTTTTTAATAAAATGAGAATTCCAATGAACGCCAATATTTCAATAAGCACGGTAAGCATCAATCAAAGCTGGCAACAAAAGCTAAAGCAGTTCATTTCTTTAATCGTCATCGCTTGGGTACTTGCATGGGCATGGCAAGGTGCTGAAATGAATCCAGTTCAACTTGTCACCGACTTCGACAATATGGTTGTGCTTGCCAATGACTTCTTCCCCCCGGATTTTTCACACTGGGAACTCTATGTATCAGAGACGTTAATCACGATACAAATTGCCATTTGGGGCACGGTATTGGCACTGATATTTTCAATCCCTTTGGGCCTTTTGTGTGCAGATAACATTGTACCGGCATGGGTTTATCAGCCAACAAGAAGACTAATGGATTCAACACGAGCCATTAATGAAATGGTGTTCGCCATGCTGTTTGTGGTAGCGGTAGGTCTTGGTCCTTTCGCGGGTGTCATGGCGCTGTTTATTCACACCACAGGGGTACTAGCAAAACTGTTTTCTGAAGCGGTCGAAGCCATTGATTTAGGTCCAGTGGAGGGAGTTCGAGCAACAGGAGCCAACAAACTTGAGGAGATCATATACGGCGTTATTCCGCAAGTATTACCACTGTGGATATCCTTCACTTTATACCGCTTCGAATCCAACGTTCGCTCCGCCACAGTAGTCGGCATGGTCGGTGCTGGCGGAGTCGGTGTGTTGTTATGGGAGGCCATTCGTGGATTTCAGTTCCAACAAACGGCCGCCATTATGCTGGTCATCATCGTCACTGTGAGTCTGATTGACATCTCCTCGCAGCACATTCGCAAAGCGTACATTTAAAATTTTGAGCGTACTTGTCTAGATAACTTAATGGATGAATGGCATGCAAATTTACATGGACATAGCAAAGCAACTTGAACAGGAGGTACAACATCACTTTCGCGCCGGTGACTTCCTACCTTCTGAATCGCGCCTTGCCGATCGGTTTAAAGTCAATCGACACACTGTCAGGCGTGCCATCGATGAGTTGGTATTTTGTGGGTTGATCGAGCGTCAACAAGGCCGAGGTAATCAGGTGATCAGGCAACCTTATGCTTACCCTTTAAATGCAGAGGCACACTTTACTCACAACCTGACTAAACAAGGTTATGTCCCCCGTTGTGAAGTGATAAGTCGTCAGTTAATCAACGCCAGTGAGCACTTAGCCAAGATGTTGAATATAGAACAAGAGAGCCAAGTCATTAAGCTCACCACACTCCGGGTCATCAATGGATTGCCCTGCAGTTTGATTGAGCATTTTCTTCCTAACTTAGATTGGTGGGCACCATTGCAGCACTTCGAAAGTGGCTCACTGCATCAGTTCATCCATCAACAGCTCGATACTGAGCTGACACGAAAGTTCACCAAACTGCGTTCAAGGATGCCAAACCGCCAAGAGCGAAAACAGTTAAAGCTGTCGGATAACACGCCACTTATTATTTTTAGAACGGTCAATGTGGTAAGCCAGACCGAACAGGTCCAGGAGTACTCTTGCTCATATACCCGTTCTGACATGATCGAAATCGTACTGGAGCATTAACATGAACAACACTGAAAAATCCGAGCGACAAGGCTGGATGTCAGCACTCGCTAGGACCGACTTTTTACACCTAAAAAACAGCTGGAGTCAGCTCGATCTATCACCGGATCATCAAATTATTCGCGCTACAGAAACAGGATTGATTCAAGTTCAATCTCGTATGGGCAGCACAGGTAACCCATTCAATATTGGCGACATGACCGTCACTCGCAGTGTCGTCAAACTGCCAAGTGGTGAGATGGGATACAGCTATATAAAAGACCGTAACAAAGAGCATGCGTATCTGGCCGCATTGATTGATGCTTTGATGCAAAACAACGATTACGTCGAACAATTGCGTTTGCAGGTCATCGACCCGTTGAAAGCAACAATGGCAGAAAAAACCAATCATCGACGCCAGCAAATTGCCACCAGTAAAGTGGAATTTTTCACCATAGTCAGAGGAGAAGACGAATGAACCTCGTAAAGCCTGGATTCAATAACCCGATTCATGATGCTCAAACCATCTTTCGTCAAGTATTAGAGGCTATTTCTTCACCGGGTAGCCTGCAAACTTTCAGTGATGATTTCAGTTTTGGTTGCGCTAACAGTGCTACCACGCAGTTATTACTGTCATTGGCGGACAGCAGTACTTCGGTATGGCTATGTGAAGCAATGAAACACGACGAAGAACTCACACAAAATTTAAAATTTCACGTTAATACCCCATTATCTGATACCGCCAACACCGCCTGTTTTGCCGTTGCAATGCAAAACAAGCCGCTGCAATTATCCGATTTCTGTTGGGGCAGTGCCGAATATCCAGAAACGAATACCACCCTAGCGATTCAAGTCAGCGGGTTTGATAGCGGCGCTAACCTGTCTCTGATGGGTCCCGGAATCGATGGACATAGAACCGTCCGTGTTGATGGTATTGATTCTGATTTACTCCAACAAATTGCGCAAATCCAACGTTCACAACCTTTAGGTATTGATATTTTATTTACCTGTGGCACTCAACTGATGGCTCTACCTCGATCAACACAAGTAACACTCACTGATACGGAGGCGTTAACATGTACGTTGCAGTAAAAGGAGGCGAAAAAGCCATCCAAGCCGCTCACCGCCTGCAAGATCTGAAGCGTCGAGGAACGGGTAATGAATTGACGGTAGAACACATCGAACAACAACTCAGCAGCTCTGTCGATCGCGTAATGACAGAAGGGGGTATTTTTGATACTCAATTGGCTGCTTTAGCCATCAAGCAAGCCAGTGGAGACTTAGTTGAAGCGATTTTTCTGTTACGCGCATACCGCACCACGTTGTCCCGATTTGCCACTAGCAAACCTGTAGATACCAGCACGATGGAGATCGAACGACGCATTTCAGCAACGTTTAAAGATTTGCCCGGAGGACAGGTGCTCGGCCCAACGTTGGATTATACCCACCGCTTGCTCGATTTCACTCTGATGGCCGAATCCGAAGCGCAAATCGACATCATCACAGAGAGCACTCAAACACCCATTGAGCCCTGTCCGCAAGTGATGTCAATTCTTGAGCAGCAAGGCCTGACTCCGGAACCGCTGGATGATGGAGAGGTCGCTGAAGATATTACTATGCACCCACCAACCTACCCGGCCACACGCAGCGCTCGTCTCCAACAGCTGATGCGCAGCGATGAAGGCTTCTTATTGTCGATGGGTTATTCCACTCAACGAGGATATGGTCGTAACCACCCGTTTGCTGCCGAAATTCGCACCGGCAGTGTATTGATTTCACTCTGTCCTGAAGAGTTAGGTTTTGACATTGATATTGGTGACATTGAACTGACTGAATGCCAGATGATTAATGGTTTTTCAGGCTCGAAAGAGATCAAACCTCAGTTTACTCGAGGTTATGGCGTCTCTTTTGGATCTGGCGAGAGAAAAGCGATGTCGATGGCCTTGGTTGATCGTGCACTACAAGCCGAAGAATTAGACGAACCCGTCGAAGGTCCAGCGCAAGATCAAGAATTTATTTTGTCTCATGGTGACAATGTGGAAGCCGCTGGTTTTGTCTCACACCTAAAACTGCCCCACTACGTGGATTTTCAATCCGAGCTGGAACTGATTCGTAAGCTTCAAAAAGAGCATGAACTGCGCGACGAACCAAAAGGATCATCGAACCATGACTAACACATACAATGAAACCACATCTGATGAGCAAGGTTACAACTACGGCTTTTTAGATGAACAGACCAAACGCATGATCCGCCGTGCCATTTTAAAGGCGATCGCTATTCCAGGTTACCAAGTACCTTTTGGCGGTAAAGAGATGCCAATGCCTTATGGCTGGGGGACCGGTGGTATTCAAATCACCGCTTCAATCATTGGCCGACAGGATGTGCTTAAAGTGATCGATCAAGGCGCGGATGACACCACCAATGCGGTTTCGATTCGTCAATTTTTTAAAAAAGTAGCACAAGCTAACACCACAGAAAAAACCGAACAGGCCAGTATCATTCAGACACGCCACCGTATTCCGGAAAAACCAATGTGCAAAGGGCAGATCTTAGTCTATCAAGTGCCTATCCCTGAGCCACTTCGCTTTCTTGAACCTAGAGAGACGGAAACCAGAAAGATGCACGCACTGAGCGAGTACGGAATCATGCACGTCAAGCTTTACGAGGACATCGCACGTTACGGACACATTGCCACCTCTTACGCGTATCCGGTCATGGTCAATCAACGTTACATCATGGACCCGTCACCGATCCCAAAATTTGATAACCCCAAAATGGATCGCATGCCCGCTCTGCAATTGTTTGGAGCAGGGCGAGAGAAGCGTATTTATGCCATTCCACCTTTTACGGATGTAAAGAGCTTAGATTTTGAAGATTACCCTTTTGAAATACAGAAATGGGAAGAGCCCTGCGCAATTTGTGGTGCCACTCATACCTTCCTTGATGAAGTGGTCACCGATGACAAAGGCAGTCGAATGTATGTCTGCTCAGATACAGATTATTGCAACGAACAACAGGAGACTTCACCATGTTAAATCAATCAGATAACGATCAGCCTCTACTTGATGTGTCTGGTTTATCCAAACTTTATTCTGCGGGTAAGGGGTGTCAGGAGATCGATCTGCAACTGTATCCAGGGGAGGTTCTGGGCATTGTTGGTGAATCAGGATCAGGAAAAAGCACCTTGCTCAGAGTGCTGTCAGGCAGAGAGACACCAGAGAGCGGCACAGTACATTATCAGCAAGTCGGTAAGCAGATCGACCTCTACCAACAACCAGATAGAGAGCGCCGCCGACTGTTAAGAACGGAATGGGGAGTGGTTCATCAACACCCTATGGACGGGCTTAGAGCTCGAGTGTCAGCAGGAGGTAATATCGGTGAACGTTTGATGGCCATCGGCGATCGTCACTATGGCCAAATTCGCACTCAAGCGGAAAAGTGGCTCAGTGATGTTGAGATACCGTTGGATCGTATCGACGACTACCCCATTACTTTTTCAGGCGGCATGCAGCAACGCTTACAAATTGCTCGCAACCTGGTGACGCATCCAAAACTGGTGTTTATGGATGAACCAACAGGGGGCTTAGATGTGTCTGTACAAGCGCGTCTGCTCGATTTAATTCGTAACCTAGTCACTAACCTTGGTCTGTCCGTGATCATAGTCACCCACGATCTTGCCGTCGCCCGACTGCTCGCTGACCGCCTGATTGTAATGAAAGACAGCCGAATTGTTGAAACGGGTATTACTGATCAAGTACTGGATGACCCACAACACCCCTATACCCAACTACTGGTCTCTTCGGTATTACAAGGATAGAACGATGTTAAGAGTAGAAAATATCAATAAAAGCTTTGTACTGCACAATCAGCAAGGCATTACGTTACCGGTGATCCAACAGGTTAGTTTTAAAGTGGATACTGGTCAATGTCTAGTGTTACACGGAGAGTCAGGCTCAGGAAAATCAACCCTATTACGAGCACTCTACGCCAACTACAGCGTGGACAGCGGTGAGATTATGGTGCACAGCAACGGCCAGTGGATCGATATTGCCTCTGCACCACCTAGAGATGTCATCAAGGTTCGCCAGCAGAGTTTAGGTTGGGTCAGCCAGTTTCTAAGAGTGATCCCAAGAATCTCAGCGTTGGAAGTGGTGATGCAACCGTTATTAGAGAGAGGCATCAATAAAGCAGAATCAGAGAAAAAAGCGTCATGTATGCTCAAGAGGCTGAACGTACCTGAAACGTTATGGCACTTAGCGCCCGCCACCTTTTCTGGAGGTGAACAACAAAGAGTCAACATCGCCAGAGGGTTCATTGTCGATGCCCCCATCTTATTACTGGATGAACCAACCGCATCACTGGATGAAAAGAACCGAGAAGAGGTGATTCAATTGATATTGGAAGCAAAAGATCGCGGGGCTACCATCGTCGGTATTTTCCACGATGAGTATGTCCGTCAACGTGTCGCCGATCTTTTTTTCGATGTGAAATCGGCCACCAGCTACCCTGCAACGCCAACTCAACGTTCACCGTTGCAATCATAGGATTACCTTCATGAAAATCACCAACATTAAAATGGTCCTCGAATCTTCTATCATTGTCGGCACCATTGACATTGAGAACGGCATCATTGTATCGATTGACGAACATTGCGATGCAGATGTTCACTGTATAGATGGCATGGGAGCTTGGTTACTCCCTGGTTTGATTGAGTTGCATACCGACAATTTGGAAAAGTACTTCACCCCAAGACCTAAAGTGAGCTGGCCACCATTCTCTGCCATGGCCGCCCATGACGCACAATTAATCGGTTCAGGGATTACGACGGTATTGGATGCCGTCGCCATTGGCGATGTCCGAGATGGCGGCACAAGGCAAGATTATCTCGATACCATGATTGAGACGTTGGTTGAATCAGAAAGACGTGGCGTCAACCGTTGTGAGCACTTACTGCACATTCGCTGTGAGCTACCCCACTCGTCTACTTATGGGTTGGCTGAGCGCTATCTTGCTCTTCCTCAGGTACAGATGGTGTCATTGATGGACCACTCTCCAGGACAACGCCAGTTTGTTAACATCGATAAATACTATGAGTATTACCAAGGAAAATACGGCCTAACCGAGAATGAAATGAAAGCCTATGAGACCGAGCAGCGTGATCTATCAGCACAATGGTCAGATAAAAACCGTCGTGCCATTGTAGAGCTCTGTCATCAGCGTGGGATCCCTATGGCCAGTCACGATGATGCAACCCAAAGTCACGTTGAAGAGTCACACGAACTTGGCCTAGTTCTCGCAGAGTTCCCCACTACCGTAAAAGCAGCAAAGCGCTCTCACCAACTGGGTTTGCATGTATTGATGGGGGCTCCTAACGTGGTTCGTGGCGGATCTCACTCTGGCAATGTTGCTGCGCATGAGCTAGCGGCTATGGGAGTGCTCGACGTTCTCTCTTCCGACTATTTCCCACTAAGTTTATTAGATTCGGTCTTTAAACTGGCGGATGACCAACGTAATGAGCTGGACCTACCCAATGCCGTAAAACTGGCGACGCTAAACCCTGCCAATGCGTTAGGTTTGTATGATCGAGGTTCGATTAAAGTGGGCAAACGTGCGGATCTCATTTTGGTGGAACAAGTGGAAGGCCAAGCCTATGTCAAACGCGCATGGCGCAAAGGCCAACTGGTGTATTAAAGGGGGTATCATGGCGAATCTATTTTACATTATGGGCGCTTCTGGCTGTGGTAAAGACAGTGTGATTCAGGCACTTCGTTCCGACCCACGCCTCTCAATGCAAGTTGCCCATCGATACATTACTCGACCTGCAGACAGTGGTAACGAAAACCATATAGCGCTAACCGAAGAGGAGTTTCATCACCGCGTAGAGACTGGGCTATTTTCGATGTATTGGCATGCTAATGGTCTGCATTATGGCGTAGGAAAAGAGGTAGAGCATTGGTTAGCTCAGGGAGAAAATGTACTCTTAAACGGCTCTCGTGCGTATTATCCACAAGCAAAACGTCATTTTTCCGAAAAATTGATACCCATTTGGATCACTGTCGATATTCCGCAGCTTCGCACTAGGCTACAAGATCGTGGGCGGGAAACCGAAGCGCAAATCAATGATAGAATCAAGCGGGCCATACACTATCAATCGTCAATGCCTACGGATGCTTGGCTGATTAATAACAGTGGCAAACTGGCCGCAAGCGTAGACGTTTTTATTGAAAAACTCAGCGAGGAATCCTTACAGTGCAACTGACTCTGTTAGGCACAGGTAACGTCGGTCATGTCCCCGTTTATGGGTGTCCATGTTCGGCGTGCCTACGAGCCCAGCAACACCCCCAATACCGAAGAGGAAAGACCTCCGCGGTCATTGAACACAAGGGTAAAATATTGTTGTTGGATGCCAATCACTCTGAACTGATGACCCGATTTCCTTCGGGCACAATTGATACCATACTGCTGACCCATTTTCATATGGATCACGTTCAAGCGCTGTTTGACTTAAGATGGGGAGTTGGAGCACCGATCCCTGTTTTAACGCCTCCAGATCTTGTCGGTTGTGATGATCTGTATAAACACCCAGGGATTTTACAATTTGACGCGCTAACAGAGTTTAAACCCTTCTATTGGCAGGACATTAAGATCACCCCCGTGCCGATGCAGCACTCTAAGCTCTGCTTTGGTTACCTGTTGGAATACAACCACAAACGGCTGGCCTATTTTACTGATACCGTTGGTTTTCCTGCGTTATCCAAACCGTTTATTCAAGAAACAGATATTGATATTATGCTGCTTGATTGCAATCACCCCCCCATGCACGACAGCGCCTCGTGTAACCACAATGATGTGAGTCTTGCTCAACAGATAAAACAGCAATACAAGATTAAAAAAATGGGCTTAATACACGTTAGCCATCAACTCGATGAGTGGGCAATCAATCACCCTGACTGTTTTTCTGAACACTTTTTTTTAACCACTGACGGGCAAGCGTTCAATCTATAGAACATAGCTGAACGCTTGCCGTTGCTACCGATTCGCTTTTTACTCTACCGTAATGGTAATCGACTTAGACACGATAGCTGGATCGTGTGGTATGTGTTGGAAGTCTCCCAATACTAGCTGCAAAGTATGTTTTCCTTTGGAGAGGTGAATGGTTGTTTCTGTTTGTCCTCCTCCAAAATGACTCACTTCACTGCCCATGGGTGTGTCCATCATGGGCAGCTTTTTACCATCAATCAGTAAGTGGTGATGACCCGTATTCTCTTTATCCAACCCCGCAGGAGAAACACCCATTCCTTTTAAACCAAATTGAACGGTGACCATCTCACTTACCGTTGCTCCATCTAACGGTGAAATAATGTATAACTCAGGGGGTTGTTTCGCATTTATATAGGACGAAAAACAGATGACTATCAGTAAAATACCGTTTAACAATCGCTTCATTCTCTCTTCTCCATTGATGGTAATTAGCCAGTGACCACGTGGACACTGTCTTAAAGTATAGGTGGAAATAACGCACCTATTTGCTGCAATAATTGGACAACAAGCTGACAGGAAGACAAAAAAATAGCCAATGAAGGGCTCATAGGCTATAAAAGGGATGTTAGCAATATAAACTGACGATTATAAACTCTCCACTGCCGTTAGTTTTTCTCGCTGAGCATTCATGTTAGGCACAAACACCAAACGGTCGGCAGACATTTTCTGACCATCTGGCATAGCAATGTGCGTGACAACCCATACCACGCAACCCGTTGCCAAGTTGAATAATACGCGAGTTTGGCTGAACAGAGCACCGTCATTGTAAGCAGGGCTGACCGAAAACGCTTCCCCTTTCCAGCTCTGTAGCAGATCGTTTTCATGAATGTCATTAAGATCGCAAACCAATATTTCCGGCTCAACATCTTTCACCACTTTCATCATGACCCGACAACCAGATGGCTGCTGTTCTAACCAAATCTGATGTGGAATAAGCGAATCGCTCCACGCGAGTAACGTGTTATTTGCATCCATAGTTAGCTCACCATGTCAGCAGCTTCACGTGCCAAACGGCCAATCTCTTCCCAACGACCTTCATTGATCATCTTCTTATCAACCATCCAAGTACCACCACAGGCGAACACACGGTCAATGGCCAGGTAATCTTTCACATTTTTAGGATTCACACCGCCAGTCGGCATCAAAGTGACTTGCGAGTAAGGTGCGAGCAGAGATTTCACCATGTTAATGCCACCCGACGCTTCTGCAGGGAAGAATTTCAAGGTGGTTAGACCCATTTCAAGTGCCGCTTCGATGGTTGACGGGTTGTTCACACCAGGAATAATCTCGATACCAATTTCTTGGCACGCTTTTACTGTATTTGGGTTAAAACCAGGAGAAACAACAAAGGTCGCGCCTGCTTCTTTCGCGGCAATGGCTTGCTCACGATTAAGCACCGTACCAGCACCAATTAGCATGTCAGGTTGCGCCGCTCTTAATAGTCGAATGGCTTCTACAGCAGCATCTGAACGAAACGTAATTTCAGCAGCGGGTAAGCCGTTGTCAGCCAGTGCTTTACCTAATGGGATAATATCTTCAGCACGGTCAATTGCGATCACTGGGATAATTTTTACGGCGGCAAGTTGCTCGATAATAGTGCTCATTGATTGATTCCTTGGTAGTAAATTCGATTTACTATGTATTAAAATTGATATGTTTGGTTGCTTCGGCAGAGATAACTGCCCCTTTATGCTGGATGATCGTTCCAGCTAACTGATGACCCTGCAGCGCAGAGGTTCCTGGCGGTTTATCGCTTAAATATCCCGCTAGAAAACCGGCATTAAACGCGTCACCTGCCGAGGTGGTATCCACAACATGTTCAACAGGCGTCGTGGTGATCCACTCACGTTTTTCCTGTTCAAAGTGTTGATACAGACAACCCTCAGCGCCCATTTTTAGCACCGCTTGTTTAACACCACTGGTTTGCAATCTATTTAGCGTCATTTCATCATCAACGTCACACCATAAAGTGCGTTCATCATCATTAGTCACGAGTGCGATGTCCGTCATCGCAAAAATCTGTTGATAACATTGTTGTGCTTCTGTCGCATCTTTCCACAACGCTGGACGATAGTTTGAATCGAACGCTATCTGTACATTATTGGCAGACAACTCTTTCAACAAGTCTATCAATTTCTGTCTGTCAGCTGCTGGCAATATCGCTAAACTGATGCCACTAAGATAAACCATGTCGACGGTTCTCAGGTGTGTTTCAATCTCTGGAAATTGCGGATGCTGCATCATATTCTTAGCTGCAGATTGATCGCGCCAGTATAAGAAAGTACGCTCACCTTGGTCATCAAGTTGAATCAAATAGAGACCCGGCTGATGAAGAGGATCGCGCAATACATGATCAGTATTCACCCCCTCTTCTTGCCAGCGAGCCAGCATACCTTCACTTAACGCATCACATCCGAGTGCACTGATGTAATCAACAGCGACGGTTTCACCAGCGGTGCGCGCCAGATAGACCGCCGTGTTTAAACTGTCACCACCGTACGACTGTCTCATATCACCAAATGGCGAACCATTAAGCTCTATCATACACTCGCCAATAATGGCTATTCGTTTCATGCGTTATCTCCTGGTAGACGGAAGTAAGATTTCGCATTATTAAAGCAGATATCCGTCACCATCTTACCTAGCAAGTTGATGTCATTGGGTGCTTCACCATTTTCGACCCATTTACCGATCATGTTGCACAAGATACGACGGAAATATTCATGGCGAGTATACGATAAGAAGCTGCGTGAGTCGGTCAACATACCGACAAACTGGCTCAATAGTCCCAGCTGTGACAACTGCTCCATTTGACGCTCCATGCCATCTTTTTGATCGTTAAACCACCAGCCAGAGCCAAACTGCACTTTGCCTGCGATGCCGCCGCCTTGGAAGTTGCCCATCATGGTTGCCATCATCTCATTATCGCGTGGGTTCAAGCAGTAAAGGATGGTTTTTGGCAATTCATTACTCATGTCCATCGCATCAAGCAGAGAGGAAAGCTGTGCCGAGAAAGTACGATCACTGATTGAATCAAAGCCTGCATCAGCACCAAGTAGCGAGAACATACGAGAACTGTTATTACGTTGCGCGCCAATATGCAGCTGCATTACCCAGCCGCGCTTAGCGTACTGCTTGCCCAACCACACCTGAACAGCCGTTGAGAACTGATCAATTTCAGTTTCTGTTAACGCTTCGCCAATTAGGCGTTTAGAGAGAATGGCGTCCAGCTCTTGCTCAGTAGGTACATACGCAAAGCGAACCACTTCAATACCGTGATCGGCGGCCTTACAACCGTGCAGGGCAAAGTGGTCTAGTCTGCGATCTAACGCGGTTAATAGGTGTTCAAATCGGCTGATCTCAACATCAGCGACTTCGCCAAGCTGCTGCATATACTCAGCAAATCCACCCAGCTCAATCTTAAATGCTCGGTCTGGACGCCAGCTTGGGGTCACTTCCACATCAAAACTGCTGTCTAATGCAATTGCTTTATGGTGCTCAAGCGTGTGAATAGGATCGTCAGTCGTTCCTGCCATGACCACATTCATCTGCTTCATAATACCGCGAGCAGAGAACTCAGGTGTGGCCAGCAGTTCATTACACTCATGCCAAATTGAGTCGGCAGTGTCAGGGCTTAACTGCTTACCAACGATACCAAATGGGCGACGCAGTTCCAGGTGACTCCAGTGGTATAGAGGGTTTCCTATGGTTTGTGGTACGGTTTTCGCCCACGCCATGTATTTGTCATAATCTGATGCATCTGTGCCAGTAATCAATGATTCCGCAATACCCGCACTGCGCATGCCACGCCATTTGTAATGATCACCTTCAAGCCAGATTTGGCTTAAGTTAGCAAACTGACGATCTTGCGCCACCTCTTGAGGGTTCAAGTGGCAGTGATAATCATAAATGGGTAAATCTTTGGCAAATTCGTGATACAAACGTCTCGCGGTTTCATTTGATAACAGAAAATCGTCACACATAAATGTTTTCATCTTATCTCTCCGATCCTATGTGTAAATTACAGTGCGGCAACAGTGGCTTTGGCGCCATTGTCGATAAGGGATTGATACGCTTTAGTCACCGCTTCAATCACCTGTGCATTTTGACCAATTTCTGGAGCAAAAATCGCTTCAACAGCTAAAAGAGCAGGAACTACCGTTGCGTTCAAACCATGTTGGTCACACACGCCGCGTAACATCTCGGCCATTGGATCGCGGACATCAATCTCGTTACCTTGCTCATCAACGCCAGAAACAAAACGCATCCAACCAGCGATACCCGCAGCGAGCCATTTAAAGTCACTACCTTGTTCTAGGTGGAAACGCAGACTGCCGCCCATACGTTGAGGGATTTTTTGACTGCCGTCCATCGCAATCTGCCAGGTTTTATGCTTCAAACTTGGGTTAGTAAACCGCTCAATAAGCATCTTGGCATATCCTTCAAGATCGGTTCCTTCAGGCATAGTCAGTGATGGCGCTTGAGCTTGCATCATCATATCAAATGCGCCAGTGCGGTAACCTTGGTCTGTCATGGTGTCTGAAATATGTGCATAACCGCCTAGGTAACCCAGATAAGCAAGGAATGAGTGGCTACCATTAAGCATACGAAGTTTCATCTCTTCATACGGCACAACATCATCAACAAACTCAGCGCCAGCGATATCCCACTCAGGACGACCAGCCACAAAGTTGTCTTCAATCACCCACTGACGGAACGGTTCACATGCGATACCACATGGATCGTTGATGCCAAGCAGTTCAGTAATTTCAGTTAATGTCTCTTCGGTTGCAGCAGGAACAATACGGTCAACCATCGTGCATGGGAAAGTCACGTTATCTTCAATCCAAGCACCAAGCTCTGCATCTAGAAGATTGGCAAACTCTAAAATAGCCGCTTTGGCGACATGACCATTCTCTTGCACGTTATCGCATGACATGACAGTAAAAGGAGCAATACCACGGTTACGACGAAGCTTCAGCGCTTGAACGATATAACCCAATGCCGATTTTGGCTGGCTTGGATTGGCAAGATCAGTGATAACCAGTGCATTATTTTTATCTAACATACCAGTGGCAGGATCAGCGCAGTAGCCTTTCTCAGTGATGGTCATTGACACGATCGCCACTTGTGGCTCGGCCATTTTTTCTATCACGCTTTCAATACCGTCAAGCACTGGGTGAAGTGATTCGGTAACAGAGCCGATCACTTTAACGTCTGTTGATTGTGCGCCTTTTTCGGCCACGGTATAAAGATGGTTCTGTTCACGAAGTGACGTGATCAGAGCTTCACCACCAAATAAGTTAACTTCGCAGATGCCCCAGTCACTGTTCGATTTTTCCGCGACTTCATCAGTAAAAAGACCTTGGTGAGCACGATGAAATGCACCAAATCCGAGGTGAACGATACGAGATTTAAGCGTTGAACGATCGTAAGTTGGTTGGCTAACCGATTCGTTGAGCGAGGTATTGCTAATGTTTTGCTTCATCTTTCTCTCCGAGGCCTCATCAGCAAACACTGACAAGGCAATAATACTAGAAGTTGTTACTGACACTTTTACCTATAATTAGTAACCCAATACTAAGCGTGGTAGAAACAGGCTCAATTCAGGAATAAAGGTAACGGCCATTAAAGCGATAACCAATGCTGCATAGAAAGGCAGTAACGGTTTAATGACTTTATCAATAGAGATATTGGCAACAGAACAGCCGATGAACAGTGCACTGCCAACGGGCGGTGTACAGATGCCGATGGCCAAGTTAAACGTCATCATGATACCGAAGTGTACTGGGTCAACCCCTAAGTCCAATACGATTGGCAAGAATATAGGTGTAAAGATAAGCACCGCTGGTGTCATGTCCATGAAGATACCCACAATGAGCAAAATCACGTTGATGATCAGCAGGATAACCAATGGATCATCAGAGATAGCCAATAGTGTATCTGCAATCATGTAAGGGATATCGGCGTTGGCCATGGCCCATGACATACCCATTGATGCACCAACTAACAGCAACACAATTGAGGTAGTCACCGCTGATTCTAGAATGATGCTAGGCAGTTGTGAGATCTTCACTTCACGATAGAACACAACCGCAAGCGTAAATATGTAGATCACTGCAATTGCAGACGCTTCAGTCGCAGTAAAAATACCGCCAATGATGCCGCCCATGATCACAACAATCAAAGTCAGAGAAGGTAATGCTTTTAATGTAGTACCCCAAACCAGAGCCAATGTTGGCTTTTCTGCCACTGGGTAGCCACGACGTTTAGCGATAAAACCCGCGACTAGCATTAAACTCAGGCCCATGATAATGCCTGGAATATAACCGGCTAAGAAAAGCGCCGCGATCGATGTACCACCCGATACCAATGAGAATACAATCAAGGTATTACTTGGTGGGATCAGTAGCCCTGTAGGACAAGAGGTAATATTAACTGCTGCAGAGAAGTTTTCATCGTATCCCTCCGCTTTTTGTAGTGGCCCCATGGTTCCACCCACCGCTGCCGCTGATGCAACTGCTGAGCCTGAAATCGAACCAAACATCATATTGGCCATCACATTCACATGAGCCAAAGAGCCTGGTAGTCGACCACCCAATATTTTAGCGAAGTTAATAAGACGAATCGCAATACCGCCTTGATTCATTATGTTGCCAGCCAGAATAAAGAACGGAATTGCCAATAAAGCAAAATTATCTAACCCTGCCGCCATACGTTGAGCAACCACTGCAATGGCAGGTTCTAAAGGAAGAGATAACATGATTGTCGCGAGTGAAGATAGACCAATTGCAAAGGATACTGGGATCCCTAATGTTAACAGTACAGCGAAGCTACCAAATAGTGTCAGAATTACCTGCCATTCCATGATGGTGTCCTTTTAAAATGATTAAGGTTTGCTTTTCAGCGAATATTATTTAGTTTCAATGAGTTCTTTTACTTTCTCGGTACCAAAAACCACAGAGTAAAAGGTCATCAAGATGCCACTAATTGGTAAACAGAAGTAGACGTAACCCATTTGTAAACCCAGTGCAGGCGTAACCTGCCCCGTTGACAAAGTCTTCATTGCTAGGTTAATGCCACCATAAACCAGAACAACCAAAGCAAAGGTAGCAATCGCTACTTGTATAAATATTTCATTTATCAGTTTGCGTTTACCTTTCAACTTCATGGTCAACAGGTCAATCGCCAAGTGACGTTTCATTCCTGTTGTATAAGCTGCGCCAATTAATGCCACCCACATAAACAGATATCTCGCCATTTCATCCGTTATCGTGCTTGGTCTGCCAATCACATAACGTGAGAAGACTTGCCAAATCACGCAAAAAACTAAGAACGTAGAGAGCGATATAGTGAACCACGCCAAACTTTTATTAATGTAACCAACTGCTTTGTTCATTACTTCTTCCTTTAAATACGACACTGAACTGATACATAGGTTGACCAATTATCATCAATGCCTGTGTCACTATTAAGATAATTCCAGCGAAGTATAGATAACCCATGGGAATTGTCATGTGAAGTTCGTCACAACGCCATTGGTTGACCAATTTAGATCAGAATATCGTGACATTGGTCAACCAATTGGCAATTTATTTTGACCAATCCAAAAAATAGTCGCACTATCAACTCAGATTTGAACTCTACACAGACGAAATAAAATCACGGAGAATGATAAAATGACAATTCGTAAAAACATACTGACTGCAATCATTGGTGCCACACTAACTATCGGTACATCTGCATCAGCTTTTGCGGCAACCACACTAAAATTAAGCCATAACCACAACCGCGATCATGCTGTACATAAAGCAATGACCCAAATGGCAAATGATGTAAAAGAGCAAACTAATGGTGAAGTGAAAATCCGTATCTACCCTGATGCACAGCTTGGTACTCAACGTGAGTCAATGGAACTAATGCAGAACGGCGCTCTTGATATGGTAAAAACCAACGCAGCAGAAATGGAAGCATTTTCAGCGGATTACTCAGCGTTTAACCTTCCTTACCTTTTCCGCGATAAAGATCACTACAACAGCATCACAGAAGGCGCTATTGGTGAGAAAATCCTAGCATCTTCAAGAGAAAGTGGTTTTATTGGTCTTACTTATTACGCTGCAGGCGCTCGTAGCTTCTACACTTCTAAACCAATAAATACTCCAGAAGATCTAATAGGTCTTAAAGTACGTGTTCAGCCAAGCCCATCTGCTATTAGCATGGTAAAAGGCCTAGGCGGAAGCCCAACACCTCTTGCATACGGTGAATTGTACACTGCTCTACAACAAGGTGTCGTTGATGCAGCGGAAAACAACATCCCATCATTCAGCTTAAGCCGTCACAGTGAAGTTGCTAAGTTCTTTAGCTTAGATGAGCACACTATGGTTCCTGATGTTCTTGTTATTTCTACTAAATCTTACGATGGCCTAACACCTGAATATCAGAGAATTGTAAAAAAAGCCGCATTAGATTCTATGGAACTGATGAAAGAACTATGGGACAAGTCTGAAAAAACAGAACGTGCTAAAGCAGAGAAAATGGGCGTGACATTTGTGACACCAAACAAAGTGGCTTTCCGCGAAGCTGTCAAACCTATGTATAACGAAATCAAAACTTCGAAGCCAGAGTTACACGCTCTAGTCGAAGAGATCAAAGCAGTTAAATAACACGATTGTAAAAAATAGGTGCGTAGTCGGCAAAAGTTGCTGGCTACTCACAAAGGTGTTGTAACAGAAGATAAACAGGTTGACCAATTATAATTGGTCGCTATGATTGCGTAATAAGTAGTGCAATGAATCCGAGCAAAAATATTATGATGCTATTTGAACCGAAAAGACCTTACCAAGAACTTGGTTTGATCTTGCGTCAACAGCTTATTAACGGTGATTACCAAATTGGTGAACGCTTACTTCCTGAACGTAATATCGCAGAGCAGTTAAATGTGAGCCGTACTGTCGTTCGTGAAGCAATAATCATGTTGGAGTTAGAGAACCTCGTAGAAGTAAGAAAAGGTTCAGGCGTTTATGTTTTAAACATCCCTAATAAATCCCACGGACGAGAAGCCATTATTAGTGATGATGCCGGACCATTCGAGATGCTACAAGCACGGCAATTACTTGAAAGTAATATTGCAGAATTTGCAGCTATTCAAGTAACACCGGGCGACATAGTCAAAATGCGAGCAGCTTTAGAACTTGAAAAAGAAGAGTTTGCCAATAATACTAGTGACTGTGTCGGTGACGAACAGTTTCACCTGTGTATTGCCAAAGCAACTCAAAATTCAGTTCTAGTGGATATGTTAAAACACTCTTGGGAACGTCGTGAACAGAGTCCAATGTGGCAAAAACTACATTCTCGAATCATTGGCCGAGACTACAGAAAAGAGTGGCTTGACGACCACGCTCAGATTTTGTCTGCTATGCAACGTAAAGATCCAATTGCCGCCAAACACTCTATGTGGCAACACCTTGAAAATGTAAAACAGCGACTGCTTGAATTGTCTGATATTGATGACCCCAATTTTGATGGTTATCTGTTCAATTCAAATCCCGTCGTGCATCTTAAGAATACAGTGTAGCTGTACTCCTAACCTCTACCATTTTTTGGTGGTTTAACATTTATTCTCAGCAAGTTTTTCGGTAACTATTTATCGATGGCTTTGCTATGTCAAAATTAAAGGTGGTTGTCATGGAACAAACTTGGCGCTGGTACGGCCCTAATGATCCTGTCTCTTTAAATGATATTCGTCAGGCGGGAGCCACGGGTATTGTCAATGCACTTCATCACATCCCAAATGGTGAAGTGTGGACCAAAAAAGAGATCTTAAAACGCAAAGCCATCATTGAAGCAAAAAGCTTAACGTGGTCAGTAGTAGAAAGTGTTCCCGTTCATGAAGAGATTAAAACCCGTTCTGGGCATTATCTCAAATGGATAGAAAACTATAAACAGACACTGCAGAATTTAGCCGATTGCGGCATTGATACCGTCTGTTATAACTTCATGCCTGTATTGGATTGGACTCGCACCGATCTTGAATTTGAAATGCCAGATGGCTCTCGTGCCCTGCGTTTTGATCAAGTTGCATTTTCAGCGTTTGAGTTACATATTTTAAAACGCCCAAATGCTGAGCAAGATTACTCTGACAAAGAGCAACAAGAAGCGACGAATTATTTTAAAGCGATGTCACAAGCGGACATCGACAAACTGACCTCAAACATCATCGCGGGTCTCCCGGGTGCTGAAGAGGGTTACACCCTAAGTGAATTTCAAACGCAATTAGATCGCTACTCAAATATTGATAAGGAGACTCTGCGTGAGAACTTATCACTATTTTTGCAAGCCTTAATGCCAGTCTGCGACTCAGAAGGGTTGAAGCTGGCGATTCATCCAGACGATCCACCGCGTCCAATTCTAGGTTTACCGCGTGTCGTTTCAACCATTGATGACATTGAATGGCTAACAACTAATGTGCCGAGTAAAATGAATGGCATCACTATGTGTACCGGTTCTTACGGTGTCCGTGGCGATAATGACCTGGTGAACATGATCAAACAGTATGGCGATCGTATTTACTTTACCCATTTGCGCTCAACCCAACGTGAAGAGAATCAACTCAGCTTCCACGAAGCTGCCCACCTTGATGGTGATGTTGATATGTATAACGTTGTGATGGAGATCCTTAAAGAAGAACAACGCCGTGAAAATAATGGCGATATGCGTTTAATCCCGATGCGCCCAGATCACGGCCACCAAATGCTGGATGACCTAACGAAGAAGACCAATCCAGGTTACTCTGCGATTGGCCGTCTAAAAGGTCTTGCGGAAGTTCGCGGTTTAGAAGCGGCCCTAAAACGTGCTTTTTTCAGTAACTAAACATCCAAAAACAGTAACAATAACAATGGAAGTAAACATATTGGCTCCCCCGACCAATGGTTTACTTCCAAATTATATAACACTTTAGATCAATAATTTCCTACTGACTTTATTCAGCAGATGTTGGATCAATAATATGTCTCACTTGATTGATAGCGGTAACTGGGAACTCCCCCATCTCAGCGTGTTTTCTGATTAATGACTCATCAGGCGCTATATAAACACAATAAATCTTATTATCGGTGATATAACTCTCAACCCATTGAACTTTTGGCCCTAATTTCTCTAGCACATCGCATGATTTTTGAGAAATTCCTTGTAAATCATCACTTGATAACGATCCTGCACCCTCAAGTTCTCGTTCAATTACATATTTTGGCATGTCTAATTCTCAATCAACAAATGAGATCAAAGTATAGTTGATGATAGAGTTATCATTAATAAAACTGAAAAGAAGTTGAGCCTAACTTTTAAATAAAGATCATTGATAAGCCATTTACATTAAAATGGCTCAACAGCATTTAATCACCCTCAACATACTTGGTCATCGGTTTCCAATAACGTTCATGCCAACCAATGCAAAGGTGCTCTTTTTGATCCTCTGGGTATCCTTTATGTTCAAAAACCAATGTAGTCTCTTGATCTGAAACTCGAATCAATAGAATACTAACAATAGAATATACATGCTTCTCCCACGTTGCTGCGCGCCACGCTTGGACTAAACAGTTATCGGGATCAATCTCAACAATAACACCGCTAATCATGCCATTAAAACAAGAAAATGGTCCCCCAACACAAGCGTCAATTACAGCGGGAGCACCTGAGAATTCTGCGAATATGGTTGAGTCGGTTAAAGCGGAAAAGACCTTATCTTTACTACAATGCAGGGTTAGCTCTTGATGTATTGTCATAAATCCTCCCTTATCTATTTATAAGCAAGTGTAGACTAGATTCGTTGACGAAGAAATTCCAGATGCACACAAACCAAACAGACGGTATTGCACTACTATTAAATAGGACACAATTTATGTCGCTTCCTTTGCAATTAAGTACTGAGCAAGTTAACGTGTTGTTAAACCTCACAGTAGTATGACGGCCTATGCAAAATATAAAAATTTGGTTATCGGTAGCAACAAGCAACAATGTGATCGCTCGATCGACAAAAATTGCACTTATTGTTGGCACTATATTGATGTTTATCAACCAATTAGACGTCTTAATGGCCGGAGAGATCTCTTTGATTATCCTCGTGAAAATTCTTTTGACTTACTGTGTCCCCTATTGTGTTTCAACCTATTCCAGCGTTGAAGCTATTTTAAGCACAAACATTAAAAATTAGGTAAAAAATATGTTAAACATTTTTGGTTCGCGCAAACTTCCTGCTGGGAAAGTTCTAATCGATGAAGCTGAATTAACTGCCCTACGCGCCAAAAATGAGTTATTTAAGCAACTGATGAGCAATGATCCATTAGAGATGGCTCAGCGTGTTGCTGATAATGCCAAAAATGTAAATCAGGTCTCGATTCAGCGTCTTAGTAACGTTGAAAATAGCTATGTATCAATTCAGTCATTCATTGCTCAATCTAGTGATATAGAATCAATCTCTAATGAGTCATTAAAATCAGCCCAAAGTACCGCTCAAATTTCAGAAACGGGCATTAACCAACTGAATGACCTAGCAAGCAACATTTCAAACTCATCAACTTATATCGCAGAATTTACTGAGTTGCTTACCAGCTTAGACAATAACAACCGTAATATCGGACAACTTGTCGAGTCTATTAAAGGCATTGCCGAGCAAACCAACTTATTAGCACTAAATGCAGCGATAGAAGCTGCACGTGCTGGTGAACATGGCCGTGGTTTCGCAGTGGTTGCTGATGAGGTCCGTTCACTGGCCAATACTGCCAATCAATCTGCGGATCAAATTCAAAAAGAGATGGCTAAAATAATGGATGTTTCTGCCTCCATCATTAATAAACAAAAAGATGTCGCTACCATCATTGAAGGTAGTGTCACCATCGCCGACAGCACCATTGCTAACCTACAAGAGCTGGTGACTATGGCGCAATCAAGTTCTGATTTAGTCAATGAAACCATTACCCAAGTACAACAGCAATTAAGTAGCTCTGAAGAGATAAAGCAGAATATGGAGCAGATCATTGATGATACACGCCAGTCGATTGAAGGCTCAGCTAAGAACATGGAACTTGGCGAACAATTAGTTGCTGCGTTTAAAAACAAATAATCTGTGTTTAAATAATAAGCAACTTCAAGCTATAATAACCTCTTAATCAATGAGAGGTAGATAAGATGAGTAAAAAGAAAAAACACCTGAGTCCTTCATCTGTGCAGACAATTTCTGCGCAAACGGACATTGGAAGAGGCACCATAAACGACAACTTTTTGAAAGCATTAGTCACTTCGAAGGTGTATAAAACTCAGGTGGTAAAAGCAAGAAAAGGCAAGGGTGCTTTCAAGAGAAAAGAGAAACATCTAGGACGAGAGTCCTATTTAATGGCAGCCTAATCGCTCTCATCAAATAGGACTTTTTTTACGCCGCTAAATAGCTTTCATTTCCTTTCAAATATTGTACAAATACGTTTTCAAAATCATCAATCACTGACGCTTTAACATAGGGTTGACTCACTAGGTTATTAGCCAGCGCTTGCAGTTTAGGTAGATTGATAAGCAGATCATGATTGAAATGTTTTTTGATAATATCCAACCGCGTGAACATAGGAGCAACCGCAGCATCTATTAACGAAAACTCGGTGCCATTAAAAAAGCCTCCCTGCTGTATCGTGCTCTCTAATCGAGTCAATTTGTCCACCAATGCCAACTTTTGAGATTCAAAGTCATCTGCATTTTTTGCCACACTGAGCATGTATTGATTCATAATGATTTGGCTAGAGAACTCAATCCATCCACGATCTTTCGCTTTTTGCAGTGGATCTGACGGCATGATTTGGTTCGGGGTAATTTCATCAATAAATTCGTTGATAACTGCCGATTCAAATAAAACGTCATCACCATATTTAACAACAGGAACTTTGCCTAAAGGTGAGATAGCTAAAAACCAATCAGGTTTATCGGCAAGATCAATATAGGTTATTTTAAAATCAATTCCCTTTTTCTTTAGCGTGATCACCGATCGTTGAACAAACGGGCATAGGTTAAAGCTGATCAATTCTATGGTCTTCTCTGACATCTTGGCATTTCCTTTGTTGATGACTCAATTCTATTACTACCGTTTGTATCTTATTGGTAGTTAGTATACTTTGGTAACTATAGATATGTGCAAAGCGATAAACAAGTACGCACAAATATGATATTTAGTTTCCTAGAGGTGCCTAATGGCGAATTCAAAGGCTTCAACGGCTGAAAATAATTTTCTTACTACTAAAAATACGGCGCAGTGTGATGATATGACATCATGCCCAGTGGCAACGGCAATAGATGTAATTGGAGGAAAATGGAAAGTCATTATTCTTTATCAGTTGCGTGGTAAAACATTGCGTTTTGGGGAATTAAAAAAAAGCATCCCGAAAATAACGCAAAAAACCCTTACTCAGCAATTACGCGCTCTAGAAGAGGACAAATTGCTCAGCCGTATGGTTTATGCCGAAGTTCCCCCGCGAGTTGAGTACACCTCAACGGAACTGGCTGAGCAACTAAACCCCGCTTTAGATCTGCTCTGCTCTTGGGGAAAAGAGTATCAAAAAGTCCATCAATAAAATGACTTAAATAACGATGGTTCTAAAGGTTAGGTTAACTCTTGGAGTTGAGACCGTGGTGGTGGGTGGCAGTCGATGTAACCAGTGGCTCTGAGTGACTCCTTTCATCACTAACAAACTGCCCGATGCTAACTGTAATGACACGACCTCATCGCTCACTTTGTGTTTAAAAGCAAATTTGCGCTCCGCACCAAAACTTAATGAGGCGATGGCTCCATTTTTTTTCAACGCCGTCTCAGCATCACTGTGCCAAGCCATTCCTTCACTACCATCATGATATAGATTCAGTAAGCAAGAGTTGTAGCGCTCCCCAGTTTCAAGCTCAACCAGCGATTTTAATGCCAGCAGCTCTTTGGTCCAGCTAAGGGCTGATTTGGTGGTGTTTGAGTAGGTATAGTTGAAAGCTTCATCACCATACCAGGCCACTTTTCTTTTGGTGATGATGTGTTTGCCATAGATGATGGCCTCATCATGTCGCCACTCTACGCTGCTCATTAATGTATCAAAGTAGTACTGAGTATCATGTGCGTTGATCAATTGGCCATAATAGTTAACACAACCGTCTCTTGGTAAGATATTAATCGGCTGATCGAGAAGCTCATCAAACAGTCCAATTTGATGGTGGTTAGTTCCATCCATAATACACACTCAACCCTATTAATCTCGTAGTAATATTGACCACTTTACAACACTTTTTCCATTGAGATGTGCTTAATGTCAGCTTCAATATACTCTTCGCCATAGGGTGTAAAACCCAGCTTTAGGTAAAAATCCACAGCCTGCAACTGAGCGCCTAAATAGACTGATGCAAAGTTCAGCTTAATGGCCTCATCAACTAACCTCAGAACTACCTTTGCCCCTACTCCTTCCCCACGTGACTCTTTTATAATAGCCACGCGACCGATATGTCCATCCGCGAGCATACGGCCAGTACCAACCGCTCGACCATTTTCTTTGACTAATACGTGAATGGCATCGTCATCCTGCCCATCAAAATCAATCGTAGAATCCACACCCTGCTCTATCGTGAATACGGTATTTCGAATACTTTGAATCTGAGGCTTTTCATCTTTAAATATTACGATATTAAGTGCTAACATCTTTCACTCTTTCTATTTGAACAGAGTCAGAGGTTAACATAAGAAGAGATGATTTGAATCGGAGAAAACCGTTATTGTTGACGCAAATATTCAATATTATCCATGAAAAAATCCGCTTCTAAATTATTCGCAAAATCCACCAAGTCATCGGCATTAATGGGTCTTGAGAATAGGAATCCTTGGAACTTTTCGCAGCCTAATTCAAGTAATAGATCTCTTTGCAGTGGGCTCTCAACACCTTCGACTATTAGCTCTTTGTTTAAATTTTTAGCTAGGCCAATAATCGTTTTGATTAACACCACATTGTCAGGATTTTGCGGGAACTGCTCCATGAATATTCGATCTATTTTAATTGAGGAGAAGGGGAATTCACTTAAATACCGTAATGGTGACCTACCCATTCCAAAGTCATCAATAGTAATTGAAACACCGTAATCAACCAGCTGTTCTAAGGTGTCAATGCTCCACTTGTGATCTTCCATTATGGTAACTTCAGTGATCTCCAAAACCAGATTTTTTACCGGAAAGCCCGTCTCTGTTATGATTTTTTTTACTGTTTCAAAAAAATCGGAGCATTTAATTTGCTTTGCCGATACATTGACACAAAGCACAAGATCCATAGGGACATCACCTGAGTCATACCAACTTTTTACTTGCTGGCAAGATTTTCTCAAAGCCCATTCACCACACTGAATAATGCTGCCAGTATCTTCTAAAAATGGAATGAATGAGGCGGGATAGATAACACCCAATTTAGGGACTTTCCAACGAAGCAGAGACTCAACGCCAATCAATTGGTTCTCTTTATTAACTTGCGGTTGATACTCTACGATGAGATGTTCGCTGCTGATCGCGTGTTGCACGTTCTCTTTTAGTACATTACGCAGCTCCAGCATTTTTTCTAACTCTTCATCGTAATAATGGTAGCTGTTTCCACTCTCTTTTTTCGCTTTATACATTGCAGCATCAGCTTGCTTGAGCGCATCTTCAATCGATACTATGTTACCATTAAAAAGTGTAATACCGACACTAAGAGAGATGTAGAGCTCCCCTGAAGGTAAATGAAATGGCATATCCATCAATTCAAACAATTTTTCAGAGACCACATTGGATGATTCAATGGAGCTTACTGTTTCTAACAAAATGGCAAATTCATCCCCAGCAAGACGAGCGATAATATCTTCTCGGCGAATACTTAATTTAAATCGTTCAGCAACTTGTGCTAATAACTCATCGCCCACCGCATGTCCATATGTATCATTCACCTGCTTAAAATCGTCTAAATCAATAAAAAAAACCGCTAGTGTATTTTTACTACGAATTGAACGCCCCACAGCTTCAGACATTCGGTTTAGAAAAGATTCTCGATTTAATAATTTAGTCAGAGGATCATATTGAGCAAGGTAGGCAAGTCGATCTTTAATCTTTTTCCGCTCATGGGCATAGCGAATGGTTTTGTTTAACGAGTAACAATCAAATTCTCCTTTAACAATGCAGTCTTGGGCTCCCGCCTGTAATGCTTGAATCGCAATTTTTTCACTATCCACAGGGCTAACAACAACAACAGCAATATCTGGTGAGGTTTTTAAAATAGTATGCAGAGCTTCTAAGCCTGAATTCTCAGATAAAGTAAGGTCAAGTAACAAAACGTCATAGTTTTTCTGTACAAGTAACCGACAGGCAGCCGTTAAGCTATCGCTTTGTGTAGGAACAATATTAGTGGCACTGCTATCCATCAAGTATTCATGTATTAAACACTCCTCCTTAGAGTCATCCTTAACATGTAAAGTTTGGATAACATCGCTGGGCAACTCTTCCATTAATAACTCTGCGGCGCTTAGCATAGAACGTTCCTAACAAACTGATGATCGCTGTACAATTGAAACCTAAATGAATCAATGCATTTGATGATGAAAATTGACATATTCGAGTATGGTCAAGATTAACTGAACTACAAGAATGACAATCAATAAATCAAATATTGAAAACATCGCTTATCTACCTCCGCACGTGTTTTTATACTTGACCTCAACCTGCATCCGGTTTCTAGGCTTGTTTCTTCACTTTTTTTCTCTCTCTATTTTGATAGATATATCAACAATTTACTTATGGTCATACCTCTTGATTTTTTCGTCTCGCTTTTAAATACAACGAATTTAATTGATTTATTACGATTTTAACTTACTCATTACTATGTTGAATTCTCCTTAAACTTAGATAACTATTTAAAAATCCAAATACAACTAGGTTCACAGTTCAAAGTAAGACAACAATGCTTAATTTCCGTTTTTATTCGATTTATTCAGCAAATTAATAGATCAGAATCACATTTATAATGAAAACTATAATGCCTTACATGATAGTTGTTTGAGATCAATTTGTTATTGCTTGCTAAGGGGTTAACTAACACTAGCCTTAAAGTGGTGTCAGAATGATATTCAAGGCTAATTACGTTAGTGTGTTTTTAAGTTGTAAATGTAAATTCACTACCGTATTTAACTTTGAAAATTATGGAGAAATTGTTATGAGTAGTGCATTTTTTATCCCTACAGTAAATTTTATGGGCGCAGGATGTTTAACGGATGCTGTCAACGCTGTCCAATCTCACGGTTTTAAAAAAACGCTCATTGTGACGGATAAAGTCATTAAGCAGATCGGCATGGTGAAACAACTTACCGACCTTCTTACAGAGCGTGATATTGTTTCCGTTGTATTTGATGGTACTCAACCAAACCCAACCACAGGCAATGTTGTTGCGGGCCTTGCATTACTTAAAGAGAACAACTGTGATTCTGTTATCTCTCTTGGCGGCGGTTCACCACATGATTGTGCGAAAGGTATTGCTCTGGTTGCTGCTAATGGTGGAAAGATTGCTGACTACGAAGGCGTTGATCAATCGGCAAAACCTCAACTGCCGTTAATTTCAATCAATACCACTGCAGGTACGGCATCTGAGATGACACGCTTTTGTATCATCACCGATGAGTCTCGTCACATCAAAATGGCCATTGTTGATAAAAACACCACCCCACTGATTTCAGTCAACGATCCTGAACTAATGCTCGCCAAACCGGCCTCACTTACTGCTGCAACTGGTATGGATGCTTTAACTCACGCTATCGAAGCCTATGTATCAATCGCGGCGACGCCGATCACTGATGCCGTCGCGATTAAAGCCATTGAGTTAATTCAAGCTCATCTGCGTACTGCAGTTTCAGATGGCCAAAACATTGAAGCTCGTGAACAGATGGCGTATGCACAATTTATGGCGGGCATGGCATTTAACAATGCATCGTTGGGTTACGTTCATGCCATGGCGCACCAGTTAGGTGGATTCTACGATCTTCCACACGGTGTTTGTAATGCGGTATTGCTACCACACGTACAGCGCTATAACGCTCAAGTTTGTCCAGAACGTTTACGTGACGTGGCAAAAGCGATGGGTGTTGATGTTGCAGAGCTTACGGCCGAAGAGGGTGCAAACGCAGCATTAGAAGCTATTCAAGTGCTTTCTAAAGATGTGGGTATTCCGGCAGGTCTTAAAGATTTGAATGTTGAAGCAAAAGACATCTCAATACTTGCCGATAATGCACTAAAAGATGCATGTGGGTTCACCAACCCGAAACAAGCAAGCCATGAAGAGATCTCTGCTATCTTTGCAGCTGCCATGTAAGTAATACGCCTTTAAACACCAAGACCAGTAACTGTTGCTGGTCTTTTTTTGTTAATGCCACTTTAAACTTTGAAATGTGCAACCAAACCATCTAGCTTTTCACACTGTTCAGATAGGGATAAACAAGCACTCTCGATGCTATTCACTCTCCCAACCATCAAATGACTATTATCCGCTATTTTTTGAACATTTCTGTTTACATCAGCGCTAACTTGGCTCTGTTGACTGGCTGCCGTCGCTATGTGCATATTCATATCATTAATAATATGAATTGAACGAGATACCTCTGTAATCGATTCTGATGCAGTACCGACTGTGGATATCGTTTTCAAGCCATTTTCTCGACTTATTCGCATAACACTTACCGCCTCTTTAGCACCTGATTGCAAGTGCTCGATCATGGTTTCAATTTCAGCAGTGCTTGATTGAGTTTTGCTAGCCAATGCTCTCACTTCATCAGCAACTACAGCAAACCCCCTACCTTGATCGCCTGCTCTTGCTGCTTCAATTGCAGCATTGAGCGCCAACAAATTCGTCTGGTCAGCGATGCCTTTTATTACATCTAAAATTGAAGAAATATTACTCACATCGCTATCTAACGTCTGAATGACCGTGTTTGCTCGGTCAATTTCAACCGATAGGTCCTCAATAGTTTCTACCGTTTTAGCTAAAATTTTATTAGTATCTTCAGACTCTATTGTTGCTTTTTGGCTCGCCGCTACAGCTTCCATTGCACGATCATTAACTGTCTCACTAGTCACTCTCATTTCATGTACAGCAGCCGCAACTACTTCACTCTCTTGCTCCTGATCAGTTGCACTAATCACTGTCTGTTTAGTGGTAGATTTTATATTATTCATTTCAGATCGAACTGTAATCGATGTGTCAATCACCTCTATCACCGTTTGATGAACCTTAGACACAAATTCATTAAAAGATTCGGCCAACATTCCAATTTCATCTTTAGATTCAACAATAACTCTCTTTGATAAATCGCCATCTCCTGAAGCTATTCCTGATAAAGCAATTTCTAGCCTCTTAATTGGGCCCACAATCCAATTTGACAATAACAATGAAATAATGAAAGCGGTAAAGACGGCCAAGCCCGTACCGACTTCAACGACTAGTTTTGCTATTGCAGCTGCATCGATACTCTCTTGTTCTAATGCTTGCTTTTCTTTATTTATAACTTTACTAACGGCTTTTAATCCACGCCTTACATCGTCAAAAGTAGCTGACAAATTCTGCAAGTTGTTTTCATAATAGAGCGGACCACTTTGCGGGTTTTCAATAATTGGTTCGTACAAAGCTACCAATTTCTTACTTGATTGGATGAGTTTAGTGAGAGTTGACTTGGTTTCATTAGGTAATAAATGTGCATCATAAAGCATTTGAACTTTTTCCATTCGAGGAACCGCTTTATAAGCATTGTCTTCAAATTCAAAAATCTGCTTTTCTACTTCAGCTTTATTATCTAAAGAGAGCAAAAGAGCTTGTGCAGCTGAAGCCATTTGATAAAAATCACGATATCCATCTTCGACACTTTCTGAAACAGGTTGAAAGTACGTCGTTAGTTTTGAGTTTATTTCTGCTTGTTTCTTAAAAATACTCATATTAAACATTGCAACAGAAGAAAATAACGTTATCACGATTAATAGAGGAATTGCCATTTTATAACGAATTGATATATTCATAACCATTACTGCCTTTTATAATAAGAACCAACTCTTTTAATATGATTGAATCACATATCTGAATAAAAGCTGAAAGGAATAAAATCTAACATACTTGGCAGTATACTGTAACACGGTGAATATGACGTATCTTTTATTATCAATTAATGTAGATTTCATATTTATTTCATACGCTTATGAGCCCCTCACTAGAGGTCATTTAATGTCATCATCCAAATTTATTTAAAAAAAAAGCCTCCGCATGGGAGGCTTAATATTGTTAAAGCAGTATCAATTGCAAATTAGTTTTGCGTTTGAATTTGAGCTTCAACAGATGCGCTTTTCTCAAGCTCTTCACTCTTATCAAGCATCTTACGAATAACTTTTGAAGCAACAAGTGCGACACCAACCATTACTACAGCAAGAATCGTTAACAGCGTAAAGTAATCGCCGTATAGGTTCTGTACAATTTCTTGATTGATCACTTGGCCTTTCTCTAGAGCAATGCTGGTTGAGAATACTGCGCCAATGATGCCACTCAATGCCATTGCCACTGAGAACATGCTCACTGAGAATGCTTCAATGTGTTTAGGCGTTACAGAAAGAATAAAGGCAATAACCAAGCTTCCTACAATAACTTCACCAAATGCGTAGAAGAAGTGAACCACTAGGAATACTTCAGGACGAATGATTGCATCAGCGCCAACATTGACAACTGCAAACGCTAAAGTACCAAATGCAAGAGCAGTTAGAACGAACGCATAAGCAATTTTAGTTGCCGTAGAGATGAAGATACCGCGCTTCTCTAATGAGCTAAAGATACCTGCAATTACAGGACCTGCAACGATACACCATAGTGGGTTCATCGCCATTGATCCTTCAGGAGCAAGTGGAATGAAACCTAGTAGATCGCCACGCATTGTGTTGATCGTTACCATGGTCATCGATGTCATCATCTGGCCGTAGTATACAAAGAAGCAGACAGTTAACACCATCATGATCAAGATAGTACCCATTTTTAGGGCAGCAGCTTGGCTAACTTTAAACATTAAGCTAATGAAGTAAGCAACAGCACCGGCACCAATGGCGTATACAACGTATTTACCTGTATCCATGTTCGAGAACATAAAGAATACAAGGCCAATCATCGCAACTGAAAGCACAGTGAATGAAACCCAGCTTTGTACACTAACAGGTTTTTTATCAATTTCAGCAGCAATTGCCATCATTGGCTTTTGGCTAAAGAAAAGTACAACAAACGCTATAAGAGCCATTACAGATGAAATCATGAAGCTGCCGTTAAAGCCAATAACCATAACAAACAACGGGAAAAGATACTGACCTAAAAGAGCTCCAACGTTGTTGATTGAGTAGTTGATTGGGAAGCCATTTTGGAACTCTTCATCCGTTTTAAACGTACGTTTGAATAGACCAGGGTAAGACGGTGACATCAAACCTCTTGAATAACTTGCCAATGCGATACCCGCTAGACAGGTTTCTACATTCAGCGATGAAGCACCAAATACAATTAAGCCGTAACCAAGACCAAAACCTAAAAAGGCGATGGTCAAAGCTCGGTAAGCACCAATGAATTTATCAACCATAAAACCACCTGCAATAGCAAACAGAGGTCCTACTGAAGAAAACGCACCAACTACCATCATAGTGTCAGCTTCGTTATAGCCAAGATCTTCTAGGAAGAATCTCGTTAAAATCACCATCACACCATAAAATGATAAGCCAAACATCATCTGGCAAAACATCATGGATCGATTCAGTCTATTCCACATAATTATGTCTCTTAGTTATTAAAAAAGTTGTAAAGAACAAAAAAGTTACTAAACATTAACGCGGTGATTCTAACACTGAAAATCCATTTACCATTCTCGGCCATGTCGCAAAAACAACCACTTATTCATTACTTTTTTTAATGCTTGTATTAGTTTTTTTGATTGCACCCAGTTTTCTATGAAAACCACTAATTAACCTAACTATAAATAGATTTAAATCAATATTTCGCCTTTGATACTTTGCTAATGACGCTACAAATACATAACATTTCAATTAGAAATATTTATTCGAAAAATTGCATAAAAAAAGAGCTACCATCAATGACAGTAGCTCCTAAACAACATATTATTTAATCACTTACTTATGTCGCTCAGTTTATAAATCACTCATTCAATTTAAGTGTCTGCTTAAACCACACAGCAATATCTTTAATCTCATCTAAACAGACACTGTGTTCCATGGGGTAAGTCGTCCAATTTGGCTTGAACTTCGCAGCATTAAGATCGTTCACCGCATCTCGCCCCATCTCTAGCAATACAACTGGATCGGTCAAGCCATGCATCACTTCTATCGGCAGTGCTTGATTTACCTCTGAATAACTAATTGAATTAGAAGTAGGAAAGTAGGTCGACAATGCTAGTAAGCCTGCTAACGGTTTTGGATAACTTAGGGCTGCTTGGTAAGCTACGGCGCCGCCTTGAGAAAAGCCAGCCACAATAATTCGGTCACTACTAATGCCTTTTTCGCATTCGTTGTCAATAATCAAGGCAATTTGCTCTGCTGAGTCCAACAGATGTTGAGTATTGAGTTCACGCTTCGATCCCATCGTTATGATGTCATACCAAGCTGGCATCATCATACCGCCATTTATCGTAACAGCCCTCGAAGGAGAGTGCGGAAAGATAAACCGAACGGGGGCATCAGCTGGTAAGTTTAATTCAGGTAAAATACCTTCAAAATCATGACCATTGGAACCTAAACCATGCAGCCATATAACGGTTGCCGTGGCCTCAACGTTTGGCTCAACTAAAACATACTCAAGTGTGCTCATTAATGAATTCCTTTTACGCGACCTACATCACCACTTTCTAAACGAACTTTAATGCCATGAGGGTGAGTCGGTGATTTAGTGAGAATGTCTTTCACAATACCTTGCGTTAATTTTCCACTGCGCTGATCTTGTTTAAGCACAATATCAACCTCTAAACCAATTTTAATATCTGAACGATTGCTGCCTGACATGGTAAACCCCTTAACTGATAAGAGATAAATAGTATCACTTCATCAGCATACTGGTCTTTTTCTTATCAAAACTAATTTCGAGGGATGACTCTCTCTTAACGCTTCATAAAACGTGCCGTGCTTTTTGCCATAAGTTGTTGCTCAACATAAATATCTGCTTCAACTTTATAGAGAGTTAAGTAGGAAGAGTTTATTTTCCCTCGAATAATAATATCTGCGGTGAGTGGTATCTCTGCAAGGTAGCGAATATTTATATCGCCAGTTACAGCTTCAACACCTTGATTAAAAATTGCATGGCACATACCTGCATCAAGTAACGCAGCAATAAAACCACCGTGTAAAATCCCTTGATAACCTTGCTGATGAATACTGCCTTTAGCCTTTGCCCAAACGACACCCTTTTGATCATTATAAAAATCAAGTTTCAAACCGAAAGATGATTGTGTGCCACATAACATACAGTGTTGATGACTTTTTTGTTTATTCACTTTATCTAAGAGAAACGTTGACTTGAATACGTCGCATTCCTGAATCTCATTTTGTAAAATTATTTTCTTCGGATTATTCATGTTTCACTCATTCTTTTGTTAAATACCCAAGCCTCTTATAAATGCGGGAGAGAAGAGAGCTACTCCTCTTTGTATTGGAGAGAGACTTTCATGGAGTACCGTCTCAAACTCATCATTGGCAAGTTGAACTTGTTCAAGTTAACTCATTGGAATCCTGCTAGGTTTAAAGCAACCGTCAGCAGAGCGCCCACAAATATTTCTTGGGATTTTTGGTCTTAGCATGAGATTCCTGTAATTGCTAGTTGGCATATGCTACTTATACTATATACCCAGTTTATGGCATATGCTATAAACTTTAACAATCAGTCCAATGAATCACAAAGCCTCACACTAACTGGTTTGTCCTCACCTAATTTAGTAAAAAAGCAACTCTTCTCGTGTTTATTAAATGCTTTTAATCTACAAACAGAATTTATGACGACGATCCCACTTACACTTGTTATGGGTTGTCATACTTGTCATGTCTTATTATATTGTGTTTTCTTTCCACAAAACGGTAAGGATTTAATAACGTAACCAAATATGCATGCAATATAAAAACACAAAATGCTGATTGCTATAGCAATCAATAATTAATTATTTCTGGAGGTACTTTTTATGTCTGAATTAACAAGAAAAGTCGGTGTATGGGGCGCGTTAGCAATAGCTATCGGAACCACGGTCGGAAGTGGAATATTTGTCTCAGTTGGTGAGGTAGCTGGCGCTGCTGGTTCCCCAATGATGACAATTTTAGCATTTTTAATTGGCGGGCTAATAATAGTTCCGCAGATGTGTATTTATGCTGAACTATCAACCGCGTATCCAGTTAACGGGAGCGACTATGTTTATTTAAAAAATGCGGGTTCACGGCCACTTGCTTTCCTTTCTGGCTGGACAACATTTTGGGCTGGCGATACTCCGTCACTCTCAATACTCTCCTTAGCAATTGTAAGTTATATGGGCTACTTCATCGATATTGACCCAATGATAGGTAAGCTTATTGCCACTGTATTAATTCTTGGTTTTATGTGTATTCATCTACGATCTGTAGAAGAAGGCGCGCTATTCCAAACTATTATTACTGCTGTAAAAATATTGCCATTCATTTTAGTTATTGGACTTGGTCTGTTCTATATTTCCCCAGAACACTTTTCTGATCCACTACCAATAATTGAAGATGGAAAAACGGTTGGCGGCGTTGGCATTCTTGCACTACTTGCAGGTATCTCCGCAACAAGCTGGTCTTATACCGGAATGAATTCAGTTTGTTATATGACTGGCGAAATAAAAAACCCAGAAAAAAATATGCCCCGCGCTCTAATTGGGTCTTGTATCTTCGTTATGATTTTGTACGTAGCACTTGCTATCGTAATGACAGGTAATATGCCATATCTTGAGCTAATAGAATCATCGACCCCAATGGCTGATGCATTACGCCATATTCCAGTGTTTGGCGAATGGGCAGGTACATTTATTGCGATTGCAGGCCTGATTGTAATTTGTGGCTCATTGTCTAGCGTAATCATGTACCAACCTCGCCTACAAAAAGCGATGGCAGATGACAATCTTTGGTTTAAGAAGTTTAGTGAAATTGACCCTAAAACTGAAACACCTAAATTCTCAATCATTGTGCAATGTCTAGTCGGCATCATGTTCCTCTTCCTTGCTGACATCACTACACTTCTTGGTTATTTCACCTTGGTTCTTTGTTTCAAGCAAACACTTACTTTCGCATCAATCATTTGGTGCCGTAAACAATCAAATTACTCGCCAATGTGGCGCACTCCACTCTACAAGTTCATGTTGATCACAGCGGTAGGATCTAGCTTAATTCTAGTTGCTTCAACGTTTTTATGGGCACCAATCAACGGTCTAATTGCAGGTATTATCGCAATCGCAACTGGCCTACCAGCTTACTACTACTACGAACGTAAGAATAAAGTTTAGTACCCATTAGCCCCATTAAATTGGCAAAATATAGAAAATAAATAAGGACACTAACATGTCAAACCAAAAAGCAATTCAAATCGATAAAGCAACCTGCGACTTTCTTGTCACTGAATCAATGGTTCAAGAAGTTGAAAAAATCCTGTCTGAAGAGATGCCATATGTAAATGGTGTTGTTAACGAAATGGTATGTCGTGGCATTGACCGCATTTACTTCGTTGCTTGTGGTTCGCCTTTGAGCGCAGCTAAAACAGCCGCAATGATGGCTAATGCCCACTCTACAATTCAGTGCGAGGCGATCTCTGCTCAAACATTTATTGATACCCCTCCATTCCGTTTAGATGAGAAATGTGCGGTTGTTGGTATTTCAGATTACGGCTCAACGCAAGAAGTGATTGACGCCGTTAGGCTGGGTATGAATGCAGGCGCTCTAACAATGGTGTTTACCAGCAAAGAGACAAACCCTATTGCTAATATCGGTGCCGACCATGTTGTTGCTTACCATGGTGGTTGTATCTGGGAAATTCACTTACTCCTTTCTTATGCAGTTGTTGGTGAGTTTATTCGCCTAACACAGCCAAACCCAGAAGTAGAAGCCATCATGGCCGATCTTCAGAAGCTTCCTCCTATATTAGAACGTCTCGTTACTGAGTGGGAAGAAAAAGGAAAAGCGATTGGTGAGAAGACAAGCGATTGGAGTCTTATCTATACCGTTTCGGCTGGTATGCTTAACCCACTAGGTTACAAAGAAGGAATTGTGTCGTGCCTGGAGTTCACCTGGACAAACGGTTCTTGTATCGAAGCCGGAGAGTTCCGTCATGGCGCATTAGAAATCGTAGATGCTGACTCTTGCTTTATGGTTCTTCAAAATACGGATAGCACTCGACGCACGACGCAACGTGCTATCAACTTCATCGAGCAATACACTGATAACCTTGTTGTGATTGATAATGATGAACTTGATCACGATCTACATGATTGGGTTTCACCATTTGTTATGTTCGTTCCTTTAGAGTGGATTTACTTCTACCATTCAGAAGCAAAAGGCCACAACCCAGATGATCGTCGTGCATACGGTGGATTACGCCACTATTAATTAATCAATAACCACTCACTATTTCAGCCCCTTTTGAGGGGCTTTGGATAACATGATGAAAAAAATAGTTACTATAGGTGATAACTGTATTGATGCTTATCATGATGAACAGAAGTTCTTCTCCGGTGGCAACTCTGTCAATGTTGCGGTATACAGTAAACGTTTTAACGTAAATAGTTCATATGTCGGTTGGGTTGGAACGGACGATTACGGCAGACAAATAATTAACGATATTAAAATAAAAAAAGTAGATGTTACTCATATTCATGTAAAAAACGGACTCACGGCAGTAACAAACGTTACACTTGATGGTGCAGAACGCGTCTTTGGCCAATCAACTTATGGTGTCACAAAAGATTTTGAATTATCATCGAATGACACTGATTTTATATTGAGTCACGATATGGTTCATGGTGGCATTTGGGGCTTCTGCGACCAATATTTTGAACAACTCAAGATGAAAGGTATGACTACGTCATTTGACTTTTCTGACTGTTGGGACAGTGAACTATTAGAAACGCTTATTCCACACATTGATTATGCATTTATGTCTGGTAGCGAAGATACGCCAATGCTACGTCAATTGATGATAAAGCTTCATGCTAATGGTGCTAATATTCTTGTTGTTACATTGGGCGAAAATGGAAGCATCTTGTTTGATGGGACGGAATTTATAACCTGTAACATCATTAAGGTAGATGCAGTCGATACTATGGGCGCTGGCGATTCTTACATAGCTGGTTTTTTAAATGGCATAGTAAAAGATAAGCCGCTTCGTGAGTGCATGGTTATTGGTTCTAAAAGCGCGGCTTTGACAGTGCAGTACCAAGGAGCGTGGTAATTCAAAGGTGGGCAGTCAAGCCCTCCATAATAGATAAGAGGATAATATGGCAGCAAGCAATCTTTTATATGCAAAAGTTAAACAAGGCATAATAGAGTCGATAGATAACAAAGAATATAGGCCAAATACAAAAATCCCATCAGAAAAAAACCTTTGCGATACGTATGACGTAAGTCGAATCACCGTCAGAAAAGCAATCAAGGAATTAGTTGAAGAAGGCATATTAAATACTTATCAAGGCAAAGGCACATTCGTCATCAATGAGAAAATTGAAAACGAACTGTTAGAGGTAGGAGGCTTCACTGATTTCGGCATCGATAATAATCGTAACACAAAGCAAATCACCATCTCATGTGAAGTAGTATCATCAGAACGCCATTGCACAAAACTCAATGTTCCCCACAACAGCAAATTTTTAAAACTTCTTCGTGTTATGTGGCTTGATGACGAACCATTTTTTATAGACTGCTCTCATATCCCTCTCGATACTTACAAAGACTTCGATAAGAAATACAGGATTGGTGACTCTACGTACCGCTTATTGCGAGAGGAGTATAAGACCAATGTGCTGAAGGATGACAAAGTGATTCACGTAAAAATGGCTGGTAGTTTTGAATCGAAGTTGTTGAAATGCTCTGTAGGTGAACCACTGTTTTATATCCAAAAACTCGGTCTTGATGATAACAATAATCCGGTGCACACATCCGAGCTATTTTGTAGAGCCAATCGAGTAAGTCTGACAATTAACAACAAATCTTAATGATAACCAGTATAAGAACTTTCTATTTGGCTATGTGTGCCCCAATTAAATAGAACCTAAACTTTAGCTTGTAATCAATGAGGGAACAACATTCCCTCCAAGTAGTTTCGAGCTTTATACTTGAGCAAACTTATACGTACGGTAGCCGCCAATCAAGTTACGAGCTTTATATCCACGGTTAACCAATTGTCGGTACGCAACGTTTCCACGCAGCCCAACTTGGCAGTAAATTACAATCTCTTTCTCTTTTGGTAACTCATCCATGCGCTGACGCAGCTGATCGACTGGGATGTTGACCGCTCCCGGTAAGCAACCATTTTTTAACTCACCCGGATTTCGAACATCGAGCAGCAGTTGGTTTTCACTTAAGTGATCGATCTCATCAAAGTGAATCGCTGTTGAGTCGCCCTGCATGAGGTTATTGGCAACAAATGCCGCTTGGTTAATCACATCTTTGGCACTGCCATAGGGCGGCGCATAGCTGAGTTCAAGGTGTTGCAGTTGATCCACCGTCATACCTGCGCGCTGAGCCACGGCCATCACATCGATTCGTTTATCAATGCCATCTTTACCCACTGCTTGCGCGCCTAATATTTTCCCTGACTCTGGGGAGAACAGCATTTTAAACGACACAATTTCAGCGCCCGGATAGTAACCAGCATGGCTGGCGGTGTGGACATACACTTTTTCATAATCGATGCCATCACGCTGTAAGCTCTTTTCGTTTTTGCCCACGGTGCCAACAGCCAAGTCAAATACTTTACAAATTGCCGTACCTTGAGTGCCTTGATAGGTCTGCTTGCGGCCTAACATATTATCTGCCGCCATACGTCCTTGACGATTAGCGGGCCCTGCCAATGGCACTAATGCAGGCTGCCCAGTAACAAAGTCGGGTTCTTCAATCGCATCGCCTACCGCATAGATAGAAGGATCATTGGTTTGCATATTGGCGTTGGTTTTTATTCCACCTAATGCTCCGATTTCTAGACCTGCAGCAACGGCTAGCTTAGTCTCAGGTTTAACCCCTATCGCCATGATAAGCAGATCAGTATCCAGAGTTTCGCCACTGTTGAGCATTAACTCTAGATGACCCGCAAGGTGTTGGTGGTCGGTGGACTCGCCAGACTCTAGACTAGCAATCGTGTCGGTCGCGGTATATTTGATTGACTCAAGTGCGACGCCAAGTCGAAGATCGACCCCTTGATTGCGTATTTCATGATGAACAAACCCTGCCATCTCTCTATCGACTGGTGTCATCACTTGATTAGAGAGCTCAATTAACGTGGTTTTAATGCCAAGATGAACAAAGGCTTCCATCATTTCTAAACCAATAAATCCGCCGCCAACCACGGTAGCATGCTCTACTTTATTAAGCGCAATGGACTGCAAAATCTTGTCCATATCAGGAATATTTCGTAATGAGTGAGTCAGTGGGTTATCAATGCCTGGAATTGGGGGAACCACTGGAGCTGCGCCGGGGCTGAGCAGCAGAAAATCATAACTCTCTACATATTCATTACTGTCAGCCAGCGTTCGTATGGTCACTGTTTTTTGCTGACGATCAATGCTCATCACTTCACTTTGAACGCGAACATCCACATTAAATCGGCTTAAGAAACTTTCCGGTGTTTGCAACAGTAGCTTACTGCGATCTTTGATTTCACCGCTTATGTGATAAGGCAACCCGCAATTGGCAAAAGAGACATAAGGGCTGCGCTCAAACATAATTATTTCAGCGTCTTCGCTTAATCGACGTGCTCTTGCTGCTGCTGAAGCGCCACCAGCAACACCGCCTACTATTACAATTTTTGTCATCGTATTACTCCGGAAATAAATCTTATAATGTAATGAATTAATGCTTAGCTAAAGCCTAATTTTTTAAATACCCAAGCTGCTGGGCAGATCCCTGTATAGGCACTTTGAATCAAGTTCAGCCCAATAAACAGAGTGAAATAGAAGAAGTTGGGATGAACCCAGTGAGTTAACCCAACCGATATCAAAATCATCACACCTGCAAATACTCTGATTGCATTATCTAAAGACATAATTTATCCCTTCTCATTAATGTGTAATAACTATAAAATATTAATTAAGCATTGTCTAATTTAATTTAACCTAATAAAATAATAACTAAATTAGCATTGACTTAACTTAATGCAATTATTACAGTACTAGACCAAGAAGGAGTGCTTATGATGAATTCAAATCGTTTCGATGCCAGCAAGGTTGAAGATAAAGCCGCCGAGGTGGCCGATTGGTTAAAGGTAGTAGCACACCCAGAACGTATGATGGTGTTGTGTCACCTTATTCATGGCGAACAAGCACTCAAAGATCTCAAGAGTCACTCTTCTTTAAGTCAGTCTGCTCTTTCGCAACACCTTGGCATTCTTAAAGAGAATAAATTAGTTTCATTTAGAAAAGAGGCTCAGAGTGTCTTTTACTCTCTAAGCGATAAAAAAACAGCGCAACTGTTAACAGCAATACAAACGATTTACTGTCACGACGATAATCTTTTGGAGTAAAAAATGATCACAGAAGTACCTTGGGCTGCACTGTTTGGTGGTGTGTTATTGGGTCTTTCAGCAGCACTATTGTTGCTTGGAAACGGCCGAATTGCTGGTATTAGCGGTATTTTATCTGGGCTTTTACAGCCTAAAAAAACCGACACCTCTTGGCGTGTGATATTTCTTATTGGCATGATTGCCGCTGGAATGTTAGCACCACTATTTGGCTTCTCATTGCCGCAATCTCTGCCACAAACGTCAACGGTTTGGGTCGCTATTGCAGGGTTATTAGTCGGGATTGGCACCAAGTTAGCGAATGGATGCACCAGTGGTCACGGTATCTGTGGCATGGGACGGCTCTCCAGCCGATCCATTGTGGCGACGCTTATTTTTATGGCTGCCGCTTTTTTCACTGTCTATTTACGATTTCACTTTTAAGGGTATGCAATGAATCGATTTATCGCTTTAGTGTCGGGTTTGCTGTTTGGTTTCGGCATGATGATCTCCGGCATGGTTGACCCTAACAACGTGCTCAATTTCCTTGATCTTGCTGGCAGCTGGGACCCAAGCTTACTGTTTGTGATGGGCGGCGCTGTAATGGTGTTTATGCCTATTTATCTACTGGTGATAAAAAAAATGGGCCGACCTCTGTGTCACACGGAATTCCATCTGCCTAAAAAGAACAAGATTGATTTTCGCTTAGTCACTGGTTCACTTGCTTTTGGGGTTGGCTGGGGCATTGCTGGTTTTTGTCCAGGCCCAGTGGTGACGTCACTGTCGAGTGGAAATAGCACGGTTTATCTGTTTATTTCAACTATGCTGATTGGTATCTGGCTAGGCAGTATCATCGCCAATCGTAGCAACCCAGAGTTAGTGGTTACTCAAGAGACAAGCCATTAAAAAAAGAGACAATTGGAGGGAGTATCATGGACGTTAAATCAGGTATCGTAGGGAAGTTTCTCAATAGCTTCTTCCCTCCTATTTTAATCTTTACCCTGCTGCTGGCAGGAGCTGTCTCACTGACCATGACGGCGCGAGAAGAAGATCCGCAAATCATTGTGCCGATGGCCGATATTTTAGTGCAAGCCCCCGGGTTGAGTCCATCGCAAATAGACAGTCAAATCACTCAACCCCTTGAGAAACTGTTAAGTCAAATTGATGGCGTCGAAGATGTTTACTCCACCTCCTTTAAAGGAACGGCCCAAGTCACCGTTCGATTTTATGTTGGCGAACCGCGTGAAGCCTCGTTAGTCAAACTCTATAACAAGATCTACTCCAATCAAGACAGTATCCCCTCCTCTGTCACACACTGGATCATCAAACCGATTGAAATTGATGATGTAGCAGTGGTGGTTGCCGCACTGTATAGCAGTGAACCGGACCTAACGGGTAATGCACAACTAAGACGAATCGCAGAGCAAGCGGTTGACCAACTGCAAGCGATTGATGATACCAATACCGTAACAGTGGTGGGTGGCACACCTCGCAGTATTAATATCGCGTTAGACGCTGCCGCGATGGCCAGTCGAATGACCACCATCGACGATATTCAACACGCTTTCTCTGTCACTAATCGACATCAACAATTAGGTAGCACTCACCAAAATGGTGTGCGCTTTCAATTAGAGAGCGGTCAGTTTTTTCAAAACAGCCAACAGGTTGAAAACAGTGTGATCAATGTGGTCAATGGCCACCCCGTCTATCTTAAAGACATTGCGACGGTGACCGATGGTGCCGATACGGCCGATAATCAAACCTGGTTTACTTGGGGCCCTGCCGCGACTCAATTTGAACAGCGAACCAATGAGCCCTACCCTGCAGTTTTCATTGCTATCGCCAAGAAAAAGGGAAGTAATGCGGTTTGGGTTGCCGATGACGCGGTCGCTCAGCTCAATCAGATGGTTTCCCAGCAATTTCCTGACCATGTCAATCTCTCTATCATCCGTAACTACGGGGATACCGCCAATGAGAAAGTGGGTAACTTAATCGCCAGTTTGGGTATCTCGATTCTTACCGTCGTGGTGTTTATTGGTGTGTTCCTTAATTGGCGATCTGCCTTAGTGGTCGGGATTGCCATTCCCATCAGTTACGGCGCCGCCTTGACGATGGACTTGGCGTTTGGTTACACCATTAACCGAGTCACCCTATTTGCGTTAATTTTAGCACTCGGCCTCATCGTTGATGACCCCATTGCCAGTATCGATAACATCGAACGCTTTTTAAAACGCAAAGATCTCTCTAAATCCAACGCCATTATTTTAGCCATGGCGGAGATCCGCAGCGCACTTCTGATGTCAACGGTAGCAATTGTGGTGGTGTTTACTCCGATGTTTTTCATTACAGGAATGATGGGGCCTTACATGGCACCGCTGGCTTTTAATGTGCCTGTCAGTGTGGTGTTCAGTACTGCCGTTGCCTTTCTCATCACACCATGGTTGGCAAAAAAGATCTTAAAAACGGCTCACGAAAAAGGCCACTATCAACTCGAAGAGTCACTATTCTATCGATTTTATTACCGTTTACTCACGCCACTGCTCAACAGTCGACGCAACAGCAAACTCTTCTTACTGCTGATTGCGGTTCTATTTGCTTTTTCTGCCGCGTTGCCCGCGCTGCGTTTGGTGCCGCTAAAACTGCTGCCTTATGACAATAAAAATGAGTTTCAGATCATCGTCAATATGCCTGAACAGAGCAGTATTGAGCTCACCTCTAATGCGCTGAGTGACTTTAGTGATTATCTGCAACGGGTGCCTGAAGTGGTATCAATTTCAGCATTTTCAGGCATCGCTTCCCCAATGGATTTCAATGGTATGGTCCGCCACTACTTTATGCGTGACCAAGCCTATCAAGGCGAGCTCCGCGTTGTGTTGGCCGAAAAAAATCAACGTGCCCAACAGTCTCATGAGTTGGTGGTGAGAATTCGCCATGACCTAGAGGTTATAGCCAGCCAGCATCACGCCAATATTCAACTGGTCGAAACCCCGCCAGGTCCGCCCGTCATAGCGACACTTGCCGCTGAAGTTTATGGCAGTGCACATACTCCCTACACAGAGATTCAACAAGCCGCCAAACAGGTCGCCACTCGGATGAAAAGAGAGCCGTTTGTTTCTGAGGTGGATACCTCCATTCAAGGAAGAATCGACACTTGGCAGTTTATCGTTGATCAAGAGAAAGCCGCACTCTCTGGTATCTCCACCTATGATATTAACCAAACATTGCTAGCAGCAAACAACGGCATGGCCATCAGTTACTTACAAGACAAAAGCGAACTGCACCCGTTGCCCATCATCGTTCGCCTCCCCATGCACAAAAGAGACAACCTTAACCAGCTGAATCAGCTCTATGTACGCGGCGCTCAAGGCATCACTAAAACCATCGAAAAAGGAAAGGTTATCGATGCCGGACGTGCGATGGTGCAACTCTCTGAACTTGGTCAATTTGTATTGATGGGCTCTGAACAGCCAATCTATCGCAAGAACTTAAAACCTGTCGTTTACGTGTATGGTGAATCCGTGGGTCGAGTGCCGTCTGAAATTGTGGCCGATATCATGACTGATCAACGAGAGAGTGATGCTCACATAATAGAAGGCGAAGTCATGAATAGCCTCAGCTCTCGACACTACTTTAATAATGGTGGTGGCGATCAATGGGCCGTTAACTCAGACATTTCTGTAGAGTGGAGTGGTGAAGGCGAGTGGAAGATTACCCTAGATGTGTTTAGGGATCTCGGCATCGGTTATGGGATCGCGCTGCTTGGTGTGTTTGTCATCATGGTGCTGCAAACCGGTCTACCTGCTGTCTCCGGCATTATTATGTTAGCCATCCCTCTTACCGTAATCGGCATCATGCCCGGTTTTTGGATTCTTAATATGCTAGGTACTACGCAAATAAATGGCATACCTAATCCGGTACTGTTTACCGCCACCGCCATGATAGGCATGATCGCGCTGGCAGGCATCGTGGTGAGAAATTCACTGGTCCTGATTGAGTTTATTCAGCAATCTCTCAAAGCGGGCGAGCCACTGCAGAGCGCATTAATAAAAGCAGGTGCGGTTAGGATGAGACCGATACTACTCACCGCGGGAACCACTCTTCTGGGAAACATCGTTATCACCTTAGACCCAATATTCAACGGCCTCGCGTGGGCCATCATCTTCGGTATTACCGCCTCAACCGTATTTACTTTAGTGGTGATTCCGGTGGTGTATCACTTAGTTTATGCTAACCAAGCTGCGCATGGCATTACGGTTACTTCCGTCCAAAAGGAGTCAGACCAATGAAAAACAAACTCATTATTGCTTTTGCATTTATCGGATTAGGATTGCTGTTTGTCATGATGGCAGGCGGTTTTGAAAAGAAACTCGATACGGCGCTGCTGCCCACTCAGTCACCTAAGTATCAATCACAACCTACTACTGTGGTGAGCTCGCAAGTGGTCGACGCTTGGCAAACCTATACTGGCTCGATCATCGCCAATCAAAAAGCGATGTTATCAGCCCGAATTACCGCGCAAGTGGCCGATGTATTGGTTGATGTTAGTGATAAGGTAAAAGCAGGAGATATCTTAGTTAGGCTGGATAACCTCGATCTCAATGCACGTGTGCGTCAAACAGAGCAAGCGATTGCCAGTGCTCAAGCTCAACTTAATATCGCGAGAAAAGAGCACGCCAGAGCGAAATCACTGATCAGTAAAAAACTGGTGGCGCAGTCAAAACTCGATAGCGCGTTAAGTACCCTGCAATCGGCAGAAGCAAACTTTAAACAAGCACAAGCCTCTCTTGATGAAGCGACTACCACCTACGGATACAGCATTATCGCCGCACCATTCGATGGATTAATCACTCAAAAAAATGTCAATAAAGGCGACATCGCCTCACCCGGTGTGAACATGATAGCCATGTACAATCCCAACTCTATGGTGATGCAAGCGTATGTCGCGGCCAGTCAACGTCATCAACTGGCACTCAACCAATCTTGGCCTGTCTCTCTGCCTGAGCAACAGATTCAACTCAATGGCCATATTTCTGAAATCAATCCATCATCCGATGCTAACTCTCACAGTATTGTGGTGAAACTCAACATTGACACAAGCAGTGAGCACCAATTGTACCCAGGCAGTTACGCGAAAGTATCAATTAAAACAGGGAGTAATAAAGCACTGATCATTCCATCCTCATCAGTATACCGAATCGGTCAGCTGCAATATGTGAAGCTGATTAAAGAGGATAACAGTGTAGTACCAAGATTGGTTGAAACGGTACCTTTTCAAGATAAGATGTGGATTGTAACTAAAGGAGTAAAAAAGAATGACCGTTTACTTCTTGAACCTAACAAGCAATAAAAGAGAGTGTGTGTGCTCAGTGAAGCCACCATTTTTCAACAGGCAAAAAAAAAGATGCTTCGACAGGGGGTCGATGCATCTTTTAACCGAATTCTAGGTTCAAAGATAGATATTTAAAAAATACATTACGGTTATTGGACAAGAGGCTTCCAAAAACCTTGACGTCGAAAGTGTGTTCCGAAGTCATGGGAAGCATACCACCCGATTAAGTTATCAATAAGAAATTATTATTAATAACTTAATCAGTATCAAAAAGTAATACTGCCAGTTTCATATAGTGATAAATTAGATTTCACCTACTAATTCTAATGCATATTTTACTAACTAACCGAGCAATTAACATTATTTTGACAGTTTCATCAATGAAGTGTCGAAGGTATGACAAGCGTACCAACTCTAATTCTCAATTATGATAAACTTATCAAAAGTAACAATGAACACTGAGTTATACTCAACCATCGATAAAAATTAGCACTATCGATGGAATCAAGATAAGGTATTAACATTGTCCATTTCAGCAAAATATCTACTCGAAGCTTTACGAGAAACAATGAAAACGCAAAATATCAGCTTCACACAGATGTCTGAAAATTGCCAAGTCCCAGTAAGCAGTCTAAAGCGGCAGTTTCACAATACTAGCTTAGGCATTGACAAAATCTCGTACTACTGCACCTTTTTAAACACGGATATTCTGCAATTATCCGTCGTCGCAAAAAAGCTGCAGCACTTTAATACTAAAGCTATTCCAGAGAACAATAACATCACGTTTGCTCAGTTTCCTTTTTTATATGATTTTATCTACATGCTGAGTTCATTAAAGTATTCCGTTGAAAAAATTCAGAAAAAACATGATTTAAGCGATCAATCCATATCCCATTACTTAAGAGCATTAGAGATCATGGGGTATCTAAAAATCATTGAGAAGAAACGAATTCAACTAAAACCATCGGTCCGTTTTATCACCACAGAGAACACGCCATTAGATACTCTCTTTGTTGAACGCTTTAAAAACCATCAAGACAAGTACAGCATACGACCCAATGTTTGTATCGCCCAAGTCAAATTAACCGAAGAACAAATTGTTCAGTTAGAGAGCAACCTGTATGACCAATTCATTACTTTTCATAATCAAAACTTAGTAAGAGAAGATGTTGAATTTCGTAATGTTTGCCTCTCTATCGTCCCAGGCCTGGATGTTAAATTAAGTGAAGAGATGCCCGCTTTGGAAGGTAATATTTTGCAAGAGGTGACCGCGTTACAGAATGCGACTTATGAATCACTAAAAGAGTGATAGTGACTCGTACACTATCAATCACCCGAGCTACGTTTAATCGCCAACTGCTACAGCATGGAACCAGCTTAGTCGAGACTGCATCCCAATTAGGCTTTGCTGACCAAAGTCATTTCCAACGCCATTTTAAAAGACGTTTGGCCATTACACCTAAGCAGTACCAAGGGTTTTTCATCTGAATTTTTGAGTCACTTTCAACACAATTTAATTTTGATTTTTCTCCTGCTCCCACCTATATCAAGCTTTACACCTAAAGTTATGAAAAAGTCCGGTCACGACTTCTCTTTCTTGATAATTAAATCATACTGAGGTAATTGGTTTCAATGTAAGAGTTATCTGCACTATGGGTTTCAAAAAAATATTCAAAATCGTTATTTCCGTGCTGTCCGTTATCACTCTCGTAGCGGTAGCTTATGTCTCACCCTATTTCCTCTTTGCACCGGAAAATATCCCAAATCCGGCAATAACATCAGTAGACGATGTCGAACGCTACATTGACGCACAAATTGATATAAACCTGCCTCCAGCGATGAACGTAACCGTTATAAAGGAGGGAAAAACCATCTTTTCGAAAGCGTATGGGGTGAGTAACGGTATTACTGGTGCCAAAGCAAATACTAACAATATTTACCACTATTATTCGGCAACAAAATCGTTTACCGCTGTGGCTATCATGCAATTAGTTGAAAAAGGAAAACTGGAACTTAATACGTCTATTACCGACTACCTGCCTGAATTCGTGCCCGTTGACAGCTCAGGCGATCCAATTAAGGTCAGCATTAAAAATTTATTGAGTCATCGCTCTGGACTGCCAAACATTCAACTTGATATGTTTAAGTGGCTGCATTTCAGTGATCAGCCTTATGTCGGTGATTTGGCTCTGGTGAAAAGTGAATTGCAAAATTTCCGCACCGTAGATTGGGCTCCAGGCAGTGACAGCGAATACCGCAATATCAACTACATCTTACTCGGTGCCATTATTGATTCGGTCACTGATGGCAGCTATGAAGATTACGTCCGCCAACATATTCTCAAGCCACTAAAAATGAGCAGCAGTGATTTTGTGTATCGTGATGATATGTTAGAGAGAGCGGCTATTGGTGCTCACCCTCACTACAACTTTATCACGCCTTTAATTGACTACAACGGCCCCGAAGGTGGAATGGTATCCCTTTCAGAAAAGCGCATTGATGACATGTACTGGCTAAAAACTCTCTACACTGATTTCAGTGCCTCGACCTCTTTAATGGGTACCGGCAATGATCTGGCACGCTTTGGCCAGATGCTACTTAATGGTGGCGAATTAGATGGCGTTCGCCTACTTTCGAAAACCAGTGTCAACAGCATCCTTTATCAAGGTCGTTACGTTGAAATGATTGAAAAAGTGAAAAAGAAGCGTGAGGAGTTTGCGCTTGGTAATGGGACAAAAACCTGGTTTCATAACAGCATTGAAATGATTGGTCACGGCGGCAGTGGCCTGGGTTATAAAATGCAATATTTTGTGGTGCCATCAAAGAATATGGTCGTTGTGGTACTAACCAATGGCACCGGTGCTCGCGCTACCCGCACGGCTAAAATGTTAGCCTCTCAATTATAATGTTGGGAAATACGTCGTTAACTGTTTGAACAAATCATCTTGTTCAGACATAACTCTTGATGATAACTTAACTTTACAACTTAACCTTGTTGGATTGTGTATGTTTCGTGCTTTTTTGATTTTTATGGGGTAACCGTAAAGTCCATCAGTGATACACGACCGTACTCAGCCAACATATTAGTTGAAGAGAACGCGATATTCTTTTCAATTAGCTACTCAGCAATGAGCTATGGTGAATATCAACTTACTATTAGCAAACTGCCCAACCAATAGGTCGACAATGACCAATTCAATGCAGCTGCAACAATGGATTAGCGTTTACCAACATACTCTACGTCAAGAAAATAACGAATAAGAAAGCAAGAAAATAACAATAATTAACGGTTATTTTGGTCAAAAATTTGGTAATTAATAGTCATTATCTATACTTATATTAATAGGAATAGAGAAGAATGCCGATTATGACTGATCACCGTATTGAAGGTATTATTAAGAGCTTGGCAAATATTAATAATACCAACTTTTTTGCTGATATCTGTTTAGCGTTAAGCAACGCAATTTCTGCTGATTTTGTCTTCATCGCTACCTTAAACAGTAGCCACGACACTGCTACCACCATCGCTTTATGCCAAGGCGATAAATTATTAGATAATATATCGTACTCATTAGAACAAACGCCTTGTGCTAATGTGTGCCATGAAAAGGTGTGTACTCACACCGCTGGAATTCAAGCTTTATACCCTGATGACCTACTCTTAATTGAAATGGGCATAGAGGGGTATGTTGGGGTACCTCTGCGTAATGTTGATGGGGAGACGATTGCCTTACTGGTCTCCCTCTACACCACTCCTATCCAAAACTCAAAAGAGATCGAAACCCTATTTCTACTCTTCTCCGGACTTATCGAAAAAGAGCTGCATAAAAAGCATTACAGCCAAGAGCTTGAGCTAACCAACACCATAATTGAAAACAGCCAAGAAGCCATCATCATCTGCGATGATCAAAGCGAGATCATACATGTCAATCAAGCCTTCACCGACATTACTGGTTTTAGCAAACAAGAGGTGCTAGGAAAGCAACCCAACATTCTGAATTCCGGTATTCATGACAGTAAGTTTTACCAAAAAATGTGGACTGAGATAGAAAAAAACAGAACATGGCAGGGTGAAATTTGGAACCGAAGAAAAAACGATGAAAACTCGCTTGATTGGGTATCTATCAGCGCTGTTCACAATAAACAACAACAACTTACCCACTATGTCTCTTTTTTCTCAGACATTACAGAATACGACAAAGCCAAGAATAAAATAGAGCGCCAAAAATATTTCGACCCTTTAACTAAACTGGCTAATAAGACCCTACTGTACGAGAGAATGGAAAAAATTTCGCTGAATAACAATGGCAGAAAAACAGCGGTCTATTACATCGATATCGATCTGTTTAAAAACATCAATAACACCTACGGCCATAAATTCGGCGACAGATTGTTGATTCTCATTGCCAATCGATTAAAAAGCATTGTTAAAGGGACAGACACCATTGCTCGTGCTGGTGGTGATAAATTTACTCTACTCGTCCCCAATATTGTTAATGATAAAGAAGCAGAGAAGTTTGCCCTTAAGATAGAGAGCATCTTTGACAAACCCTTTCATATCGATGGCAGAACCACCAGTTGTACCGTCAGCATCGGTATTGCCCTCCATCCTGACGATTCCACCAATCCTGATGGCCTCTTTAAAAAAGCCGAACAAGCGATGTACGATGCCAAAGAGCATGGTCGAAATTTATTCAGTTTTTTTACCAAACGAATGCAAGACACCACCAAAAGAATTACCCAACTTAAAAATGATCTGCAACTTGCTATCGACAACAACGACTTTGAAGTTGTCTACCAACCGATTGTTTCAGTCAATAACCAGTCGGTTAACAAATTTGAAGCACTGGTTAGATGGAATCACTACGGTACTTGGGTATCTCCGGTTGATTTCATCCCCATTGCCGAACGCTTTAATTTAATCAAACCCATTGGGGAAATAGTATTAAAAGAAGCCTGTAAACAGTTAAAAATCCTAGAAGATAAAGGGTTTCAAAATATCGTTTTCAATGTTAACCGTTCAATATATGAATTTCATCACCATGAAAATAGTGCAACATTGTGGCTAGACATCATAAAAAAAAGTGGACTCCAACCCTATAATATCTGCTTTGAGTTAACAGAGAGTGTATTAGCACCAGAAAATGACAGACACCTAGTGATGCTTAACCAACTGCAAATGGCAGGCTGTACTATTGCCCTTGATGACTTTGGCACAGGTTACTCATCCATCAGCTATCTGCGACGCTTCTCCATCGATGTATTGAAGATTGACCGTGATTTCATTCGTGATATGCACACTGTCAATGACGATAAAACGTTAGTTTCAACCATCATTGCCATGGCCAAATCTCTTGATATATTAGTGGTTGCAGAAGGTGCAGAGATAAAAGAGCAGATTGATTTACTCACTGAATTAGATTGCCATTATATTCAAGGTTATTACTTTTCAAAACCCCTTGCCCCTGAGCTTCTCGCCGATTATTTACGTGACTTTAATTACCATAATCCCAATTAAAAAAAGGAGACGATAAACGTCTCCTTAATATGGATGCTGACCCGTCGTAAATAACGTTCTACTGAGCCACTTCTATCTCAAGATATGACGCATGTTTAGAAGAGACGTGCACAGTATTCAGTGCTTTTCTCTTCAACAATGCAGAACCTTCAGGCTCACCACTATTAGGGTTAACGTCATATTTAGGGAAGTTACTACTGGCCACTTCTATACGTAAACGGTGACCCTGTTTAAACAAATTGCAGGTCGCAAAAGGTTCAACAACAATCTCAACCACTTTACCCACTTGCAGCGTCGTCGGGTGCTCCCAAGAATCATGATAGCGACATCTAAAAATACCGTCAGTAATGTTCATCGCAAACCCTTTTGGGTAATCCTCACTGGCAGGGTAAACATCGACTAACTTGGCAGTAAAGTCGGTATCTGGCGCATCACTTTCGATAAACAGGTGAATTTTCACCGCACCTGAAACCGCAAGATCTTCAGTTAAAGGTTCCGTTTGAAAGACCACTACATCCGTGCGAGCTGCCAGCGAAATATTATCACCTAGAGTGCCGAAGAAACGAGGATCTTCACACTGATCAAATGCACCACCAACAAAAACAGGTTTACCCGATGTTAAGGCTCCACCAATGGTGGGTACGGGTTTACATGGATCATTAACATACTGCACTTTGCCACACTCAGAACTTGGCTTATCTTGGTGCAAGCTGCCATTCTGATGGAAATAAAACCGCTGAGCTGCACTGTTAGTTAATGGCCACTCCTCTCCCGTTATCCATTGACCGCCATGAATTAAGCGCTCATTTTCATCTCGCTTAGCACTGCCACCACCCATTTGAAAAATTCTCACTTTCTCAAGGTATGACTCAGGGCTATCTTCAGCAATTAACCATTTTTTAAACCAGTTAAGACGGTGATCAAGCCAGTTAGTCGAGATATTATTATCAAATGAAGCTTGCGGGCCAAATTCAACATCGCCACTAAAGGTGTTATTACGATCACCGTGTAACCATGGCCCCATAATAAGAGCAGTTGCAGAACGGTTTTTTTCGCGTAGTACCTTGAAATTATCCAGCGTACTTTTGACATACACATCATACCAACTCGACATCAGCATGATTGGAATATCTGGAATGTCTTGGTAATGGTCAAGAGAATAAATACCTGACTGTTTCCAGTACTCGCCAAATGCCCCTTTTGACCACTGCTCGAACAGATACGCTTCATAATCAGGAACGTGTCTTAACGGTGAATGCCCCGGTTTCCAAGGCATACGCTTGAACCAAGCAATCATATCCTCTTGCTCCAACGCCTTTTTCAACACTGGATTCGCTTTCGCTTCCGGGCTATTCAGAGCTTGGCGGTGTGCCCAAGTAGCTTGCTTCATCTCAAAAGCGCCACCTTGACGTATACCGCATTGATAAGCACTTGAAAAGCCACCTGAATCTAAAGCCATGCAAGACAAACCAGGTGGATTAAGGCAAGCGGCAGCCATCTGTGTGTGGGCTGCATACGACAGCCCCATGGTGCCGATTTTACCATTACTCCAACTCTGCTTAACCAACCACTCTAGCGTATCGTAACCATCTTCACCCTCATTGACATATTTAGTGAATACGCCTGTTGAGTTGTATCGACCACGACAATCTTGAAATACCACAGCAAAACCTGCCGCAGTAAACGCTTGAGCCATCTCTTCACGAGACAGCAGTTTGCCGTCAAGTGAGACTTCAGAACGAGAGGGCGCACACTTGTTATAAGGTGTACGTTCTAGCACAACAGGCCAAGGCCCACTGCCATCTACTGGTAGATAAACATCCGTCGCCAGAATCACGCCATCTCGGGTGACAATTTTTTCATTCGATAGTATTTTCATAAGCTCTACAAACCGCTACTACAATTTAATTACTATGCGTATACCGCTAAACTGATGGTCAAGAACACCATCGCACTTGCAATAATCATTAAGAAGAATGGGAAGATATATCGAGCCCACTCGCCCCAGCCAACACGTGCTGTTGCTAAGAAAATCAGCAATCCACTTGATGTCGGTGTAATGATATTTGTCGCTCCGTTACCCATTAAGAAAGCCAGCACGGTAGTATGTGGATCCACCCCAGCAAGTTGACCTAGAGGGGCCAGGATTGGCATTGTCACTGCAGCTTGACCTGAAGTGGATGGAATAACCACATCGATAAGCAGCTGCGAGAAGAACATACCAAACGCTGCGAATGTCGGATTATTATTACCCACTAAGTTTGCTAAGTTATAAACGATGGTATCGAGTACTTGCCCTTGCGCCAGCACTAAAGCCACTGAAGTCGCAAGTGCAATCAATACACCAGCAATCAATACTTTCTTCATGCCATCAACAAACGCATTAACCGTATCGTTTGCACTTAAGCCACCCAGAATGGCAAAAAGCACACCCAGAGCGAGGTAATAAGCAGACAATTCGTTATATTTCCAATGCCAAGTTTGTGATGCATACACCAAAAAACCGACCCCAAGCGCTAATGATAAAAGTATCAATTTATGACGTAGCGACAGTGGTGTCGAGTCCCAATCGCATGAAAGACTCTGAGTCTTCGCCTCTTTTTGAATACTACGCAGCACATAAGCAATACCAATGATCATCAATACTATGTAAACAAATACACGCATTCCCATACCACTAAAAACAGGTACTCCAACGAGAGGTTGAGCAATAGAAAGTGCATAAGGATTGGTAATTGACGCTAAGTAACCTACTTTTACAGGTACCGCTACGATGGCCAAACCGATGATATTGGACATACCCATCCGGCTCGCCATTGCAATCACCATGGGGATCACCAGCAGATACTCTTTCGCCATCCCCATAAATGTACTGCCCATTGAGAAGACGATCATCAAACAGGGCACCAAAACATAAACGTTGCCCTTGGTGACGGATAACATTCGTTCGAGTCCGGTTTCAATAGCGCCGACTCTATTTAGAACGCCAAACATACCGCCAATAAACAGCACCATGAAGATCATACCAGCACGTTTATCGATCGCTTTAGGAATGCTCACTAAGGCGTCTAATAAACTGACCGCTTTCGCTTGACTCTCTTCAGGATAAATACCGACTAAATTGAGAACTGACATCTCTTTTTCAATCACTTGGTAAGTACCTGGAATGATCAGTTTTCCATTTCGTTCAAACTGTCCTGAATCGATAAAGTAAGTCATTATTACTGCGGCTAAAAGTACAAACAGCAGGATAATCACTGGATTCAACGTTTTTGATTTCGGTTTACTGCTGTCCATTTCTTCGCTATTTATAGTATTTGGTGGCAATACTTGCTCCGTTGTTTTCATTATTATCGTAACTCCATTACTGGGATTGAATCACACACCATGCAAAAAGTGTGTAGTATAAATGAAACATATCCCTTAATTACACAACGGCACAACCGTATGCCACATTGGCATGACCTTATGCAGTTTTATACTTGGTCGGAACTATGAACATAAAACAATTAACCGCTTTACAGGCCGTCATTGACACGAGTTCTACCAGCGCTGCCGCCACACAGCTCGGTTTGTCCCAATCAGGTGTCAGTCGTTTGCTGGCTCAGCTTGAACAAGAGTTGGAGATTGAGCTATTTACCCGTCACAAAGGCCGATTAGTGGCAAAACCCGAAGTTGAAGGTTTGTTCCGAACCGTGTCAGAATTGGTTGATAAAGCCGATTTATTGTATCAACAAGCGAGCGAAATAAAAAAAGGGACGTTCGTACGTGAGTTGGTGAAAATCGCGGTGCCTTATACGTTTGCGTCTGAATTAATCCCCAAAGTTGTGTCGAAAATCATGATCGCAAATCCTGGGGTAGTGATTGAGATTTTAACGGGCAGTTATCGTTATATTCAACAGTGTATTCACAGTGGAGAGGCTGATATTGGCTTCACTCGTCTGTACGAGAATCCACGCTTTGAATTTGAGACCGTGGTCACAGGTACATCCGTTTGCGTCATGCCACAAGATCACCCTCTTTGTAAGCTAGACAGCATTTCTGCCAAAGATCTCGATGGCGTACCATTAGTCTTGTTAGGCAGGCAAAGTACATCAAGAAAAGATATCGACTTCTTTTTTTATCAGCATGGCATTAAACCTATGACTCGCATTGAAGCACATTCCGCAGGTGTGGCTTGTGCTCTAGTCGCGAATGGCTTGGGAGTCTCCATCGCCAATAGTGTCATTTTGTGCGCCGTTAATCACCCCGAACTGGTATTTAAACCAATCGAAGATTTACCTCGTTACACCTATGGATTGATCTCAAAAATGGACAAAACTCCGTCTGTTATTCACCGCTGCGTACTCGACGAATTAAAGCTTGAATTAACGAAGCTTCTTAGTACTTGAGTCTATTATATAAATTTGAATAACGGGATAAATATAATGGTCGTTACTATGGTGAACATAACCACGAGACCCAGTAAATCGAGTGCAACAGTTTTAATTTGAGTAATCATTATTTTCACCTTCTATACTTTTTAATGCGTAGCATAGTAGCCAAAAATGTGACGTAGATCTACATTTCATTGTAAAAATAATATTTTTGTTACAGATAGCAATACTGATAAGTGCGATTGTCTGTTCAACAATCGCTAATTAACACCGTCTTTTTCTGCTGTTTATCTTAAACGCTGCAGTACCACGGTTTGATCAAGAATCGATTGGAACGGTTCATACTCAATACCACTGTCAAAAATATACTCAGTGACTAAGGTTGTCGCCATTTTCAATAACTCTTCTGACTTCCATGGTTTTTCGAAATAACTCTCAACCCTAGCACGATTAATAGCCGAAATAGTGTCCTGATGTGTTGCTTGGCCTGTAAGTAAGATCTTTTTAGTCTTGTGGTAACGGCTCTCATGAGAGATTTCGGTTAAAAACTCTACCCCTGTTTTTTCAGGCATCACGTGATCAGAAATAATCAAGGCAATATACTCACCTTCAGCATCAAGATCATCCATCACCTCTTGCGCCTCAATCGCTGATTCACAATCTTCGATATTGAAAAATGCAGCTAAAGGAGAGAGATCTTGTAGCACCGCACTCAGTACTTCTCGTTGATCATCAACACAGATTATATTAATTTTTTCCATCACTTCCCTCGCTATCCTGTACAGGTACAGGCAGTTTTATCCTAAATATGGTTTTTTCATCATTGCTCATTACCGCAATACTACCACCATAACTGTTTATAATTCGTTGGACGATTGAGAGTCCAAGTCCGAGCCCGAAAGATAAACCACCTTTTTTAGTGGTAAAGTTCGGTTGAAAAATTTTTCTTCGTGTTGCTTCATTGATTTCTGGACCATTATTGGCGACCGTTATCTGCACCATATTACGTACATGACGAGTAGAGATCTCAATTGCTGGCTCAGAAGTATGGCTCAATGCATCACTGGCATTTTTAATAATGTTGACCCAGATTTGTACCAACTCCGTTGAACTGGCTTTTACCTTCGGTAATACTGCTGGGCTTATTTTTACATTAATGCCGCGTAAACTGTTATGCAACAACGCCAACGCTTTATTAATGCTGTCATTAATATCTAGCCACTCTTCGGTGTCCGTATCGGTTCGACCCAATTGTTTCACCGATTTTACAATGCCGACCGAGTGCTTCGAAGCCAGTCGCATATCGTGAAGATCTCTGCCTATTTCCCAATAGCACAAAGCCTGTTCTATATTGTTAAACCACGAACTATCAATCTCACCTTGAGGAACCGCACGAGCCAGTTTACGTGCAGTATCACGATCAAGTCGATAAGCACTCACCAACTCTTTTGTTCTTACTCTTACTTCTGATGAACTTACCTTTTGACCATAAAGTAGACCATGTTCAAGAAATTGACTCGCATCAGGGTGGCACTCTTCGAGCAGTTCAATTATCACACTCTGCAATCGTTCGGTTTTACTGTTAATAACCCCAACCGCATTATTTAACTCATGGGCAATACCTGCGGCCAACTGTCCTAGCGTGGTCATCTGCTCGGCGGTATTTAACTTCTTTTGTACCACTTCACGTTCAACCGCTTCCATACTGGCTCGGCGCTGTCTTCGCGCTAACTCTTTTACAATAACTGGCGTAAATTGAGCCGTTAATGGGCCGTATTTTTCAGGAGATACCACAAGTGTAGAAGTATCAATCCAAGCAAGTTCACTCTTCTCTTTTGCAATCACAGTGGTTGACGCTTCAAGTGTTTCAGCAAAAAAACTGTGTACACCGATAAAAGTTCCAGCAGGCGCAGTAAACACCTTGGTTTTTTTATCTTTAGCTGTTTCAGCAAAAAAGCCCTCTAACTCACCAGACTTTACCCAGTAAAGACGATCGTTATAACCCGCTTGCTTTAAGACTACCTCGCCTGCCGGAATCGTTATTTGACGAAATGGGCTCTCAAAATAGTCTTCAATCAATCGTTGTAGCGTCACTTTTTCCATAACTGCTTACCCGATAAAGCCAGTGATATTTAAGATCCACACCATCACAAAGCTTAGCGATACGCCTAATACACCAAGGATAATCCCAACTTTTGCCATCTGATTGGTTTGAACATGCCCAGTTGCGTGCGCCAGTGCATTTGGTGGTGTACTGATTGGCAATGACATACCCAGTGAAGCGGCAAATGTCACCACTAAAATCAATGTAATCTCACCACCGAGCGGCGTTAATGATGTCATCGACGTGCCTAAAGCCGCCATGATTGGCATAAGTAAGTTAGCGGTTGCGGTATGCGACATAAAGTTAGCCATCACTAAACAAAGTACTGCAGCACCAAGTAGAACAATATAAGGAGAGAAATCATCAAAAGGAATGCTGTGAACCATCAGACGTGCCAACCCTGTTTTATCCAGAGCCAGACCCAATGCAATACCACCCGAAACCAGCCATAACACATCCCAGGATATTTTCTTAAGATCCTCTTTATTGATAATGCCGGTTAAAGAGAAAATCGCCACTGGAATCAATGCAACGGTGTAAGAGTTCATGCCATGACGAGAGCCCATCAGCCATAAAACGATGGTCATCACAAAGGTAATGTAAACCGTAATGGCTTTTGGTGTTTTTAGAAATTTACCCGTTATTTTAAGCTCAATCTTCTCTTGCTTTGCCGGGAAAAGGTAATTAATCAGGAACCAAGAAGCGGTCATCATTACCACAACAAAAGGCACACCAAACATCATCCACTCACCAAACGTAATCAGATTATCTCCAACTAAATATTTCAGTGCAATCGCATTAGGAGGCGTTCCGATTGGGGTTCCGATACCACCAATATTAGCAGCAACCGGCACACACAATGCAAAGGCAATTTTACCTGGGTCTTTCGGCCCAAACAGTACAATAACAGGGGCTAGAATCGACAACATCATCGCCGTTGTGGCGGTGTTGGACATAAACATTGAAAAGACGCCAGTGATCAGCATTAAACCCAGCATCACATACTTAGGTTTTGTGCCAAACGGTTTTAATAGCACTCTTGCTAAGTTGACATCCAAACGATATTTGGTTGCCGCCATCGCCAAGAAAAAACCACCAAGAAATAGCATAATAATTGGACTAGAAAAGGTCGCCATTATCTCGTTGTATTTTAAAAATTCGCCAAAATTGCTTTGATCTTCACTCAGACGGAACAGAATGAAGCTTTTATCAGAAAGAAGTAACAGCTCTAAAACAATAATCACCACAGAAGTAGCATAGATAGGGATCGGCTCCATCACCCAACACAATGCCGCTAATAGAAATATCGCAATCACTCGTTGCTGTATGATCGTTAAACCATCAAAAGGGAAAAAACTGGTTGGTAGGGATAAAACGATCAGAGGGATAAGAATGGGAATAATGTACTTCAAATATTGGCGCATAGAGTGTTACTTCCTTATTAAACAAACTCGGTCTTCATCCCGTATAAACAGGCCGTTCATACAGTGTGAGAATTATCCATTAAACATGGAGTTGCAACTTAGCGTCAGATCAAAATTTAGACAAACTGTAAGCAGATATAACAATAACTTTTTGTTACGGCGTTCTGGGGTTTATTGGGTTGATGTTGTTAAAATGGAGGCGTTCAATTAGGGGAGGCATGTAACTCATTTTTGGACAGAACCTATTTAGAGACCCTGTTCTTCTATTTATCTTCAGATAATGTCTGGTAATACAAATCGCTAGAGGTCTTCATCGTTCACCTCTATCTAAGCGACCAAATTCTGCGTACCACTACAGTTACATTTCTATTCCCAGATAACGGATTGTATTATCCAACTTGGTGTGTCCAAGCAGTAACTGAACGGCTCGAATTTTTTTTCGCGCATGTTCCTTGCAAGGACACACACTCTAAGAGCAACGATCACACTTTAAACTTCACTGGTTTCATCTATTTCAAGCTCAACATTCACTGACTCGCACGCCTATTCATTCCAATACATCTT
>JAESQY010000152.1 GCA_016764915.1 Aliivibrio sp. | reverse complement strand
TGGGGGGAGTAACTTTTTTAATATTGCTTCTTTTCTTTCCTGTGAGTAACGAGCCATATGTTTATTCTCTGTTACCGCCCTAAACTGGTTAAATTTTAACAGTGACAACTATCCTGCCAGATAGGGGTAATGGTGGTGATTAGATTAATTAAAGAAGCGGTTTGCACACCCTTGGAGACTAACAGGTGAATCGACCAAAGCAGTATTGAAGAACCAGCAAGTGATAGGTAGGTATTTCCGTCACCAAACATGATGTTATCAGGTGTATCAAATAGCATACCAAAAGTACTGAATACAATAACGAGGTAAGAGACATTTGCTAACGTAGCACTAAGCCAATAACCCCATGCAGAGTTAAAACCGATGAAGTTACCAAAACCCGCTTGAGCGTAACCAAATACACCTGTTTCAATGTTAGGTTTGATACGAGATAAGAAAAGGAAAGAGAAGGCGAGGAAGGTCATGCCAACCCCTGTGATTATCCAACCAAGAAGTGTTGCTGCTGGACTGGCTACAGCAGCCATATTTTGAGGTAAACTAAATACCCCCGCTCCGATCATTGAACCAACTACTAAAGCAGTAAGTGAGCCTAAACCAAGTTTTTTCTCCAAAGGAACCTCTAAGCAAAAATCAAGCTCGGAATTATATAGAGTTTTCACTTTTCATGCGGCTTTTGATTTATAAATATACTCATTATCTGAAGTAGAACAACTTCTAAGACAACAATATTTATAAAATGTTAACGGTTGGTAATCGCCTATGTGGATCAGTGTAGAGAAACTGAAGAGCCTGTAAACATAACTTTGGTAGAGTAAACTGTGGCATTTCGTAAAACTGAGAGAACATCTTCTTGAAGCTTAGGTTTCGAACTAATAATAGCACTGGCTGTATTCGCACAAAGCGCTCTATTAATGACCTCTAATTCTGAAAGTGATGTTGACTCTTTCAGTACGACTAATTTCCTTAAATCAATACCGGCCGCTTCTAAAATTGCTCGACTTGGAATATCAGCGGCATGAGTAATGAATATCCATTTATTAAGCTGGCTTAACTCTTTCAAATTACGAAGTAGGTGCAATGAGTCCATTTGATCTGCTGTTGAGGATTGCAGAGGGTTTACTGAGTTATGACGATTATAATTTGCGCTAAAAGCATTTGAATTATTAAGTGATACATTATGATTATTCATCTGTTTGTCCCCATAACTAAGTGGTGGTCGGATATACAGCCTGTAGTTATATACAGTACTTTTAAATTGTTCATTTGGCAACCTAATTGTGTAAATAAACTGCACTAACTTAAAGGGGGGCTTGTAAGCAACTGATTTTGCATAATTAATAATTACAGTAAATTTTATATGTACTTACTGTTTACTCATTGAACAGTAAATGGAACTCTTAAAGTGAAGAATAGTAATAATAAACAAAGGAAAAGTATGATCTAAAACAGATATGACTCTAAGCTTTAGCCAAAATAATGTATTGGTTATTTTCGCCTTTAAAACAAGTCTGTTTTGTAATTACCGCAGGTCGTTTCTCCGCGAATCAATTGTTACCTTATATTTTGGCTCAAGTATCCGGTGGTATAGTTGCTGGTGGCGTTCTTTTTGTGGTTGCTAGTGGACAAGCAGGATGTGATGTTACTGCAGGTTTTGCTTTAAATGGTGATGGTGAACACTCGCCAGGTGGTTATGCGTTAATGGCGGCGTTAGTATGCGAAGTCGTGATGACTATGATGTTATTAATCGTCATTCTTGGTGCCACTGATGAGCGAGCACCTGTCGGATTCGCCCCCATTGCGATTGGATTGTTTCACAGTTGTGGCTTTTTTGGGTAGCACCAATCATAGGTGCGGTGCGAGGGGCTGTGCTCTACCGAGTAATGAGCAACAAGCTGCATAAACATTAAAGGCAGAATAGTGAATATTCTGCCTTCTCAAAACTACATAAAAAGTATGTAGGATGTATCACTAACTATTAACTATTGTCTTAGCATTGGATAAGGCCATTTCAGCCTGATTGAACTGTCGAACGTCTTGTTGAGCGCAATCATTGCACTCTTCACAGGAAAAATGTTTTAAACCATCACAATAATTGTGTTGAAGCAGCATCGCTGGGCGGTGGCACCAATCACAAATCCCTTCTATTCCAAACATTTTGATTCCTCGAAGACTATTTTAATTATAGTTTATTATCTAGATAAGCCGTATTTCCGAACACATAATACCGCATTGTTGCAATAATGTTAAATATCAGGATAAATAAAGAAACCGTGAAGTAAAAAGAGGTTTAATCTCGTTTCGAACTCTACAGTTATTTAGATAAGTATTATAATATATGAAGATAGCGCTTAGGGATGATATCTAGCTCGCATGTATGGATTTGTCATAATTTTTTTGAGGTCACTTTAATGTACGGAATTACTGCTTTAAAACATGGTGCTTACCGAGCGAAAGTTCCAGAGCCGGAAGGTAGCTACCATATAAAGCATTTCAGCCAATCTAAATACGAAGACCCTAAAGCAGAAGCCATAAAATACTTGAATACCGTAGGTCGAGAGATTTGGGGATCAAGTAAATGGGCGATGATCAAAAAAGGCGCTTATCGTAAACAGTTTCACCGTGGTAAAGGGGTGAATATTCGTAAAACCGTTCAAGTTAAAAAAATGAAAGATGAGACGGTTAAACAATATGAAGCATGGTCGGTTGAATGGCGAGACTTTAATGGTCGAAAATGTTCGAAATCGTTTAGCATTAAACGTCACGGTGATGAAGCGCTTAGAATGGCTCGTTTTGCTGCGTTGAGAGTTAAAAAAGAGCTGGCCACCAAAGGCGAAACTCAAGAATAATTAACGAAGCATCTTTGGTGCTTGTGCGCCATCTATTGGTCGTCTAACAGAGAGTTTACGTCCTTTTTTAAGCCCCTTTTCGTAATCAGCAGTGATCTTGCCCATGGCGTCACGTAACTGCTGCTTAAAGGTCTCTCTGTCGATATTTTGAAACTCTTTATCTATGTAGTCATTAATCTTGTTGTTTGAGTCGTCATCGGGCGAGATGATTGGCAATTTTTCTAAGGCCCCTTCAACCCAGCCGGCCACAAATGAGCTTACACGGCGTGCGACTTCTACTGTGCTAGTACCTGAACCTGAAAAGCTATTTTTAAACAATCCACTGTGTTCATTTAATTCACGATAGATAATATCAAAAGCGAAGGCTGCAAAAATTGCTCGATCTGCTTCACCAATAAATTCAGCACGCTTTAACCCTTTGTGATTGGTCAATACGGCTTCAACACCAAATCGAGTGTTAATACCACGAATAATTCTAAGTACCGTTGAATTGATACTCGTAGGAAGCAAGTGCGTAGATTTGGTTTTACCGAGCTTTATAAACTCAATATCATCTTTGTCTAAACCATACTTAAGCATCAGTCGATGAGCCATTTTTATTGCTTGAGCGGCTTCATTGACGTTTGCTGAATTACCCAGCTCAAGACACTTAGCTATTTTCTTCAGCGCCTTTTGCTTGCTGTTTGACATAGAGAGATCCAAATACTAAAAAGGGCGCTTATTTTACTTGATGAAGCAGAAATGTGAAAGGTAAAACTGTTTGATGGGGGTAATTGAGTGAAATACATCTCATATTGTATTAATAATAATATGAGATGTACAAATTTCATCTAAACAATAGGCGTTTAGATGCCAAGCTCATCGAGCAGATCGTTGTCAATTTCTGTTTGTGATTTTGTTGGGGGAGACTCTTTTTTCTGTAGTCGAGATAGACGTTCTTGTTCAATAATAGTGTCTGGGCAAGTGTCTTCTTCTTTTTCAAAATCATGCAGCTGGATGAACTCAGTTTTGTCCATCGCCAGTTCAAGGTAGAAGATATTGTTCTTCTGAGTTGTGAAAGTGACACGGCGTGCTTGTGGGCGGTCTAAATTGGTATCAACAGACAAGTTAACTTGTTTGTTTAACGCTAACATTTTTGGTTGATTCTGGGTAATTGAAGTCTGTAAATCTTTTTGTATTTTACCTGTGAAATCACCAATGATTTGATTCATTAATTCACCAAGTACGTTTCCTACTTCATCAGAGGTATGCATGATAGCTAACTCTTCAAGTGGCATACCCATGTGCAACATATAGTCTTGATAAATTTCAAGTGCAGCTGCTGAGGTGAAGTTAGTCACAACTAGACCTGAGAAACCACCATCAAAAAGAACAAAACAGCCAACATCAGGCTTTAAACTGGTTTTGTTTATCTTTTGAACCATCGCTGAATAGTTGATTGATGCATCTGTTGCTTTAGATAGTACACCAGTAACAGATTGACACAGTTTAAGGAGTATATCTTCGGTAGTGACTGTTTTTGTTTTTTTCATTATTTAATTCTCAGAAAGGATCATAGCCGAGTTATGCCTGATTTTAATTAGTGTGTATACCGATAAAACACCAGAATGAGAGATAGGACTTTAACTACTTATATTCAAGCTTTGTTTATTTCCTCCGATAACTAAATTAGAATCAATACTATATATATGCATTGTAATTTCTTTTTTGTTAACGTCAGACAGGTTTTGGTTAAATGGATTGCTATCACGATATTCTGGGCACTACTCCAAATAGTAGTGAGCAAGAGGTAAAACGCCAATATAAATTACTAAGCAATAGGGTGCACCCAGACAAAGGGGGTAATCCTGCTCTGATGATGCTGATCAATCGTGCTTATGAAAAAGTAGTTTCAGGCAGTGGCGTTCAAGATGTCTATAGCTCCAGTTCGGCTGATGCTGAAACCGTCATGCAAACACAATCTATGAATAAGTTGATTACTAAACTTAAAGGTGAGAATAGCAAACTGCATCAAGAGAACTTAAAATATGCCACTCAACAGAGAAAAACAGCCTCTGGAAAGATGAATGACGGTAAAATGTTGCAACAAAAACTGAATCAATCAAATGAAGAGTTAATGAAAACAAGGATCTTACTTTCAGAAGCCGAAAAACAGATCTTCACTTTTAAAAATAGCCAAAGTCAGTTACATAAGCACGCCAACAAATTGGCCAGTCCAAGTCGAATGAAACTTATTGCATTGATCACAATATTACTGCTTTCCCTAGCCGGAGGGGTCACTTGGTATCAGCAAGTTGATTCGAATTTTATCACGTTTATCCGCGCCATGATTAACAAGCCGGTTATTGAGAAGCCAGTAGAAGCTATAAAGCCACAACAAATTCCAGAGGCGATCAGTCGCCATCAAACAAACGCGGTCGAGCTAAAAACAGTGGCTGTGGCTGAGGTATTAAACATAATGACATCTCAATCGTTAGGGCAATGGCAACTTAGATATTACATGAACAGTTTTATTCCCTACATAGCGATTAAAAATGAGCAAGGGTCATTCATTGTGAGTAACTGTGATGCTGATTTCTTCTATTATCTTCATCGACCAACCAGGCCGTTACGTATTGCCGCTAATTTAGAATATGTACGACAAGAGGAGGAGCGCTTTGTGTATCAAATACTCTATGGCAATGGCGCTTCTGCTCAGAGCTGGCAAAAAGCTAAGTTACTTCGATTTGATCAAGACTCTTTTAAGAATACGCAATTTACTGAAGCGCTTAATCAATTGAAAGTGCAGTGCGCGGCCATCACGCCTGAATTATAAATATTTTATGTGAATAACTTAGATTAGAATTTTTTACTGTAACGGAATGTTGTAAAGTGGAGTTAATTATAAAAATCCCATACTGATGGATTCAGTAGACATAGGGAAAAGGAAAGAAGCAATGATACCTGCATTACATTACCAATCAGCAACTGATTCTCATACACTCGACTATTTAGAAGAGCTGTCTAAGTTGGGCTTTAAAGGGGATATCGAAAAACAGTACGCAAGTCGACTTGCGGTAGCCACTGACAACAGTGTCTATCAGCAACTTCCGCAAGCGGTTATTCACCCTACAAGTACCAATGACGTCATTCTCATTGGCCAGCTTGCCTCCCAGTCTCAATTTAAATCAGTCACTTTCTCCGCACGAGGCGGGGGTACGGGTACCAATGGGCAATCGCTGACGCCGGGTATTATTGTTGATCTGTCTCGTCATATGAATCAATTAGTGGAGCTGAATGTAGAGCAGGGTTGGGTAAGAGTTCAAAGCGGCATGGTTAAAGACCAATTGAACGATATTCTGCGTCCTCATGGTTACTTCTTCTCACCGGATCTTTCGACCAGTAATCGTGCGACTATCGGGGGGATGGTCAATACAGACGCGTCTGGACAAGGCTCATTACGATACGGTAAAACCTCGGATCATGTCTTATCACTTGAAGCGGTATTTGCCGATGGGTCGTCTCTGCAAACGGGTCCTGAATCGCTTGCCGACATAGCTAGGTTGAGTGATAACAGCTACGCCACCCAAGCATTAAAAGTGACAGAGCAAGTGTGTCGTGAAAAGCGCCAACAGATCATCGATAAATTTCCTCCACTGAATCGATTTTTAACCGGTTATGATCTTAAAAATGCTTACGATGATGAACTAACACTGTTTGATATCACACGAGTGTTATGTGGCGCAGAAGGGTCATTAGCCTTTATTACCGAAGCCAAATTGAACATCACGCCAATTCCAAAGGCAAGGGTGCTGCTTAACATCAAATACAACAGCTTTGACTCGGCATTGCGTAATGCGCCATTTATGGTTGAAGCCAATGCATTGTCAGTGGAAACCATCGACTCAAAAGTATTAAATTTAGCGCGTGCTGATATTGTCTGGCACAGTGTGAAAGAGTTGATTACCGATGTCGCTGGTAAAGAGATGCTGGGTATTAACATGGTTGAATTTGCTGGTAATGACATCGAGCAGGTGAACCAGCAAGCCACAGCGCTAGCTGAACAGTTAGAGCGGATGCAACAGACAGAAGAGTGCGGCGTTATTGGC
>JAESQY010000151.1 GCA_016764915.1 Aliivibrio sp. | reverse complement strand
TAATTAACTTCATTAAATTATAAAATAACATGCCTATGCAGATCACTCAGGTATTTATTATATTCGTCATCTTCGAGACGTTTTTATCGAAGATCTCGTGCTTTTTGAGCTAGATTCTCACTTAAAAGACTGCGAGAATGACGATCCTGAGCCAAGTACAGAGGCATGAAAAAGAAAAAGGACGCCTAAGCGTCCTTTTCAAATGCTAATTACATTTTAGACTAAAGAAGCTTGTGCTTTTTCAACTAAAAATGTGAAAGCTGCTTTATCGTATACTGCAATGTCAGCTAGGATCTTACGATCAATTTCAATAGCAGCCTTTTTAAGGCCATTAATGAAACGGCTGTAAGACAAACCATTTTGACGAGCTGCTGCGTTAATACGAGCGATCCAAAGTTGACGGAATTGACGCTTACGTTGACGACGGTCACGGTAAGCGTATTGACCAGCTTTAGTTACAGCTTGAAAAGCAACGCGATAAACGCGACTACGAGCACCGTAGTAACCTTTAGCTTGCTTTAGAACTTTCTTATGACGTGCACGAGCTTGTACACCACGTTTTACGCGAGGCATTATGTCTCTCCTAAACTAAATTAAATAAATACTAAAAATTATGCGTATGGAAGCATACGAGCAATTGCAGCTAATTCACATTTTGGAAGTAGTGCATTTGGACGAAGCTGACGCTTGTTTTTAGTAGTACGTTTAGTAAGGATGTGACGCTTACCAGCGTGCTTAAATTTGATACCACCAGCCGTTTTCTTGAAACGCTTAGAAGCACCTTTGTTCGATTTCATCTTAGTCATGATGAATGTAACTCCGCATTGTTGCGTTAATAAACATAGTAACCAGGCGAATAAAACGGCGCAGCTATAAAAGCAGCACCGTACTTATTACTTGAATGCCTTAATTACTTCTTTTTCGGTGCAATAACCATGATCATCTGGCGACCTTCGATACGCGTTGGGAAGCTTTCAACTACAGCAATTTCTTCTGTATCGGCTTTCAAACGGTGTAGAACGTCAACACCAATGCTCTGGTGAGCCATTTCACGTCCGCGGAAACGAATCGTTACTTTGACCTTATTGCCCTCTTCAATGAAGCGAACCAGGTTGCGTAGTTTTACCAGATAGTCGCCTACATCTGTGCCAGGTCGGAATTTTATTTCCTTAATCTGGACCTTAGTCTGTTTTTTCTTTTGCTCTTTAGCAGCCTTGCTCTTCTCGAACAGGAACTTACCATAGTCCATCACACGACAGACTGGTGGCTCGGCATTCGGGCTGATTTCAACTAAATCCACACCAGCTTCAAGCGCAATTTCTGCAGCTTCGTTTAGAGAAACGACACCAAGAGATTCGCCATCAAGGCCTGTAAGACGTACTTCTGGTACGCCAGTAATTTCACCGTTTAGACGATGTGCATTTTGTTTAGCCGGCTGTTGGGCTCTTTTTCCGCCTTTAATACCTTACTCCTCGACAATATTGAGCTTTCGGGTGCTAACGTCTTGTTGCAACAGTGCAACAAAATCATCAATCTTCATTTTACCCAAGTCTTTACCTTTACGTGTACGTACCGCTACTTCATCAGTTTCCATTTCTTGGTCACCACAAACTAACATATACGGAACACGTTTTAATGTGTGTTCACGGATTTTAAAGCCTATCTTCTCATTTCTCAAGTCTGCTTTCGCTCTAAAACCACTTTTTTGCAGTTTTTTCGCAACTTCTTGAACATAATCAGATTGTTTATCCGTAATATTCATCACAACCACCTGTTCTGGAGCCAACCACGTAGGGAAGAAACCAGCGTACTCTTCAATCAGAATACCGATGAAACGCTCAAGTGACCCTAAAATCGCTCGGTGAATCATTACAGGAGTATGGCGCTCATTGTCTTCGCCAACATAAGTTGCACCCAGACGTTCTGGAAGCGCGAAGTCTAACTGAACTGTGCCACATTGCCAAGCACGATCTAAACAATCGTGCAAAGTAAATTCAATTTTTGGTCCGTAGAATGCCCCCTCACCTTCTTGAAGGTCATAGGTAATATCCATAGATTCAAGTGCGAGTGTTAGGTCAGCCTCAGCTTTGTCCCACATTTCGTCGGTGCCAACACGCTGTTCAGGACGAGTTGAAAGCTTAACAACAATATTTTCAAACCCAAATGTTTGATAAACATCGTAAACCATCTCAATACAGCTCTTAACTTCCGTTTGAACTTGAGACTCTGTACAGAATACGTGTGCATCATCTTGCGTAAAGCCACGTACACGCATAAGACCGTGAAGTGCACCCGATGGTTCATTACGATGACAGCTACCAAACTCAGCCATACGAAGTGGCAGATCACGGTAAGATTTAAGACCTTGGTTAAAGATCTGAACGTGTCCTGGACAGTTCCTTGGTTTAATCGCGTACTCACGGTTCTCAGAACTTGTTGTGAACATCGCATCTGCGTATTTGTCCCAGTGACCTGAACGCTCCCAAAGAACACGATCCATCATCAATGGACCTTTTACTTCTTGGTAATCGTATTCAGTCAGTTTTTCACGAATGAACACCTCTAAGTCACGGAAAATAGACCAACCATTATGGTGCCAAAAAACCATACCTGGTGCTTCTTGCTGCATATGGAAAAGATCTAAATGCTTACCAATTTTACGGTGGTCGCGCTTCGCTGCTTCTTCAAGACGCACTAGGTGAGTTTTAAGCAGTTTTTTATCTTGGAAAGCTGTACCGTAGATACGTTGCAGCATCTTATTATCACTGTTACCACGCCAATACGCACCAGCAACGTTCAGAATCTTAAAGTTCTGGCAGAAGCTCATGTTCGGTACGTGAGGGCCACGACACATGTCGATGTACTCTTCGTGGTGATATAATCCAGGACGATCATCTTTAGAGACATTTTCATCCAAGATAGCAACTTTGTACTCTTCGCCACGCGCTTCAAACGTATCGCGAGCTTCTTGCCAGCTTACGGTTTTCTTCACAACTTGATATTTTGTTTTCGCCAGCTCTTTCATGCGTTTTTCAATCGCATCAAGATCTTCTTGAGTAAATGAGTGCTCAAGATCAATATCATAATAGAAGCCATTGTCGATGGTTGGACCAATCGCCATTTTTGCTTCAGGGAAAAGTTGCTTAACGGCATGACCTAAAAGGTGAGCGCAAGAGTGACGTAATATTTCTAAACCATCGTCATCGCGTGCTGTGATGATCTCAAGTTTTGCATCGTTTTCAATCAAATCACAAGCATCTACACGAACACCATCAACACGACCAGCGATACAAGCTTTCGCAAGACCTGGGCCAATGTCTGAGGCAACATCCATAGTAGAAACAGCATTATCGAATTGACGTTGACTGCCGTCAGGAAGAGTAATTACAGGCATTGTTAGTCCTTCACAGTGGTGCTGCATACCAAGCAGCACATGGAAATTATTGTATTAATATTATTTAACTGATTATCGAGTAAAACAGCTTAAACGTTAATATGAAGTACCGAGCTAAGCGCAAATACAGATGCAGTTAACTCATGTATCTGCGCATTTTAACGAAATAGCAGAAAATCACAATGGCAAGATTGAGTTAGCAGCTATAAACCACCCGCTACATCAATAAAGCTGCCGGTTGAAAAAGAGGAGTTATCACTGGCTAACCAGTAGATGGCTTCTGCGACTTCTATTGGTAACCCGCCTCTTTGCATCGGTATCTTATCTTTTAAACGTTCTATACGTTCAGGCTCGCCGCCATCGGCGTGCATGTCTGTATAGATGAGACCAGGCCGAACGCCATTGACTCGAATCCCTTCCGTTGCCACTTCTCTCGAAAGACCTTTGGTTAACGTATCAATAGCACCTTTAGAGGCAGCGTAGTCAATATACTCATTTGGTGAACCCGACTTTGCCGCACCTGAAGATACATTGACAATAGTGCCGCCTAGGCCGCCATGCTTGGTCGACATTCTTTTAACGGCTTCTTTGCAACATAAAAAATAACTGGTCACATTATTGATTAAAATAGCGTTGATTCGCTCAGCACTCATCTCATCTAAACGAGACTGCTGCTTTAAAATACCCGCATTATTGACCAGTACTGACACGGTGCCCAACTCTTTGTCTACCGTTGAAAACAATCGTTGCACATCTTGCTCGTTTGACACATCAGCTTGAACGGTAATGCAACGTCCACCGTTCTCGATAATTTGCCGTGCTAACTGCTCTGCTGGCTCTGATTGAGATTTGTAGTTGATGCATACCGCATAACCCTTTTGCGCAAAAACTTGTGCCGTCACTGCGCCAATACCACGACCACCACCAGTAATTATCGCTATCTTATCTATCATTACGCATGCCCTAATAGTCGAAAATTCCAGTTCTCTAACTTTCCGCTTGTTAAACGCGTTTGGATGGTCCGCTGCCAATTGATGGACAGTTTATTTATTGCTTGCAGACTCAATAACGCCTCTTTATTGAGTGGATCACCAAAGAAAATATCACACACTTGCTTTACCGTTAGTGCATTCTCTTCTCTAGTGATTAAAGTCAATCTACTATTACTGTCAACCATACCCGATTTAATCACTCGATAGAGCCAACCACAGCGACTAAGTTGCTGCATTGATGTAGATACATCAGCGACATCCCAGCGCTGGTTTAACTTGTAACAAGGAGAACGAGGTTGACTCACTTCGATGATCGCTTCGCCCCATTGGTATTGATCACCAATACAGACATTTTCTTCGTTCATGCCGAGGGTACTGATATTTTCGCCCATGCCCGGTGCTGCCCATTTACTTACCGATTCAGAGTATTTGATTTGCCAAAAAAGATAATGCTCAGCTGGGTAGTGATGTAATGCGCGCTCGGCACCACCATGAAACTTAAGCTCAGCGCACTCATCTCCTTCTAAACCCTGTTCCGATAAATAGAGTGATGATGAGGTCTGATGTTTATTGATTGCGCTGGTTAAACCAAAAACTTGCTCGACTTTCCCCACAAAAATGCGCGTATCTATCTCTGTTGTTGTCTGCTCATTTTTTTCTTGTATATCACAATACGTCACAATTTTTCATCCTTATGAATCGTTCCAGGATCTGTCGCTTTATCTTCTTTTTTGCATTTTTCCAGCAGCATACTATTACCCTCAATTAATAAACACGAAACACACCCATACACTGTTATCTCAATTGGTTAATTCAAAATCCTGTTTATGGACAAAACCATTTGTCGAAAAAGCGGTACCTTAGGCTTTTCGACATAAAGAGCAGAAACAACTTCCTTGGTACATCTGACACTCCTAATATGATTTAAATCAATAATAGAAGCTAACGTATGCAGTTCAATCCGTTTCGTCAAGTGTTAAGGCTTACTGGTTGATTTTATAAAGATTAATCGGTTTGATTTAGATTGCCTCATAGAAAGAAGTCAAAAACACCTTTCAGTGCAAGTTATCCAGTTATTTACACTAGATAAATACCAATAGTGTGAAGTAAAAGTCAAAACCATGGTGATATTTACCTTATTATCCGCTGCATAAAATACTGGATAATACGCTTATATTTGGTGGGCTATATAAATGAACAATACTAAAAACCCTTCTTCGTTGTACCTGTTCTTTACTATCATTGCTGCAACGAGTTTAGGTGCGGTAGCAACGATTGCAAAATACGCACAAGTTAGCTCAGAAACATTAACTTTTTATCGTATTTTTTTTGGTCTGCTTTTTTTAGTCCTCTATTTACTGAAAAGTAAACAGACCAACTTGTTGTTCAAAAAACCCAGTTGGTTACTTTTTCTCAATGGCATATTCATTGCTGGAATGATGTCAACATACGTTCAAGCGATGGAATATATGGACATGGTGACGGTGATCATGATGATCTACCTTGCTCCCGTGGTTGCATCTCTTGTTGCACATTTTTTTATGAATGAGCGTTTAAGCTCTTTGCAATTCACCACCATTATGTGTGCGTTTCTTGGATTTTCGATGGTAATGGAGTTTCAATTGTCTCTTTCAGGCTCTGAATTGAAGGGATTTATCTACTCTTTTATTGCCATGGGTTGTTACACCTCTTTTATTATTGTAAATAGACTGGTTGATGAGCGTATCCATGATTTTACTCGTAGCAGCTACCAGTTGATTGTCGGTTCTATTTGCATGTTGCCCTTTGTATGGCAAGACATGTTTGATCTTAGTGCAGCTCAGTTCGGTTGGATGGTATTGGCTGGGTTAATTCCTGGATTTTTAGGCATTGTATTATCGATTGTTGCACTAAGAAAAGTGTCCACAGCAACCTTTGGTACATTGTCTTATATGGAGCCGGTAACCGTTATAGCATTAGGTTGGTTACTGTTTGGACAGACACTCTCATTCATGCAAATATCAGGTTGTCTGGTTATTATCATGGCGGGTCTGTTGCAAGCTAAATTGGCACTGGGTCAACAGCTGGTTGCGGCCAACGATGCCATTTAAGATCTATTTTGTTTAAGTGAAAAATAGTTAAGCGCTTGTTGCTCATGAAACTGAATAAATTGGTTTTTATGAGCAACATATTTCTCAATATCATTGTTACACAACTTAACCCCCTCTTTTTTAATCGCACCATATTCCAGCATGATTTTCGGGAACGCAATTAGGTAATCACGAAACGCTATGTGCCTTTCAACTCCTGGTGAACCTACTATAAATGCGTGTACTTGATGAGTTCTTTGTATGCCTCCTTTCTGAAAATACCTTCTGCCAGAAATACCAAACTCACCTTTTACTTCATACCCTAAAAGTTCAATTCTAGCAGTCTGAGCATCTAAAACGTCTAGACTATAAACTTCAAGCAGGATATCAATGATCGGTTTAGCACATAAACCTTTTACGGATGTACTGCCGATATGGTGTATTGAAGCAATATTTACTGAGTTAAAATGCAGTTCAATGGCTGCTTTCTCATTAGCAAAATCAGCCACCCACTGCGGACAATAATCAACCATTTCGATAACTCGTATTCTTTCTTCTCCAAAGTCGATAAATCTAGTCACTAATAACTATAACAACAAAAAAGCGCGTATGAATACATACGCGCTTCGTTAAAACATTTATATCGAAATAGTGCTACTCCGTAATTAAAGCTTCAACCTGTTTACGATTATCATTAAGCAAATTCATTGCATCTAAGTATTGGTATAAACCATTACCATCCAACTCAGTCATTGTGATTTGACTTTTACCTAACTGAAAACCATTACTCTCGGCATGTTCTTCAAGCCCGGTAGCTTCAAGTAAACGACATAAATTACCGCGACTTTGCTCTTCAACTTCTGCGATTTCAATTCTTAGTTTGTTATTTAACTCAAACAGCTCATCTCGTTCCTTAGGAAGTACAATAGTTGGCGAAAAACGATTATGCATGAATTTTGAGAGGAAATAAGCGGCTATCAGGCCTCCTGCAGTATAAAAGTTTACAGCGCCTAATAGATAGCTGACAAATATTACTGATGATGACATGCCGACCGTCCAACCAAGATGATAATATGTCTGCTTACTCATCTGTTTACGCTGTGCTTTCTTCAGGAATTTATTTAAATTCAAAAGCTGCTTGCAACCATCCTTCAAAGAACGCTCGTACAAATTAATTGATGCCGTGACATCAGAATCTTGTAAATGACTCATTGAGCGAACATCGTTGCCATCAAGAAAACTCTGCGGATCTACTTCTGATGAAGTACCACATCCACTTTGACCAAGCACTCCGTCAATCGAAGAGTAGTGATCACTAGGATTTTGAACAACAAGGCCCATCTTACGCCAGAATGTGACTCGACGACCATGAGAGCTGCTGCTATTGTCACCAATGTCTGAAAGCTCACCTTTAACATCCACAATCGTATTTATTAACGATTGCTGGCTGAAATGATGCTGGAAAAAAGCCAGCGTTGACTTAACCAATGTTGGCCCGTGACCTTGATTGCTTAGATCGGTATCATCGTCTTTGCCCGTAAGGTCGGTTACATTGATTTTCGCTAGTTTGTTGAGTTCAAACTCGAGATTGCCTTGAAAGTGAATTCGTTTATCTTCTGGTTCTGCATTTATATAAAGCCAAGCATCAAAATGACCATCAGTATCCGGGAATTCAATTTCAATGATCTGCCCATTTTGTCTAGCACTATATTTTGTATTCATTTGTATCCTCTTAGATCTTTGATAGAGGCAGATAAATTACCTCGAGCAAACACGTATGTTTTACACGATATTAGCAGCTCACTATTTTACTGCTGTTGACTTCCTAACAAAAAAACACACCTCAAAAAACATTATTGGTTTTTATGAATTTAAAAGGCTGTTTGGTTAGATATTGCCACTTTGAACTCGCATATATATATAAGCAAAGGAACCAACAGCGACTAAAAGAGTGATGACCAGCTTTATCCACATTAATTTCATTACTACTACCTGTACATTAAACAAAAGGGCAAAAATAATGCCTTGAACTCGCTCAATAATCAATAAAATTAAAGGGAGGTTACTGTCATTGCCTCCCTTTGCGATAATCAAGATTACATCACTTTCTCATTAAGCCGTTTTAAAATTATCCACTAACCCCTTCAGTTGCTTGGTCATGCTGGCTAAATTATCTGATTGAATTGGCCATGGTATGATTTAAAATGTTAAGTGGCGGCACTTAAAATATTACTTGATGTAGATCATAAGAAGCTTGCAAATCTGGCTGACTATCAGCGAGCGCAATACGGTTATAAATGCAAAAGTGCTCATATCCCTAAAGATAGCCACATAAGCCAAACGTCCTATTCATGTAAGTACTTCTGCCAATGAAGCAAACCCTTCAATACCACTTGATAATCTTCAAAACCGCATGAATGATAAAGTTTCTGCGCCGCAATATTGTCATCATCAACTTCAAGAGTAATTTTGAGGTAATCGTGCTTCCGACAAAAATCCATTACTCCGCAAAGTAGCTCTTTTCCATGACCACTGCCTTGAAAGAGTCTTGAAATCATAACGTCATGAATGTTGAGAACATGTTTACAACGATGCGTTGAAAAACCGTCATAGCAGACAGCAAACCCAGCAGGTTTATCATCTATATAGAGAATAAACCCAGTAAAGTAAGGCAGTTCAAACAGCCTATCCACGATATTTACGTCAATTTTTGTTTCTGAGATTTCACTGTACTCAAGGTATAAGTGTTGTAAATCATCCTTATGTTTTGGATTGTTATCTTCGATACATATAACCATACTCTCCATACACCCTCTCTCAACTCACAACGCACTTAAACGTTATTTGCTACTATTAGAACCAGTTCTAAACTGCTCATTTATTTAAATATACTAATAAAAAGGGATTAAATGCAATACGTCGAAGTTTCTCAACACAGTATCCCTATGCCTCTATTACTTGAAGCTGATCCATCTGAAAGTAACATCCACTCCTATTTAGCTGGCTCTTGGTGTTTTGTCGCTAAGAATAATAACGAGGTGATTGGAGTATGTGTTGTCAAAACGATTCATACCAATCAAGCAGAATTGTTTAATATCGCAGTATTGCCTCAATATCAAAGTAAAGGTATTGGCACAAAACTTCTTACGTTTGTTTTAACTCAGCTGAAAACAAAGGAGGTCCGTCGAGTCGAATTAGGTACAGGGAGTTTTGGATACCAGCTTACTTTTTATCAACGTCATGGTTTTCGAGTCGACTCTATAATCAAAGACCACTTTCTTGCGCACTATGTAAAACCAATTTATGAAAATGGCGTGCAACATAAAGATATGCTCCGCCTCTACATCAATTTGTAAATAAACTCTAATCCGGCCTGTGCTGCGATCAATTATTTTATTCGACTGCGGAGTCGCACGCCAGCAAGATCGCTTGTCTACACGCTGATTTGACCCCTCAGATTGCCCATTTGAGCTTTTTTAAGTCTATGTTTTTAATGGTGTTATATTTATTGCTATCTCAGGCATAAATGATAATCTCCTGTTTCATTCAAAACGAGAGCTAAATATGTCGAGCAATAGTGAAGTGTTCAATGAAGTGGATTTTTCTAAACAGGACTTGAGTGACGCTTATTTTAAAGATTGTAAATTTTATAGGTGTAATTTTGGTCATGCTAATCTAAAAGACATCCAATTTGTTGATTGTGTTTTTATCGAGCCTGGCGCTATCGAAGGTTGTCATTTTGATTACAGTGATCTACGTGACGCCTCTTTTAAGAACTGTCAGCTTTCAATGTCTAATTTCTCCGGTGCCAACTGTTTCGGTATTGAATTTAGAAGCTGTGATTTAAAAGGGGCGAATTTCCATCGTGCCAGCTTCTCAAATCAAGTAAGCCATAACTTCTATTTTTGCTCGGCTTACATCACTGGTTGTAATTTATCTTACGCTAATTTTGAACGACAAAATCTCGAAAAATGTGATCTATTTGAAAATAGGTGGATTGAAACGAATCTACAAGGAGCATCTTTAAAAGAGTCCGATTTAAGCCGAGGGGAGTTTTCTGAAAGTTGTTGGGGGCAATTTCAGATGCAAGGGTGTAATCTAAGCAATTCGGAGTTAAATGGACTCGACCCTCGAAAAGTTGACTTAACAAACGTCAAAATTTGTACTTGGCAGCAGGAGCAATTACTTGAACATCTTGGACTCATCGTCTTGCCCGATTAAGCAAGAACTCAGTGGCGGTCGTAAAGGGGCGATTTATCGCCAAAATAATACAGTAATTCGCCCACTAAATCGTTGGTCGACAACGGTTCACCTTCTGCTTAATCATTTGCAAGTGCGAGGAGTCACTGAGTGTCCAAAATTCATAACCATTGAAGGTGAGACCGAGATCCTCAGTTTTATTGATGGCGATAGCTTTAACTACCCTTTATTAGGTGCTATCGCCAGTGATACCGCTTTAATATCTGCGGCGCGCCTTTTACGAAAGTTACATGACGCTTCATCCAATTTTTTGTTATCCGTCCAAGCAGATGACTTAAATTGGATGCTTCCGTCAATAGAGCCCCAAGAGGTGATCTGTCATGGTGATTTCACCCCATATAATGTGTCATTACAAGGCGAGCAAGTGGTTGGTGTATTTGACTTTGATACTGCTCATCCTGCCCCTAGAGTCTGGGATTTGGCCTATTCCATTTATTGTTGGGCACCATTTAAAACCAACTCAGTCGACGCTTTAGGAACCCTCACTCAACAGATCAATAGAGCAAAACTGTTTTGTGATGCTTATGGCGCAAGCATCGAGCAACGACATATATTAGTCGACACGATGATCCAACGTTTACACGCACTGGTTAGCTTCATGGAAAATGAAGCTAAATCTGGCAACCAGCAATTTATACATAATATTGAACAAGGTCACCATTTAAGCTACTTGGCAGATATTGAGTACCTTAAACTGCATCATAAAACGATCTCCCAGAATGTACATCCACTCTCTCAAACCCAACCTCCCATAACCTAATCAACTAACTTGCATTCTTTTTATAACTGTCACACTATTTGTATAGTCAATTAACTATTTGGTCAGGCCTTATGAGCAGCTCTCCCCGTTATATTCAGATACGCGATTTCATTAGTGAAAAAATCAGCTCGCATACTTGGATGCCAGGGGCAAAAATTCCAACTGAACTGGAGCTCACCAAGCAGTTTGGTGTCAGCCGCATGACCGTCAACAAAGCGGTTCGCGATCTGGTTAATGACGGCCTACTTGAAAGAACTCCTCGCTTAGGTACCTTTGTCTGCCATAAAAAAGTTGAATCCCCCCTCAGTGATATTCGAAACATTGCTGATGAGATTCGTCAACGTGGTAAAGAGTACAGCAACAAAGTACTCACCCAGATAACTCTACTCGCGGATGATGAGATAGCAATGAGGCTTGGGGTGAAAATTGAAACCCCCATTTTTTTTAGCGAAATTATTCATCTTGAAGATAATGTGCCGCTGCAGCTTGAGCTGCGCTGGGTCAACCCTGAGTTTGCTCCAAACTACATTTCGCAAGACTTTAGCCAAGCAACGCCCAATGAATACTTAACTAAAAGCTGTCCACTCAGCTCTATAGAACATACTGTTGAAGCCGTTATGGCATCAGAGCATGTACAAAAATATCTACACTTGTCTAATCTTCAGCCCTCTCTGCTGCTTAATCGCAGAACATGGAGCAATCAGGATTTAATCAGTGTGGCACTTCTTTATCACCCAGCAGATAAGTACAAGTTGAGCTTAAAAACCAACGTATAAACAGACTTTTCAAACTCCAATACCCATCAATGTGCCAACTAATTCAAATTGGCACTCATCATAATTCTCATCATTTCATTTAACAAATAACGAACTTCATCACAACTTTTTGATCTAAAACTTGCCATTTGTATGTGAATTGTCTATATATTTGTATATACATTTAAACGCTGTGAGAATCTGATGAATTTACTGCTAACCAACGCAACGATTGTCTCCATGGATCAAAGCGATTCTGATTACCAAACTCAGCCTGACTCTTTTATTGTTATCAATGATGGGAAAATTGAACAGATTGGCGATATGCAGCACTGCCCCTCTGATATTTTCACTCAAACAATCGATTGTAAAGGCCGCGTGGTGACTCCGGGTCTTATCGATAGCCACACTCATCTTGTTTTTGCAGGCTGTCGCGCCAAAGAGTTTGAACAACGCTTAACAGGCGTGCCTTATGAGGAGATTGCTCGTCAAGGTGGCGGCATTCTTTCAACCGTGTATGCCACGCGTGATGCAAGTGAAGAGTTACTACTTAAACTGGCATTAAAACGTCTCTCCTCACTAATAAGTGACGGCGTAACTACGGTTGAAATCAAATCTGGCTATGGCTTAACACTGGTAGACGAGCTAAAAATGTTACGTGTTGCTAAACAGTTAGAGCAACATACGCGTATTAAAATCTCAACCACATTACTGGCTGCACATGCTGTACCGCCCGAGTACAAAGACGATGCCGATAGCTATATTCGTTATGTGTGTGACACCATCATCCCTGCCGCTGTGGAAGAAAAATTGGTGGATTATGTCGATGTATTTTGTGAAGGCATCGGATTTAATTTATCTCAAACTCAAGCGGTATTTGAAGCGGCCCTTTCACATGGGCTTGGCATTAAAGGTCATACCGAACAGCTGAGTAACCTTGGTGGCAGTGCATTAGCCGCCAAAATGGGCGCATCGTCGGTAGACCACGTTGAATATCTTGATGAGAAAGGTGTTAAAGCACTTGCCCAATACGGCACTGTCGCCACTCTACTTCCTGGCGCGTTCTACTATTTAAGAGAGACTCAGCTGCCCCCTATTGAACTGCTGCGTAAACACCATGTTCCGATGGCACTGGCGACCGATTTTAACCCAGGCACCTCGCCAATAGCATCATTAACTATGATGATGAATATGGGCTGTACCCTATTTAGATTAACGCCTGAAGAAGCACTTCGAGGGGTTACTTGCCACGCAGCCCAAGCGTTAGGTTTGCAAAATAGCCGCGGTCAAATCCGTGTAGGTTATGATGCCGATCTTGCTTTGTGGAATATCGAACATCCAGCACAACTTGCTTATGAAGTCGGCACACCTAGGCTTCACTTACGTATCGTGAACGGAGAAATATGCCATGACTGATAAACATAATAATCACTCAGCTTACTCCCCAACTGACTCGACAATCTGGCAAGGCCGCATAGATAGTGAAGATGGTGAGGCCGGTATGCGCTTTCATCAAAAAGTGAACCTATTGCACCATCCTGATCGCATTGCCGAACAACAAAAATCGGGCGTTGTACTGCTCGGTTTCGCCTGCGATGAAGGGGTAAAACGCAATAAAGGACGGGTTGGCGCGATACAAGCTCCGGATTTGATCCGCAAAGCCCTAGCGAATACCGCGTGGCATCATGACAACTCAAATAATGCCTCCCACCTAATGGATGCTGGAAATGTCTATTGTCATGATAGCGATCTCGCAAGCAGCCAAAAAGAGCTCGCCAATCATGTAGAAACCGCACTCAATCATCGTAACAAAGTCGTCGTACTTGGCGGCGGTCATGAAATTGCGTGGGGCACTTTTCAAGGATTGGCACAACATCTTCAAAGTACTGAAATACGAAAACCTAAAATTGGCATCATCAATTTTGATGCGCACTTTGACCTACGAGCTTATTCGGCTGATGATCAACAATATCCAACCAGCTCTGGCACTCCATTCAATCAAATTGCCCAACATTGCCAACAGTTAGGCTGGGATTTTAACTACGCCTGCCTTGGTATAAGTCGTGCAAGCAATACGCAGGCTCTATTTGCTATGGCTGATCAGTTAGGCGTTCAATACAGTGAAGATCACCAACTCGCCTCTCACCACCTAGTTGAGCGCATTGAAGAGTTAGTTGAGTTTATTAGTGATGTTGATTATCTCTACCTCACTATTGATATCGATGTTTTCTCGGCGTGCACAGCGCCAGGGGTTAGCGCTCCAGCAGCCCGCGGTGTTCCTTATGAGAGTGTCGAAGCACTGCTGCAACCTATTTTTAACGCCACTGACGAACTTGGCCAAGCTAAGCTTTTAGTCGCAGATTTAGCTGAATACAATCCAAATTTTGACGTTGATAACCAAACGGCAAGGCTTGCTGCCCGGTTAACTTGGGATATTTCCCGCGCCATGTTTCAACATAACGAATCGTAACTTTAAACACACACTATTTACATTACAACGTCGCCGCACAACTCGCAGCACGTTTAAAAAGGAAATTGTAATGATTAATAAACGTTTAGACACATCACGTACTATTCTGGCCCCTCATGGCACAAAACTCACCACAAAATCGTGGCAGACAGAAGCGCCTTTAAGAATGCTAATGAACAACCTACACCCAGATGTTGCAGAGCATCCACACGCGTTGGTTGTTTATGGTGGTATTGGCCGCGCAGCACGTGATTGGGAGTGTTACGACAAGATTGTTGAAGTACTAAAACGTTTAGAAGATGATGAAACCTTAATAGTTCAATCTGGCAAACCTGTCGGTGTTTTCAAAACGCACAGCAATGCCCCCCGCGTACTTATTGCAAACTCTAACCTTGTCCCTCATTGGGCGAACTGGGAACACTTCAACAAACTCGATAAAGTGGGGTTGATGATGTACGGCCAAATGACGGCAGGATCTTGGATCTACATTGGGTCTCAAGGCATTGTTCAAGGTACTTATGAAACGTTTGTCGCGATGGCTAGACAGCATTTCGACGGTTCAGCGAAAGGTCGTTGGGTGCTTACTGGCGGTTTAGGTGGCATGGGTGGTGCGCAGCCTCTAGCGGCAACTATGGCTGGTTTTTCAATGATTGCGGTTGAGTGTGATGAGTCACGTATCGACTATCGTTTGCGCACGGGTTATGTGGATAAAAAAGCGACCAATCTTGATGACGCACTTGCTCTGTTAGATGACGCACTTAAAAACAACAAACCAACCTCTATTGGTCTACTTGGCAATGCAGCCGATATCTTCCCTGAACTGGTTAAGCGCGGCGTAGTGCCAGATTGTACGACTGACCAAACTTCAGCACACGATCCGCTTAATGGCTACCTGCCTCAAGGTTGGACCATGGAACACGCAGCTACCATGCGTAAAGAAGATGAAGCTGCGGTTGTTAGTGCTGCTAAAAAATCGATGGCAGTGCAAGTCCAAGCGATGCTGGATCTACAAACTGCGGGCTCTGCTACCGTCGATTATGGTAATAACATTCGCCAAATGGCATTGGAAGAAGGTGTCGAAAAAGCATTTGATTTCCCAGGATTTGTTCCTGCTTATATTCGTCCTCTGTTCTGTGAAGGTATTGGTCCTTTCCGCTGGGTAGCACTGTCAGGCGACCCTGAAGATATATACAAAACGGATCAAAAAGTAAAAGAGCTGATCCCAGATAACCCACAACTGCACAACTGGTTAGATATGGCTCGCGAACGCATTCAGTTCCAAGGTCTGCCATCACGTATCTGTTGGGTGGGCCTAAAAGATCGTCAACGCTTAGGTTTAGCGTTTAACGAAATGGTTAAAAATGGCGAGCTTAAAGCGCCAATTGTTATTGGCCGTGACCACTTAGATTCTGGATCTGTTGCTAGTCCAAACCGTGAAACCGAAGGAATGATGGATGGTTCAGATGCGGTATCCGATTGGCCGCTACTTAACGCTCTACTTAATACGGCAAGTGGCGCGACATGGGTATCACTGCATCATGGCGGCGGCGTAGGAATGGGCTTCTCTCAACATTCAGGTATGGTGGTTCTGTGTGATGGCACTGATGATGCACATGAGCGTGTTGGTCGTGTACTTCGTAATGACCCTGCAACGGGTGTGATGCGTCATGCAGACGCAGGTTATGAAATCGCGAAAAAATGCGCCAAAGAGCAGAACTTAGATCTGCCAATGCTTAAATAATTTAGGAGACAAACATGCATCAACTTACTATTAAGCCAGGACACCTTACACTGGCACAACTTCGTAAAATCAGCCGTACACCGGTAACGCTATCGCTTGACCCTAGCTGCCACGAAGATATTAATGCTAGCACTAAAATTGTAAATAATGTCATTGCTGAAAATCGTGTTGCATATGGCATCAACACCGGATTCGGGCTGCTTGCCAATACTCGTATTGCTCCAGAAGATCTTGAAACTCTACAACGCAGTATTGTACTGTCTCACGCTGCAGGCATCGGCCAACTCATGAATGATGAAACTGTGCGTGTCATGATGGTGCTTAAAATTAACAGCCTTGCTCGTGGTTTTTCTGGGATTCGCCTTTGCGTTATCGAAGCATTGATGCAACTGGTTAATGCGGAAGTTTACCCATGCGTTCCTAAAAAAGGCTCAGTGGGTGCCTCTGGCGATCTGGCCCCTCTGGCGCACATGAGTACCGTTCTACTAGGTGAAGGTGAAGCTCGCCATCAAGGCGAAATCATTTCTGGCGCTGAAGCCCTGAAAATTGCAGGCATGGAAAAAATCACCCTTGCACCTAAAGAGGGACTAGCGCTTCTCAATGGCACACAAGCTTCTACTGCTTTTGGTCTTGAAGGTCTGTTTGCCGCTGAAGATCTGTTTGCTTCAGCAACACTGTGTGGCGCGATGACAGTGGAAGCGGCGCTCGGTAGCCGACGTCCATTTGATCCACGTGTACACCGTGTTCGTGGTCATCGTTCACAAATGGACTCTGCGGCAATGTATCGTCACATTTTGGACACCAGCAGTGATGTTGGCAATTCACACACCGCATGTGAAAAGGTTCAAGACCCGTATTCATTGCGTTGTCAGCCTCAGGTAATGGGCGCATGTTTACAACAGATCCGTAACTCGGCTGAAATATATGAAGTTGAAGCCAACTCCGTATCTGACAATCCATTAGTATTTGCCGACGATGGAGATATCATCTCTGCCGGTAACTTCCACGCAGAACCGATTGCAATGGCCAGTGATAACCTCGCCCTTGCGATTGCTGAGATTGGTAGCTTATCTGAGCGTCGTATGGCTCTGCTTATTGATAACGCTTTAAGTAAGCTTCCTCCATTTTTGGTAGATAATGGCGGTGTCAATTCCGGCTTTATGATCGCTCAAGTGACCGCGGCGGCATTAGCCAGTGAAAATAAATCACTCGCTCACCCAGCATCAGTTGATAGTTTACCAACGTCTGCTAACCAAGAAGATCATGTTTCGATGGCTACTTTTGCGGGTCGTCGTCTCAAAGACATGGCAGAAAACACTCGTGGCATTTTAGCGGTTGAGTTGTTAGCAGCGGCGCAAGGGCTCGATTTCAGAGCACCACTTAAGTCATCTCCTCTGGTTGAGCAAGCCAAAGCAGAACTTCGTAAGCTCGTTAGTTTTTATGATAAAGATCGCTATTTCGCACCGGACATTGAAAAAGCAAATCAGCTGATCCTTGAAGCTGCACACAATAAACTTGTTGCTGCTGAAATGTTGCCTAGCTTCTAAGCACTTTTCATTCGCAAACATGAGAGAGACAAAAAAGGCTTAAAAGCACACTGCTTTTAAGCCTTTCTTCTATTCGGTTAAAACCGTTATAGAGAACTACACCAAATGATATGAGATTACGTATAATTGACCCAACGCTGGATAGATCTCTTTAATCACCGCTTTTAATTCAGCGAGTGTCATATTCTCTTGAGTAGCATGATACTCACCCAGTTCATCAAATAAAATAGGCTCAACCGAATCAATCTGCAATTGACAGAACCAACGTGACTCCTCCAACGTCTGAACATCAACCACCGTGCCCACTTGGTACTCTTTTTCTGACTCATCACGAATGGTAATCACTTTTTTACCTGACAATATATCTGCTTCAAATCGAGCAAAAAAAGTCAATACTGTTGGTGCTTGTTTCATCTCGGTCATGCTTGTCATCCTAGTTACTATCACAATGCGTTGTCATTAACGAAAGCAGCGCTCTGCCCAGTAGGTTAGCCCTGAGGTTACCGAACCAAAGTAGTCTCCACCGATGATCTCGATATTGGGCAGTTGCTGCTGTAAAGCGTTACGTAAAATTGGAGAACGCGCTGATCCGCCCGTAATATAGATAACATCCGGCTTTATTTGTGCCTGTTTGATGACATCATCCACCAGCTCATTGATTTTTTGCTGTGGAATGGCAATCGCACGCTCTAGCTCTTGTGTATTGATTTGCAGATTTTCATCAATGTAGTTCAAGTTTACATCACAGTGTGCACTCTCAGACAGGGCGATTTTGCATTTTTCTGCATCACGCACCACACGATAGCTGAGTTTTTCATTATACAACTTAATCAAACGCGCAAACTTATCCGGCTGCTGAGCATTTCTAAGTAGACGATCCAAATCACTTCTATTGGTTTTAGCGTAAAAATCACTCTGGGCAGCCACATTGTTAATAGCGACTGGATTCCAGAATTGACTCATCGGCATATCAATACCTTTCAATGTTTTCGTTTCACTGCCAAACAGCGGCATCAGTTTACGATACGCTAGATGGATGTCTAAATCATTTCCGCCAATTCGACAACCTGAGTGCGCTAATGTGCCTTCTCGTCTGTCTACAGAATTCAACCAGGATGGCCCCATTTTAATGATCGAGCAATCGGTCGTTCCACCACCAATATCAACCACTAATACGGTTTTATCTTGAGTTAAACTCTGTTCAAAACTCAAACCAGCAGCAACGGGCTCTAATTGGAATTCTATCTCTTTAAATCCTGCTCTTTTCGCTGCCGACTCTAAAATAGCGATCGCTTGACGATTCGCCTCATCACCTTTATTACCTTGGAAGTTAACTGGACGTCCAATCACTGTCTGAGTGATCTCTTGTTGTAGTGATTTTTCTGCTTGATGCTTAATATTGCACATCATGGCGCAGACTAAATTTTCAAACAGCGCAATTTGCACCTCTTGTAACCCCGTCACCCCTAAAAAAGATTTTGGTGATTTAACGTAATAGACCTCTTCAGGATCCTCCATGTAGAGATCCAATGCGGCTT
>JAESQY010000150.1 GCA_016764915.1 Aliivibrio sp. | reverse complement strand
TGTAAGAATTTGCTTGGCGACCTTAGCGCTGTGGACCCACCTGATTCCTTGCCGAACTCAGAAGTGAAACGCAGTAGCGCCGATGGTAGTGTGGGGTCTCCCCATGTGAGAGTAGGACATCGCCAGGCTCTGAATTTATAAAAAAGCCCGAACTTAGGTTCGGGCTTTTTTATTGCCTAAAATTTAGTGAATTTAAAAGCCTGAACCTAACGGTTCAGTTTTTTTCGCCTATCCCAACCAAGTATTAACCTTTTACTCTTATTATTACAGTTGCTCACTGTTTTAATTAGGTATACGATTGGTCTGTTAATGAATTTTTGTGTTCATTACGGGTGATGGAGTTCAACCTTTAACCGCTCGTTATTCTAACGAGATAATGACCCCTATCGTTGTAGGATAGATCCATCTACGGTAGCGGGATTTTCGATAGACTTCCTTCCCATATTTGTCTGTTCTTTTTGTAACCATTTAATATGATAGATAATTATGTCGCATCCTCTTAAGTACAATTTCAAAAATGTTCGCCAGATCCTACGTTGGATTCTGTTGGTTATTCCTGTTGCGTTGCTTGTTGGTTCGTTCAATGCCTTTTTCTTATGGGCGATGAGCACAGCGTTTGAAACTCGTGTTGAGAATCCGTGGCTTATTTATTTGTTGCCTGTCGCGGGTTTAGTGATTGTTTATTGCTACCAAAATCTGGGTAAAAACTCAGGGGGCGGCAATAATCTGATTATGGATGAGATAAATGAAGCTGGGCAAGGCATACCTGTAAGAATGGGTCCTTTGGTAATGGTAACGACGGTTATGACTCATCTGTTTGGTGGCTCAGCTGGGCGTGAAGGAACCGCTGTGCAGATTGGTGGGGCGACAACTGAGTGGTTGTCTGGCTTATTTAATTTATCAGAATCTGACCGGAAAATTATGCTTACAGCGGGTATAGCATCTGGTTTTGGTGCAGTATTCGGCACACCTCTGACTGGTGCAATCTTCGCTTTGGAGGTACTTTTCATTGGTAGAATCAAATTTAATGCGGTATTACCTGCACTGTTCGCAGCAATCCTTGCTGATGTTGTCTGTAGTGCGTGGGGCGCTCACCACACTCACTACGGTATCAACTTTGTACAATCTGTTGAGATGTTTGATTCGATGGTGAAAGTCGATATGCTGCTTCTGGCTAAGATATTGCTAGCATCTGTTGCTTTTGGTCTTTCAGGTTATCTATTTGGTGAACTTACCCACGGTATTAAGGATATATTCACCGCAACACTCAAAAATCCCTACCTGATTGTGGTCGTGGGTGGTGTCATCATTATTGCCGCCGTAAAGCTTTTGGGCAATCATGATTACATTGGATTAGGTGTTTATGCTAGCCGAGAAGGTGGAGTGAGCATTCTTAGCGCTTTCAATGAAGGTGGTGCAGAGTGGTACAGCTGGTTCGTTAAGTTAGTACTCACTGCCATTACTTTAGCCGCCGGTTATAAAGGGGGGGAAGTTACACCTCTGTTTTTTGTTGGGGCAACCTTAGGTAATACATTGGCTTGGGTACTAGGTGCACCGGTTGATCTTTTTGCTGCGTTGGGCTTTCTTGCTGTTTTCGCTGCGGCAACGAATACCCCCTTTGCTTGTACTATCATGGGGGTTGAACTGTTTGGCGCCGATCATATTCTCTATTTCGCTATCGCCTGTTTCACAGCCTACTATTTTAGTGGTCACACCGGTATATACTCGTCGCAACGTGTCTCTGTCGCTAAAACGTTTACCCCAAATGGCCCTGAATCGGTACCTGAAAAAATCGGTGTGTTACGAGAAGTGGATTCTTCATATTTAAAGCGGTGGGCTAAGAAACTGAATAAGTAACTGAGTAATAAGGGAGGATTATCTCCCTTTTTTCCCCCTGACTATTATTTAACCTTGCTGTTACATCTCCCGTTCTTTATACTGCTTTCGAAACTTGTCGGAGTGCCTTAAGGCTGAGACCGTTATTTTACGGGATCCGTTGAACCTGATTCAGGATAATACCTGCGAAGGAAACAAGAGAAAATCACAGAATTAATCTAATATCTGTAAGTAAATTAATCATTTACACCTCTTGTAGCATCTATCCGCCAAGCATTTTCCAACTATTCTTATTAAAAGGAAAAATGCTATGTCGAATCGCAAACAAACGAGATTGGAAGCTAAGAAATTTATAGAATCACTGTCAGTACAACCCTATCCAAATTCAAATAAAGCGTATATCGAAGGCAGTCGTCCTGATATTCGTGTGCCTATACGTGAAATTTCATTGGCTGACAGCTTAATTGGTGGCAGCAAAGAAAACCCTATTATGCAACCCAATGAACCAATTCAAGTATATGATACTTCAGGTGTTTATACCGATCCTGAGCATACTGTGGATCTGCACATGGGTCTGCCTAAAATGCGTGCTAAGTGGGTTGAAGAGCGTGGCGACACAGAGGTATTGGCGGATGTAAGCTCGGTTTATACTAAAGAGCGTTTGGAAGATGAAACTCTGGACGATCTCCGTTATGGAAACCTTCCTGAAATTCGTCGGGCCAAAGAGGGACAGTGTGTTACTCAGCTACACTATGCACGCAAAGGTATTATTACTCCAGAAATGGAATACATAGCCATTCGTGAAAACATGGGTCGTCATCAATATGCTGATGAGCAGCTAAATTTTCAACATCCTGGCCATAACTTTGGTGCGAACTTACCAAAAGAGATCACCCCAGAATTTGTTCGTTGTGAAGTTGCTGAAGGTCGCGCGATCATTCCATCCAATATTAACCACCCAGAATCTGAGCCAATGATCATTGGACGTAACTTTTTGGTCAAGGTTAACTCAAATATTGGTAACTCTTCAGTCAGTTCTTCGATTGAAGAAGAGGTTGAGAAACTGGTTTGGTCTACTCGTTGGGGTGGCGATACAGTGATGGATCTATCAACGGGTCGTAATATTCATGAAACTCGTGAGTGGATCATGCGCAACAGTCCTGTGCCAATTGGAACTGTCCCTATGTACCAAGCGCTAGAAAAAGTGAACGGTGTAGCTGAAAACCTTAATTGGGAAGTGATGCGAGATACACTGATTGAACAAGCAGAGCAGGGGGTCGATTATTTTACCATTCATGCTGGTTTGTTACTTCGCTATGTGCCTATGACCGCTAAACGGGTAACTGGCATCGTCTCTCGTGGTGGTTCGATCATTGCTAAGTGGTGTTTAGCGCACCACCAAGAGAGCTTCTTATACTCTAATTTCCGTGAAATCTGTGAAATCTGTGCCAAATACGATGTAGCACTGTCTTTAGGTGATGGTCTACGTCCGGGCTCTATTGCTGATGCAAATGATGAAGCCCAATTTGCTGAACTAAGAACCCTTGGTGAATTAACTAAGATTGCTTGGGAGTATGATGTACAGGTGATTATCGAAGGTCCGGGTCACGTACCGATGCATATGATCAAAGTGAACATGGACGAGCAATTAAAGCATTGTCATGAGGCGCCTTTTTATACATTAGGTCCTTTAACAACAGACATCGCCCCTGGTTATGATCATATTACTTCTGGTATTGGCGCGGCTATGATCGGCTGGTATGGTTGTGCAATGCTCTGCTATGTAACACCTAAAGAACATTTGGGTCTGCCGAACAAAGAGGACGTAAAAATAGGCTTAATCACCTATAAATTATGTGCCCACGCCGCTGATTTAGCGAAGGGGCATCCTGGTGCTCAAATACGAGATAACGCGTTGTCTAAAGCGCGTTTTGAGTTTCGTTGGGAAGATCAGTTTAACCTTGGCCTAGACCCAGAAACCGCTCGTGCATTCCATGATGAGACGCTACCGCAAGAGTCTGGCAAAGTGGCTCACTTCTGTTCGATGTGTGGGCCTAAGTTCTGCTCTATGAAGATTTCACAAGAGGTCAGAGAGTATGCCAAGGATACTGAACAAGTAGCTGCAGATAGTTTAATAGAAGTTCGTCTGCTTGATGATCCTCTTGAAGGGATGCGTCAAAAATCGGAAGAGTTCAAAGCAAAGGGCTCAGAGCTGTATAAGTTGGCGACTGCTGCGGAAATCGAGGGGGAGTAATGAACGCTCTACACTTATCCAGTGAACAATCTTCACTGTTAAGTCAGATAGAGCTCTGTATCAACGCTGCAAAACAGTTGCAGTTAGATAGGCCTGTTGAGTTATCTACTGACTTAACAGGCCAAACTCAGTTATGGATTGATGATTGCAATCAACAGTTTGATTTTAAATCATTTTCTGAACTTTGTGATGCAGATTTACTTACGACAGCAATACACATTGCTGTCGCACCTTCTGATATGACAGTACTAGAAGCACAAGAAAGTGTCGCTCAATACTCTAATCTTGTGCTGCTTAATGTACAAGCGGATAGTGGGTTTCTTGATATCTGGCAGTTCGATTCTAATTCTAGAGCACTTTTTTATACCCATGTTGGTGAACTTGACTCGCACCATGCGATGTTATTAACAGCACTGGCGTTCGAGTTTCCTTTGGAAGATGCTCTGACTTTAGCCCGTGCAAATGTTTCACGTGAAACATGGCCGACAGAGAAAAGCGACTTTCCAACACCGATACTACCAGGAACCCGATTGGCACAATCTCTTGGTTGGCAATCAGATATTACCTATCCAGAGAAATTTTCAACAACTGACGAATCTAAGTTAGGGCTGTACCCTGTTGTAGATTCGGTTGAATGGATTGAAAAGTTATTGGTTATGGGAATAACAACCCTGCAGTTACGCATAAAAGATCCAGAAAACCCAAACCTTGAACGTGAAATAGAGCGTAGCATCCAATTAGGCCATCGGTATAAAGCACAACTCTATATTAATGATTATTGGCAACTAGCAATAAAATACGGTGCCTATGGTGTGCATTTGGGTCAGGAGGATCTTGAGATTGCTGACATGCAGGCTATCTCATCTGCTGGCTTGCGGCTTGGGCTCTCCACACACGGTTACTATGAAATTCTACGTATTTCACAACTAAATCCAAGTTATATCGCATTAGGACATATCTTTCCTACCACCACAAAAGAGATGCCATCTAAACCTCAAGGGTTAAGCCGTTTAACGTGTTATCGACAACTGACTCGTGATTTTCCAACGGTAGCTATCGGTGGAATTAATCTTTCCCGTGCAGAAGTGGTATGGAAGACTGGCGTATCCAGCTTGGCGGTAGTCAGAGCGGTGACAGAAGCTGAAAACCCACATAAAGCAATTCAACAATTCAAACAAATCATGAATCAGACACCGCAACTGGCATTTAGAGGTGGAAGTAATGATGCAGCTGACTGACAGTGAGTTCCAACAATATAGCCGCCAAATAATGGTGCCAGAAATTGCAGAAAATGGTCAACGAAAGCTTAAATCAGCGACGGTGCTCATTGTAGGTATTGGTGGGCTAGGTTCTGCAGCCTCGATGCACTTAGCAGGTTCAGGGATAGGTAGTTTAGTGATTGCAGACCATGATGTGGTTGATGTCTCGAATTTGCAGCGGCAATTAATTTATCGTTACACGGACCTGAAGACAAATAAAGTTGAAGCAGCAAAAGAACATCTATTGGCTATTAACCCCAATATACGGATCAGAGCAATCAATCGGAAGTTGAACGGCTCGCAGTTAGAGCTTGAAGTCTCAATGGCGGACGTTGTTCTTGATTGCACCGATAATCTGTCTAGCCGCTATGCGATCAATGCCACTTGCGTAAAGCAGAAAAAAGTATTGATCTCAGGCGCAGCAATAGGGTGGCAAGGTCAACTGATGTTATTTGATTTTGATAAAATGAGTCAGGGCTGTTATCACTGCTTATTTCCGAGTGACAGTACTAGTGACGAGCTTAAAAACTGTGCTTCCGCAGGTGTTATTGGTCCTGTGGTGGGCACTATTGGCAATCTTCAGGCTCTAGAAGCTATCAAATACATCACTAATGTATCCTCAACAAGTTTTGGTAAGTTGCATCAGTTTGATGCTATTTCAAACCAGTGGAAAACATTTGAATTAACGGCCGATTCGCAGTGTAACGTTTGTGGGATTACGGCCATTACCAAGGAGTAATGAATGGATATTTGGATGAATGATAAATGCATTACCATTGATAAGTCATACAATTTGCTTCAGGCGTTAGAGTCATTAGAGCTGCCCTTGAACGCAGCTGCCGTGGCGGTTAATGCTGTCATCATACCTAAAAGTAACTGGAATATAACGTCGCTAAATGAAGGTGATAAAATTTCGATGTTTCAAGCAATAGCAGGAGGTTAATCATGTTAACAATAGCAGACAAACAATTTAGCTCTCGATTATTTACCGGTACTGGCAAGTATGCTAACGGTAAATTGATGGCATGTTCGATATTGGCAACAGAGTCAGAATTAGTCACTATGGCACTTAAGCGAGTGGACATTGATAACCGTGACGATGATATTCTTTCACCACTGAAGACTGCAGGAGTGAACTTGTTGCCAAATACGTCAGGTGCTTCCAATGCAAAGGAAGCTGTTTTTGCTGCGCAATTGGCTCGTGAAGCATTGGACACAAATTGGTTAAAACTGGAAATTCACCCTGATCCAAAATATTTAATGCCAGACCCAATTGAAACATTGAAAGCCGCTGAGGAACTGGTCAAACAGGGTTTTATTGTATTGCCATATTGTCATGCTGATCCAGTATTGTGTAAACGACTTGAAGAGGTGGGTTGCGCAGCAGTTATGCCGTTAGGAGCACCAATTGGTTCGAATAAAGGTATTGTGTCTCATGATTTTTTACAGATTATCATTGATCAAGCCAATGTGCCTGTTATCGTTGATGCTGGTATTGGCTCTCCCTCACACGCTGCTTATGCTATGGAATTGGGAGCGGATGCGGTGTTGGTAAATACAGCAATCGCAACAGCTGCGGATCCAGTTGCCATGGGACGTGCTTTTAAAATGGCGGTGGAAGCTGGTCGTGTCGCTTATGAGTCAGGATTAGTTTCTATGAGTAATCATGCTATCGCATCGAGTCCATTAACAGCTTTTCTTGATTAAGTGAGAGTGAGTATGAGTTTTACTGATGTTTGGCAACAGATGGATTGGGATGATATTCGTTTGTCAATTTATAGCAAAACGGACTCAGATGTTAAGCGTGCTCTGTCAAAAAATAGATTAAATCTTGATGACTTCAAAGCATTAATATCTCCCGCGGCTGAACCTTACTTAGAGTTGATGGCACAAAAATCGGCGCAAATGACTCGCAAGCGATTTGGCAATACTATCTCATTTTATGTACCTCTTTATCTCTCAAATCTCTGTGCAAATGCTTGCAGCTATTGCGGGTTTTCTATGGAAAATCGTATCAAGCGTAAAACGCTTAGTAGTGATGAGATAGATTTAGAGATGTCAGCAATAAAGAAGATGAAGTTTGATAATTTACTATTGGTCACCGGCGAGCATGAAAAAAAAGTGGGGATGAATTATTTCAGACAAGTATTTCCACAAATTAAATCGCGTTTCAATTATCTTGCTATGGAAGTACAGCCACTGGACCAAAATGAATATGCAGAGTTAAAAACATTAGGTCTAGATGCTGTGATGGTATATCAAGAGACTTATCATCCATCAACTTACGCAGAGCACCATCTTCGTGGAAAAAAAACTGATTTTACTTATCGATTAGAGACGCCGGACCGCTTAGCAAAAGCTGGAATAGACAAGATAGGCATCGGTGCGTTGATTGGACTGGAAGAGTGGCGAACTGATTGTTTCTTTGTTGCAACGCATCTGCAATACCTTGAGAAAAATTACTGGAAGACTCGTTATTCGATCTCTTTTCCGCGTTTAAGACCATGTGAAGGGGAGTTACAACCGAAATCTGTAATGAGTGATAAGCAGCTAGTTCAGCTGATTTGTGCTTATAGGCTATTTAATCCAGAAGTAGAGCTGTCGTTATCAACACGAGAGTCTGCATTGTTTAGGGACAATGTACTGCCACTGGGCGTAACCAGTATGTCTGCTGCTTCTAAAACGCAACCAGGTGGGTATGCTAATGATGCAGCAGAATTAGAACAATTTTCTATCAGTGACGAACGTACAGCTGAAGAGGTTGCCAATGCGGTAAGGCAGCGTGGTTTTGAAGTGGTTTGGAAAGATTGGCATCAAGCCTATTCTGGTTAGATGTTTCACGTGAAACACTATATTCAGGAAGGACATTTAATAAAAAACCACGACAAAATGTCGTGGTTTTTATATTACGAATTAATGTTACTGGTAGCTAAGCTCTGAAGTGGTATTGCGTAACCATTCCAATATGTCACCGTCAACGAGTGGACTAATGTCATTCCACACCTTCTGATGATAGCTGTTCAGCCAAGCCAGTTCAGGACGAGTCAACATGTTGGTATTAATTAGACGTTTATCAATAGAGGTACGCGTTAATGATTCAAAACCAAGCACATTAAAATCACCATCCGTTTCAACTTCAACCACAAGTTCAAGGTTTTCAATACGAATACCGAAAGCGTCTGCACGGTAGTAACCAGGTTCATTAGATAAAACCATACCTGGTAGAAGAGCAACATTATTGACTTTTTTTGCAATACTTTGGGGTCCTTCGTGAACATTGAGGAAGTGGCCAACACCATGTCCAGTACTGTGGTCAAAGTCAAAACCTTTAGCCCAAAGGAACTGTCTTGCCAGCATATCCATTTGATGGCCACATGTGCCAGCAGGGAATTTGGCTTGTGCTAAAGCAATATGACCCTTTAGTACCAACGTAAACTGCTCTTTCAGCTCATCAGCTGGATCACCAATTGCAATGGTGCGAGTAATATCTGTGGTGCCATCTGGGTATTGGCCACCTGAATCGACAAGGTAAAGACTGTTCATCGCTAACTTGCCTGGTACGGGTTGATTGATGTGATTGTAGTGACACATCGCTGCATTAGCGGCTGCGGCAGAAATAGTATCAAAACTAAGATCAGCTAAAGTATCATCAAGCTGGCGGAAAGAGAGCAGTTTGTCTGCTAATTGAGCTTCGTCATGAAGGATTCCTGCGTCAACCTCTGCATCTAACCATGACAAAAATTTAGTCATCGCAACACCATCACGTATATGGCAAGCCTTCATTCCCGCAATTTCGGTTGGATTTTTCTGCGCTTTGATCAAATTACAAGGATCGGCTGCTTCAATAATAGTGGCATTAGCTGCGGTTAAAACCTGACTTGCCCATGCATTGCTGGTTGAAGAGTCAACTAATACTTGCTGGCCGGATAGAGCCTGTAAACAGCTTTCTAATGCTGCTGGTGACTGAATACGAACGTTGTTGCCTACATGACTTTCAAAATCAGCGGGAAGACGGTCAGCATCGATAAAGAAATCTACACTGGCGTCTGCGTGAATAATCGCATGAGAGAGCAGTACTGGCAGGCAAGGGATATCGCTTCCGCGCACATTCAATAACCAACAAACCGAATCAAGCTGAGTTAATAGAGCGGCTTTTGCTGACTGCTCGGTTAATTGTTTGGCAATAAGGGTGCGTTTATCGCTGCTTGATTGGCCAACAAAATCAATGCCCATTAGGCGAGCGTTGGTAAGCTGTGGAGCTGGGCGATCAGACCATAAAGTATCGATAGGATTTTCTGTTAGTGAGACTAACTCAAGTGAGCCCGTAACAGTCTTAATCGCAGCATTGAGCCATGCGTTACTATGAAATCTAGGGTCAATGGCGACCTTGCTACCGGTAGGAAGAGCATCAAGCAACCAATTCATTGCTGGTTCGTTATGTAGGTGGCGGTACTCAAACTGATCTGAAGGAACTTGTTTGGTTACCTGAACGGTATAACGACCATCAACAAACATGGCAGCTTTGTCCGCTGTAATAACAGCAACCCCTGCGGAACCGGTAAAGCCAGTTGCCCAATGTAGACGCTCGTTATGTTCAGGGAGATACTCACCTAAATACTCATCTTCATGGGGAATGAGCAATGCGTCCATCTGGTTATTAATAAGCCATTGACGCAACTGTTCTACACGTTGGGAGATAACTTTTGACATCGATATATATCCTTTTTATCTGGAGGTAGACTTCAAATAGATCTATTTGACTGTAAACTACTTTGCTGCAATTCACGGAAAAGATAACTTATTGCAACGGGTAATTATAATGCTTCTTAGCCATAAATTAGCAGGGTCCTCTTGATTATGCTCGTGCCAAAAAAGAGTGTATGCCATTGATGGTAGATTCGTAGGTAATTCTAAAACAACCATGTCCAACTGTTTAGCCATAACTTTCATAAAGTGACTTGGCGCAGTAAATATTAGGTCGCTGTGGCTGGTTAAACTGGCTGCGCTATTAAAATCAGGAACAATGACGGCAATATCACGCTCAAGGTTCTTATCTGCAAGTTTATAATCAAGCAACCAACGCTCATTACCATCACAACGAACTTGAATATGCCTTAATCCAAGATAGACATCTAAGTCCCATTTTTGTTTCAAAATGGGGTGTTCTTTGCGGACTAAACAGACTTGGTGGTCACGATAGATCTCTTGGCTGAGTATATCTTTAGGTTGTTGCAGAGTGAGCTGTGCATCATTAGGGTGGATATCTTTCCCTGTGATGCCTAAATCATATTCGCCTGATTGAAGTTTAGAGAAAGTCTTACTGTCCCAAGCGTGGGCATCTAACATAGAATGCGGCGACTGAGTTAAAATATCAGAAAGAAAATGTGGCAAAATTAGGGTATAGGTGCTTTCAACCAGTGACATTTTGAATCTGCGGTTGCTCTGGCTAGGATCAAAGCTGACAGGTCGAGTGAAAGATTCCAACTCCTGCAGTAGAGGTTGCAATCGTACGTGCAACTCTTTAGCCCTAGCGGTCGGTGTTAAGCCATATGCGTTACGTATAAACAGCGGATCGCTAAACTGTTGACGTGATTTTGCTAAATTCTTGCTAACAGCAGATTGGCTTAAATTTAGTCTTTTTGCCGCATAGGTTACATTGCACTCTTCCAGTAATACTTGAAGACAAACAAGCAGGTTGAGGTCAATACGAGACAGTTTTTCAAAAAACATAAGATATTCCCTCAGAGAAATTCTACTCTGAATATAAACCATTTCAGTTAATATCACTAACTGAATACACTACCCATCTTTAAAGCTCAATAGAAAGGCAAGTATCGTGCAACAATCTCAATTAACCACAGATAAAAAACTCATCTCACTGATGGTGTTATTGGTGCTGTTCAGCCCATTAGCCATCGATATTTATCTGCCAGCACTGCCTTTAATTGCCGACGAATTTCAGGTAAGTTCTACCTTAACGCAAGATACAATAACTTGGTTCATGTTTAGTATGGGGTTGGGACAGCTACTTGCTGGGCCATTAGCAGACCGATATGGACGAAGAATCATCGCCTTAGCAGGCATCGTGATATATGGAGCCAGTTCAGCATTAGCTTGGCAAGCGATGAGCATAGATATGCTGTTGTTAGCGAGGCTGTTACAAGGTTTTGGTGCATGCGCGACAGCAGTAGCGGCATTCTCAGCGGTCAGAGATAGCTTTAGTGCAGAGAAAAGCGGGCAGATGATCAGTTATCTTAACGGTGCGATCTGTTTTATTCCTGCATTGGCTCCCATACTCGGAAGTTGGTTAACACATCACATGGGTTGGCGTTCCAATTTTAGTTTTATGGCTGCATTTGCATTAGTAGGTTTTGTACTGATCTATTTGGGTTTTAAAGAAACACGGTCAAGCAATACAGACACATCAGGTCGTTTGATCAGCCCAAGACGTTACTACTCAATATTAAAGAACCCGCAATTTTTGTTTCATGCCGCATTATGCATGTTAGCCATGTCGGTTATCCTCGCCTATGTAACAACAGCGCCAGTGTTACTCATGGGGACATTGGGTCTAACGATGGAAGAGTTCACCACATGGTTTAGCATTAATGCAGTATTTAACATTGCAGCCTGCATGATAGCTCCAAAGCTAATGGCGAAATATGGTACCCGAAAAGCACTCTATCTTGGGTTGTTCGCGACAGTATTCGCTGGTGCAATGATGCTGGCCTTTAGTCATGTTAATGAAGCTTGGGCATTCATGGTACCCATTTTCATATCCTCAATTGGTTTTGCATGTATCTTAGGTGCAGCTGCTGGAAAAGCGTTGGCCCCTTTCTCAGATAGAGCAGGCACAGCAGCTGCCTTATTAGGGCTATTTCAAATGAGTGGCGCGGGTTTGGTGGTATCAAGCATGCAGAGATTGCATCTTGAACCAAGCCACTACTTAACACTGCAGATGTGGGTATTAATCCCTGCTATCTTCTTGTTAGGGTCGCGCGCAGGAAAGCGTTGGCATTCAGTAGGCGAATGCTCTTAAAACTAATGATAGATAGCAAGGTAAAGACAGCGTAAATTCTATCTTTTAGGTTCCTGTTTTTATCGTTCAGTAGTATATTGTGTGCTTAATAAATCCCCTTTAAGTAATGTAGAGCGCAAAAACTATGTCGATGTCTGTAATTGAGATGGCTCGTGTTTTAGAGCAACTGGAAGAGTCTCCAGAAAAAATGATGTTTGGTAAAGTTTTAACTGAGTTAGGTAATCTTAGTGAAGAGCGTATTCGCAGCGCAGCAAGAAAAGTGCCATTAAGAAACTTGAAAGACTTTGTGTTTCAGTTTCAGCATGTGATTGAAGAGAGAAAAGGTGAGCGACTCAATGAACTTGCTGCTGAAATTGCGAGTGAAGGTTTTACAGCTGAAGAGCTGCGTGCGTTTTTAGCAACAAAAAAATAGGGACGTTATAGTCCCTATTTAATGTATTTGTTTATGCTGTAACTGTCTTTTTAAACTTAATCTGTTGAATAATCAATCCGAACACGATTAACGCCAATCCTGTTAATGTCGATGGATGAATCTCTTCGCCAATAATTTGGGATAGTAGCATGAGTGATATAAAAGGGGACACAAAGATCAGATTGCTTATTCTGGCTGTATTGGTGGTTAGCTTTAATGCCGATAACCAAAGTACAAAAGTGACACCCATTTCAAAGAAGCCAACATAACTCACTGCTAACCAGCCTTCCCACGTAATACCTTCCCACGGTTGCCCTTCATAAATATTGAGCAGTACCGTCAATGGTAGAGCAACTAAAAATCCGAGCAGAAGACCAAGAATAGGATCTGACTTATTTTTAGCATTAAGAATCCAATAGGAAGCCCATAGCAGTGTTGAAAGAAGTGCGAGACCCACTCCAAGCGGACTCTCAAATTGAAGAGCTAATAAATTACCTTTAGTGGCAATGACAATTACACCGAAATATCCCAATGTGCAAGCTACCCAATCTTGCTTTCTTATTTTATGTCCTAAAAACACAGCCGCCATTAAAGTGAGAGTAATCGCCCAACTGTAATTGAGTGGTTGAGCTTGGGAAGCTGGTAATAGGTCATAAGATTTAAAAAGTAATAAGTAATAACCGAGCGGGTTTATTAATCCTAATAAAATAAAAAATTTAGGTTTGGTAAAAAATGTGGCTTTAAGCTGAGGTAGTTTTTTTTGGTAACCTGCAATGATGATTAATGTGAGTGATGATACGGTACTCGCAACCAATAACATTTGAATAGGAGTAAAATACTGCAAGGTAATTTTAAATGCAGTAGCGACGGTAGACCAAAGTAATACAGCTGCTAACGCAAAACCGATGGCACGACGTTCGTTCATAAGTGGCTCAATCTTTAGGTGTTAGTGGTGAAAGTATCATAGATTTCACGTGTTACCGCGTAGTGTTACTGGTTATACAAACAGTAAAGTATTAAGCTGACAGTGATGAAATCAGGAGGCAAAATGTTATCATGGATACCCGAACTAAGTAGCGAATTTTTTATCAGTATAGCGATAGTGATCGTGCTTTCTCTAACACTTATCTTTTGGTTTAAACAGAGATATGAACAACGTGTAAATGAGATGTTACAACAAGGAATTGAAGCATCAGCAATACTAAAAACCCGACTCGAACAGAATAATCGATTGCTTGATCAACGTGAAAGTGAAATTGAGTCATTAGAGGTTGAGAGAGAGAGAAGAACCGAAGAGTTAAGAGTGATTCACGGACACTTAATGGCAGCACAAGAAAAAAACAGTCATTATCAACGATTAGTCAAAGAGCGAGACTATTTAACCGAACGTGTGGAAGAGTCTCAGCGTGCAACCTCAGAGTTAGAGGCGGATCTAAGAGAGCAAGATGCACGTCATCAGGCAGAGTTCAAATCGTCAAAAGAGAAAATTCTGTTATTAGAAAATGCAGAGCAACGATTAAAAGATCAGTTTGAGATTTTAGCCAACAAACTGTTTGAGCAGAAATCAAAAACGGTGGATGAACAAAATCGCATCAGCCTAGAAGGATTACTCTTACCACTTAAGCAGCAGCTGGATGGATTTAAGAAACAGGTGACTGACAGTTTTGGTTATGAAGCAAAAGAGCGTCACACTTTAGTGCATGAAATACGTTCTTTGCAACAGTTGAATATTCAGATGAGCCAAGAGGCTGTTAACCTAACTAACGCCCTGAAAGGAGACAACAAGCAGCAAGGAAATTGGGGAGAGGTGGTTCTCGCTAGAGTATTGCAAGAATCTGGACTCAGAGAGGGGCATGAGTACCAAACTCAGATCAGTTTAGAGAATGAAAATGGCAAACGTTATCAACCTGATGTGATTGTTCACTTACCTCAAGAGCAAGATGTAGTCGTCGATTCAAAAATGACGTTGATCGCCTACGAGCGTTATTTTCATGCAGACAATACGGAAGAAAAAGAGGCTGCACTGCGTGACCATTTAACGTCAATGAGAGCACATGTACGAGGTTTAGGCCAAAAAGACTACCATAAACTAAAAGGTCTACGAAGCCTCGATTATGTATTGATGTTCATTCCGATAGAGTCAGCATTTCAGTTGGCGATTGAGGCGGACCCAAGCTTGATTAATGATGCGATGGAGCAGAATATTATTATCGTCAGTCCCACCACACTGCTGGTCGCGCTAAGGACAATAAATAATTTGTGGCGCAATGAGAGGCAGAATCAAAATGCGCAAGTCATTGCAGAACGAGCCAGTAAACTGTACGACAAAGTTCGCTTGTTTGTCGATGACATGAACGTGATGGGAAGCGCACTTGAAAAAGCCTCGAGTAGTTATCAAGGAGCGATGAATAAACTGGTATCGGGCAGAGGTAATATTATTCGTCAAACAGAAGGTTTCAAAGAGTTAGGTGTTGAGGTGAAACGAGATATCAGCCGTTCGGTAGTAGAGCAAGCTTTGGGACATGATAAGTTGCAAAACTTTGGTACAAATGAAGCTGATAAAGTAAACTAACACATCTTCTTATTAAGATAGCGTCATTTTTCTCGACGACAATTTTAATGAAAGTTTTTTAAGGAAAGAAAATGACGGACGCACTACAAAAAAACAATCAAGCCACAGATCAAGAGACCACTCACTTTGGGTTTACCACGGTAGCCAAAGAGGAGAAAGTCGCTAAGGTTGCCGAGGTGTTTCACTCAGTCGCAGCAAAATATGACATGATGAACGATCTAATGTCTGGCGGAATACATCGAATTTGGAAACGTTTTACGATTGATTGCAGTGGTGTTCGTCCCGGTCAGCGTATACTGGATCTCGCTGGTGGTACCGGCGATTTAACCGCCAAGTTTTCGAGAATTGTTGGTGACAGCGGTCAAGTTATTTTGGCGGATATTAATAATTCAATGCTCAATGTTGGTCGCGATAAGCTTCGCGATATGGGTATTGTTGGTAATGTTAATTATGTTCAAGCCAATGCTGAAGAGCTGCCATTTCCGGATGATTATTTTGACTGTATTACCATCGCCTTTGGTTTACGCAATGTAACCGATAAAGACAAAGCGCTGCGTTCAATGTATCGAGTATTAAAACCAGGTGGTCGCCTGTTGGTATTAGAGTTCTCTAAGCCTGTATTTGAACCGCTTTCAAAAATTTACGATGCTTACTCATTTCATCTGCTGCCAAAAATGGGACAGATTATTGCCAATGATGCCGAGAGCTATCGTTACTTGGCAGAGTCTATTCGAATGCATCCTGATCAAGAGACATTAAAAGGGATGATGAATGAAGCAGGTTTTGAACAGACTAACTATTACAATCTAACCGGCGGTATAGTTGCATTACACCGCGGTTATAAGTTCTGAGGAATTATGCCTTTAGACCCTTTTGTTACTGGTATCGTTGAAACTGCCATTAATAAGTTAATCCAAGACGAACCTCAAGTGCAGCCGTTGATCGCACGCTTGAAAGGTCAGGCGATTCATATTCACTTGAATGAGCTAAACAAAGATCTGATTTTTATTTTTAGTCATCGGATTGATGTATTAGCAGAATATGAAGGTAAGGTGGACTGCTATTTAGGATTAGACATTGCAGCATTAGCTGATCTAAGAGATCAGAATAATATTACTCGCTTGATTAAAGAGGATAAAGTCACTCTTGATGGTGAATTGAAATCAGCACAACAGTTTTCAATGTTATTGGCAGAGCTTAAACCTGATATAGCTGAACAGTTATCGAAATATACAGGGGATATTGTTGCTCATACAGTGATGAGAGAGGCTAAGAGAGCAGCGTCTTGGCTGAAAAAATGCAGTAAACGAAACAGTAATCAACTGGCTGAAGTATTAACAGAAGAGTGGAAAATTGCTCCACCAGCATTAGAAATTGCCCACTTTTGTGACCAAGTCAGTGAGCTCGATGTGCAGTTGCTTCAACTAGAAAAACGTCTACAGCAATTTATTGATCTTAATGCTTTAAAAGCAAAAGGAACGGAAAGTACATGACCCCGTCTGAATTAACGCGTTTATATCAAATTACCAAAATTCAGCTCGAGTATGGATTAGATGAGATACTTCCTGAGCACCATGCTCTTTCAAAATTTCCAAGACGACTACGAAAAACACTTTTTTGGATTAAAAATCGCCACCCGGATAAGCCATTAGGTGAACGACTAAGGTTAGCATTGCAAACCTTGGGTCCAGTTTGGATTAAGTTCGGTCAGATGATGTCAACTCGACGTGACCTATTTCCACAACATCTTGCTGATCAACTGGCACTGCTGCAAGACCAAGTGGAAGCATTTGATGGGCAGTTAGCCAAAGATCAAATGGAGCAAGCATTAGGTGGGCCTATCGACAATTGGTTTACTGATTTTGATATTGTACCTCTTGCCTCCGCCTCTATTGCTCAAGTACATACCGCAAAACTAAAAGAGAGTGGCCGCGAGATTGTTCTCAAGGTGATTCGCCCCGATATTGTCCCGGTGATTGAAGCGGACATTCGTTTGATGTATCGCATGGCCAAATTGGTGCAAAAATGGATACCAGAATCAAAGCGTCTCAAACCCGTTGAAGTGGTGCGTGAATATGAAAAAACACTCATCGACGAGCTTGACCTACGGCGTGAAGCGGCGAATGCCATTAAACTAAGACGAAACTTTGAAGGCAGCGAAGAGCTTTATGTGCCTGAAGTGATCACTGACTTATCCAGTGAGTCATTAATGGTTTCAGAGCGAATTTACGGCACTCAGGTTTCTGATTTAGCCACGCTTGAATCAAATGGCACCAATATGAAACTGTTGGCTGAGCGAGGCGTATCCGTCTTTTTCACCCAAGTATTTCGAGACAGTTTCTTTCATGCTGATATGCACCCGGGTAATGTGTTTGTTTGCCCTAAAAACCCTGAAAATCCACAGTGGATAGGATTAGATTGCGGTATTGTTGGTACATTAAATAAAGAAGATAAACGTTATTTAGCGGGAAACTTCTTGGCATTCTTTAAAAGGGATTACCGCAAAGTTGCCGAGTTACACATCGACTCAGGTTGGGTTCCGCATGATACGAATGTTGAAGAGTTTGAGTTTGCGATTCGCTTAGTATGTGAACCTATTTTTGCCAAACCGCTGTGTGAAATCTCATTTGGCCATGTATTAATGAATCTGTTTAATACTGCACGTCGATTTAACATGGAAGTGCAGCCGCAATTGGTCTTGTTACAAAAAACATTACTGTATGTAGAAGGGTTAGGTCGTCAGCTTTATCCGCAGTTAGATTTATGGGAAACGGCAATGCCATTCCTGGAAGATTGGATGGCAAAACAGATTGGCCCCCAAGCGCTGTTTGATGAAATGAAGCACCGGGCTCCCATTTGGGCAGAAAAGTTGCCTGAAATACCTGAATTAATCTACGACAGTTTGCGCCAAGGCAAAGTCTTGAACCAAAGAATAGATAAACTGTACTTAGGCTATAGAGAGAGTAAGCGTCAACAATCAACAGGACAGTTGCTATTTGGCATCGGAGCGACGTTAGTTGTAAGTTCCACAGTACTCCTTAATGGTTATTATGAGGTGCTGTCAGCGACTTGTGCTGCAACTGGCGTTCTGTTTTGGTTATTTAGCTGGCGAGCTTACCGCAATTAAGCGATAGTATGCGCAGTAAAAACAAATTTATTTATTTGATAACAGATTGAGGTAAAGCGAACATGGGTGGTATTAGTATTTGGCAGCTTCTGATTATTGCTGTAATTGTTGTATTGCTTTTTGGCACAAAAAAATTACGTGGCATTGGCGGCGATTTAGGTTCAGCAATTAAAGGCTTCAAAAAAGCGATTAACGATGATGAAGTAAAGCCGAAGAAAGAAGAGACGGATGCTGATTTTGATGCTAAAAATCTAGAACAACCTGAGAAAACTGAGTCGGTTCAGAAATCTCAAAAAGATAAAGAGCAGGCATAACTCGTGTTTGATATCGGTTTTTGGGAACTGGTTTTGATCTCTGTCGTTGGTTTAGTTGTATTGGGGCCAGAGCGTCTTCCCGTGGCTATTCGTTCAGTTATGAGTTTTGTAAATAGCGCGAAAAGCATGGCAAATAGTGTGAAAGATGAGCTGTCTCAAGAGTTGAAAATTCATGAGTTACAAGAGAATTTGAAAAAAGCGGAGCAGATGAACATGCAAGACCTTGCTCCTGATTTGCAAAAGTCGGTAGAGGAGTTGAAACAAGCTGCTCTAGATGTACAGCGTCCCTACGCCGTGAGTGAGTCAACGCCTGTAACTGCATCTGAAGATCTGGCAACAGACAGTAATAACAGTAAATTACACAGTGCCCAATCAAATAAAGCAGAGTAACTATGTCAACCGTTGAACAAGCTCAACCACTGTTTAGTCATCTAATAGAACTTCGCAATCGACTGTTAAGAGCCATTGTTGCGGTGGTTGTCGTTTTCTTAGGGTTAGTATGGTTTGCTAATGATATCTACGAGTTCCTATCCGCGCCTTTAATCCAAAGGTTACCGGAAGGTGCATCTATGATCGCCACCGATGTAGCGTCTCCATTTTTTACACCCATTAAATTGACGTTAGTTGCTTCAGTGTTTGTGGCAGTTCCATTCATTTTGTATCAAGTGTGGGGTTTTATTGCACCTGGCTTGTATAAGCATGAACGAAAGCTGATTATGCCACTGCTGTTCTCCAGCTCACTGCTGCTTTATGCGGGCGTGTCATTTGCTTATTTTGTGGTTTTTCCTCTGGTTTTTGGTTTCTTTACCGGAATAGCACCAGAAGGGGTTGAGGTCGCCACCGATATTTCTAGCTATTTAGACTTTGTGCTGTCGCTGTTTATGGCGTTTGGTATTGCGTTTGAAATCCCAGTGGCAATCATTCTACTCTGTTGGACTGGCGCCACGGATGTACAAACACTCAAAACAAAACGTCCCTATATTGTGGTCGCCGCTTTTGTGGTGGGAATGATGTTGACACCACCAGATATCATTTCGCAAACACTGCTGGCGATACCTATGTGTGTTTTATTTGAGGTCGGTCTATTCTTTGCGCGTTTTTACGTCAGAGAAGCACCGCCGGAAAGTGATGAAGAGCAGTAAAAAATAATGGTAAAAAAGAGCGGGTTAAGCTCTTTTTTATTGCCTGAAATTAGAGTTATAACTGGAACAGCTTCTCTGCATTTCGGGTGGTAATTGCGTCGATCTCTTTGATGCTCATTGCCATTAGACCAGCAACACGTTGAGCGACCAAGTGAGTGTAAGCGGGTTCATTGCGCTTTCCTCTATGGGGCACAGGAGCGAGGTAAGGGCAATCTGTTTCCAGTACCAACATATCAATATCTAAGTGAGGTATCACTTGGTCCATACCCGCATTCTTAAAGGTAGAGACACCACCAATGCCTAAGTGGAAACCCAATCCATTGATCGATTTTGCCTCTTCAACACTGCCACCAAAACAGTGAAATAGGCCCGTTAGGCTGCCATCTTGTTCCTGTTTAAGAATGTCCATGACCTCATTAATCGAGTCACGGGTGTGAATGACAATAGGTAGCTTAAACTCTTTCGCCCAATTGAGCTGGGTGATCAGTGCTTTCTCTTGTTCTGCTTTGAACGTTTTGTCCCAATATAGATCGATACCAATCTCACCGACGGCAATGAAATCATGCTGTTCAAACTGGTTATAGATAGTGTTGAGCACTTGGTTTACGTCTTCTTTGACGTAACAAGGGTGTAATCCCATCATTGAGCGGCATACGTCAGGGTAAGCGGCTTCTGTTGCTAACATCGGGGCGATAGAGTCGATATCGATATTCGGCAGTAATATTCGGTCAATGCCTTGTGCCAGAGCTCGTTGGATAACACTGTCTCTGTCTTGGTCAAATTCAGTGCCGTAAATATGGGCGTGGGTATCAATCATTGTTCAATCTTATTGGTTAAGTTTAATCTAATTATAACACCGCATGGGTAACACAAATTACTCATTTTTTCTCTAATCAGTCATGCGGATTTATTTTTGAGTGTTATGATTTGGTTCGAGAATACATTTATCATATTAAGACAAGGAGGCATCGTGTCAGTATCTACTCAAGGGGCATTCCCTAATCGTCGTATGCGTCGTATGCGTAAACATGACTTTAGCCGTCGATTAATGGCTGAAAATACATTGACTGTTAGTGACCTGATTTATCCTATGTTTATTTTGATGGGAAAAAATCGCAGAGAAGCGGTAGAGTCTATGCCGGGTGTAGAGCGATTATCCATTGATCTGATGCTAGAAGAAGCGGAATACTTGGCTAAACTAGGTGTGCCTGCTATTGCTCTATTTCCCGTCGTTTCTCAAGATGTGAAAAGTCTTTGTGCCGGTGAAGCTCACAATCCTGAAGGGTTAGTACAGCGAGCAGTGCGTTTGCTTAAAGAGCATGTGCCACAAATGGGGGTGATCACAGATGTTGCGTTGGACCCATTCACGACTCATGGACAAGATGGCATTATCGATGATAGCGGTTATGTAATTAATGAAGAGACCACGGAGGTGCTTATTCAGCAAGCACTCTCTCACGCTGAAGCGGGTGCAGATGTCATTGCGCCTTCAGACATGATGGATGGTCGTATTGGTCGTATCCGTGAAGCCTTAGAAGAGGCGGGTTATATTCATACTCAAATTATGGCTTATTCGGCAAAGTATGCATCAAGTTACTATGGTCCGTTTAGAGATGCGGTCGGTTCTGCGTCGAATCTTAAAGGTGGAGATAAGAAAAACTACCAGATGGATCCGGCCAATAGCGATGAAGCTTTACACGAAGTCGCAATGGATATTAACGAAGGCGCAGATATGGTGATGGTGAAACCTGGAATGCCTTACCTTGATATTGTTCGTCGTGTGAAAAGCGAGCTTAAAGTGCCTACTTTTGCTTATCAAGTTTCTGGAGAGTACGCGATGCACAAAGCGGCGATTCAAAATGGATGGTTAAAAGAGCGTGAGACAGTACTAGAGTCTTTGATCTGCTTTAAACGAGCGGGTGCCGATGGCATATTGACCTATTTTGCCAAAGATGTTGCTGAGTGGTTGGCTGAAGAGCAGTAAATCCATTTCAAAGCGCGAAACATAAAAAAGAGCCCATCTACGTGATGGGCTCTTTTTATTCGATAATGATCAATTAACTGTTTAGGGTCAATGGCCAGCCAATGTCAGTTTGACGTGTCGCTTCTAACTGCAGCTCTGCACTGCTTAATGGGTTTTGGATTAACCATTGAGCAGATATCGTCAAGGTTAATTGGTCGTCATTGGCACTTAATGTGATATTAGGAACGACTGATTCATCTCTGCGATGACACAAAATCACAGCAAGGCGTAAAATACGCAGTAAACGAGAGGCTGAAGTTGCTGATAATGCATATTGTTCAGGCAAGTTAGTGATTTGATCACGATAGCGACGCAGAAGTTCTGCAATCAGCTGTTTTTGAGCTTGAGTAAAGCCCGGAAGATCTAGGTTTTTAATCAAGTAGGCACTGTGCTGGCCATCTTTTTTAAAATCGATACTCATCCCAATTTCATGCAACTGTGTGGCCGCAGTTAATAACATATTCGCTTGTGGTTCGACGAGCCACTTTTTTCCTCCACACTGCAGCAGCAGGTTAAGCGCGCACTGAGTTACTTGATTAGCATAAGGTTGATCTATTTGACAACGCGTTTGTACACTTTTAATCGTGCGAAGTCGGATGTCGGTATCTTTCATCTCTGAAATCATGCCATATACCAAGCCCTCTCTTAATGCGCCACCAGCGAGGGTCATTGACTCTATGTTGAGTAACTCGAAAATGGCGATTAAAATCGATAAACCACTTGGAAACACTAACGCGCGTTCAAGTGTTAAACCTTTAATATCAATCTCTTCCAATTGAACATGTTGCATTGCTTGATTTTGTAAACGTTTTAGTTTGGCATGAGTAATCACTTCATCCATACCTTGTTCAACCATTATTTCTTGCAGTGCTTGTACGGTACCACTGGCACCCACACACACATCCCAGCCTAAATCTAAATACTGTTTTAAGATTGGATTGAGTGTCTGTTTAGCGCCTTCGATAGCGCGATTAAAATTCTCTTGTGACAGTTCTCGATTTTTAAAATAGTATTCTAACCACGTCACACAACCCATTGATAAGCTAACCAGAGCATTGGATGTGAAACCTTCGCCAATAATGATCTCAGTGCTAGCTCCACCAATATCGACAACCAAACGCCTTCCTTTTCCGCCAGAAGTATGGGCGACACCTTGATAGATGGTACACGCCTCTTCTTCGCCGGGAATTATCTCAATGTCGTGACCTAATATTTGTTTCGCTTTATCAAGAAAAACAGTGACATTAACGGCTGATCGTAGAGCGGCGGTCCCAACAATACGAATATTTTGTGTTGGGATATCTTGCAGTCGCTCAGCAAATAGTCTTAAACAATCCCACCCACGCAGCATCGCTTCTCTGCTCAGGTTACCTTCGTTATCTAAACCCGCAGCTAATCGAACTTTACGTTTAATCTTAGCCATGGTCTGAACACTGCCATCGGTATGACGCACTATCAGCATATGGAAGCTGTTAGAGCCTAAATCGATGGCGGCATACATAGGTGAGGTTGCTTTTTTCATAGTCTCGTACTTTTACTGCTGTGTTGGTCTAGATTGACGAGGACGAGAAAACTTTCGATTACCTTGACGCTGGCCTTGTCCGGTGTTGCGACGATTTGTTTGCGGTCTACGTTGCAAGCGAATCGGTGCTGGTAAGTCTTCAATAATGGCAGAAACGTCATAATCAGAAACCGGAATAGAGTGCTCAATGTACTCTTCGATTGGCGGCAGGTTGATGGCATAGTCTTCACAAGCAAAACTTATCGAGTTACCACTTTCGCCAGCACGACCTGTACGACCGATACGGTGAACATAATCAGCGGCTTCGTCTGGAAGATCAAAGTTGAAAACATGAGTTACTTGCGGAATATGCAGTCCACGAGCAGCAACGTCGGTAGCAACCAATAGATCCAACTCACCTTGAGTGAATTGCTCAAGAATACGAACACGTTTTTTCTGAGGTACATCACCCGTTAATAATCCAACACGATGATTATCAGCCGATAGGTATCCCCATACTTGCTCACACTTATATTTGGTGTTGGCAAAAATGATAGCACGTTCAGGCCACTCTTCTTCGATAAGTGTCTGTAGTAGACCCATTTTATCGGCATTCGAAGGGTAAAAAAGCTCTTCTTGGATAAGATGTCCCGTTTTTTGTGCCGCTTCGATCACTACATGTTCAGGGTTATGCATATGTTCGAATGCTAACTCTTGAACTCTGTATGAAAGAGTAGCAGAAAATAACATATTCAAACGCTCTTGCGGTGCAGGCATACGTCGGAATATAAAACGGATATCTTTAATGAAACCAAGATCAAACATACGATCAGCTTCATCAAGCACAACCACTTGAATTGAACGAAAATCAATTAATTTCTGCTTGTAGAAATCAATGATGCGCCCAGTTGTTCCGATCAGAATGTCGATGCCATCTTCCAGCACTTTTTTCTGCTTATCGTAAGCTTCGCCGCCGTAAGCAAGACCTGCTTTCAGCCCTGTACTAGCTAACAAATATTCTGAATCGTTGTAAATCTGAATCGCTAATTCGCGAGTTGGTGCCATAATGATGGCGCGCGGTTGATTCTGCAGACGATTAGATGGAGCTTCTGTCGTTAGAAGGTGATTAAAAGTAGCAGCAAGGAACGCTAACGTCTTACCTGTACCCGTTTGGGCTTGGCCTGCTATGTCTTGGCCGGTGAGCAGTACCGGCAATGCTTGAGCTTGGATAGGGGTACAAAATTCGAACCCATTGGCATCTAAACCCTTTACAACCTGAGGTAATAAACCTAGGTCGGCAAATTTTTGCTCTGTGATATGTGTTTTTGTCATTGCTATAGAATATCAGCTTATAGCTTGCAATACGAAACTGAATCAATTCAAATAGGGGGAGTTTTGCTGGTTAACTTCAAATCAGAGACGAAAAAGATAAATTCAGAAACGAAATCTACACTGGAGTGGAAGATGAATGACAAGATTGTACAGTTAACGGACGATAGTTTTGAAAGCGATGTAATCAACGCTTCTGGCCCTGTATTGGTCGATTTTTGGGCTGAGTGGTGTGGACCATGTAAAATGATTGCACCGATACTGTCTGAGGTATCAGAAGAGTATGAAGGTAAACTAACGGTTGGAAAACTGAACATAGATCAGAATGTTGGCACTCCTCCTAAGTTTGGTATCCGTGGTATTCCGACACTGCTTCTTTTCAAAAATGGCAGTGTTGCTGCAACTAAGGTGGGCGCACTATCTAAAACTCAACTGAAAGAATTTTTAGACGCAAACCTGTAAATAGAGGCGAAAATTAATAAAACCGTGTACTATGTGATTTCCGCACGGTTTAATTTTGCTCTAAACTAGACTCAATAAATATTTAATGATAAATTGTCGAGCGTAAAACAACCGATTGTTCATTTCTTGGCCGTATTCCAAAGGCCGCCTATTCTCAATTAACCAAAACAGATCCCTATTTTGACTAATAAACTATCCAGCACAATGAATCTTACTGAATTAAAGAACAGACCAGTGTCTGAACTTGTTGCTCTTGGCGAAAGTTTAGGTTTAGAAAACCTAGCTCGATTAAGAAAACAAGATATTATTTTTGCCACTCTTAAGCAACACGCTAAAGGTGGAGAGGATATTTTCGGTGACGGTGTTCTAGAAATTCTTCAAGATGGTTTTGGCTTCCTTCGTTCAGCAGATTGCTCCTACCTTGCTGGCCCTGATGATATCTATGTATCACCAAGCCAAATCCGTCGTTTTAACTTGCGTACCGGTGATACTATCTCCGGGAAAATTCGGCCACCTAAAGATGGTGAGCGTTATTTCGCTCTGTTAAAAGTGAATGGCGTCAATTATGACAAGCCAGACAACGCACGTAATAAAATTCTTTTTGAAAACTTAACTCCGTTACATGCAAACGACCGTTTGCGTATGGAACGTGGAAATGGTTCAACGGAAGATATTACGGCTCGTATCCTTGATTTAGCCTCTCCGATTGGCCGTGGCCAACGTGGTTTGATTGTTGCTCCGCCGAAAGCGGGTAAAACAATGCTGCTGCAGAATATTGCACAAAGCATTGCTTACAATCACCCTGACTGTGTGTTGATGGTTCTGCTTATTGATGAGCGTCCGGAAGAAGTGACAGAGATGCAACGACTGGTTAAAGGTGAAGTTATTGCTTCGACCTTTGATGAGCCAGCGTCTCGTCATGTGCAAGTTGCTGAAATGGTGATTGAGAAAGCAAAACGTCTTGTTGAACATAAAAAAGACGTTGTTATTTTACTCGATTCTATTACTCGTTTAGCTCGTGCTTATAACACGGTTATTCCTTCATCAGGCAAAGTTCTTACTGGTGGTGTTGATGCTAATGCACTTCATCGTCCTAAGCGCTTCTTTGGTGCTGCTCGTAATGTTGAAGAGGGTGGCAGTTTGACCATCATCGCAACAGCACTTGTGGATACTGGCTCTAAAATGGATGAAGTTATCTATGAAGAGTTTAAAGGTACGGGTAACTTAGAGCTGCATCTAAATCGTAAGATTGCAGAGCGTCGTGTATTCCCAGCGATTGACTTTAATCGTTCTGGTACTCGTCGTGAAGAGTTGTTAACCAACGCTGCTGAATTACAGAAAATGTGGATTTTACGTAAGATTATTCATCCAATGAGTGAGACTGACGCGATGGAGTTCCTCATTGATAAGCTATCGATGACCAAAACGAATGATGAGTTTTTTGACGCAATGCGCCGTCAGTAATCGTTTAAACTAAGCTTAACAAAACGCCGCTCTTATGAGCGGCGTTTTTATATCTGAAACCTATCTTCATGGTAGTAACCAGTTATAATCGTAATTATTGAATGATGTGCTGTACTGCCAACACGCACTACGAATGGGCGAAGAAAGATGAAATTTAACGATTTAAGAGATTTTATTGACCACTTAGAGTCAATTGGTCAATTGAAGCGCATAACACATCCAATTGATCCGCATTATGAGATGACAGAAATCAGCGATCGTACACTTCGTGCTGCAGGTCCGGCGTTGTTATTTGAAAACCCGATTGGTTATGATATGCCAGTGCTGACTAACTTATTTGGCACCGCTGAGCGAGTCGCTATCGGCATGGGTCGTAAAGAGGTGGCGGAGCTTAGAGAAGTGGGTAAGCTGTTGGCCTATTTGAAAGAGCCTGAGCCACCAAAAGGCTTTAAAGATGCGCTGGATAAACTGCCCGTTTTTAAACAAGTGTTAAATATGCCGACCAAAAAGCTGCGTAAAGCACGATGTCAAGAGATTGTCTGGCAGGGCGACGATGTCGATCTTGATAAAATACCAGTGATGAGCTGCTGGGCTGAAGATGTGGCGCCACTGCTTACTTGGGGTCTGACCATAACGCGCGGACCCAATAAAAGCCGGCAGAATCTCGGTATCTATCGACAACAAAAAATCAGCAAAAATAAAATAATTATGCGCTGGCTTGCTCATCGAGGCGGTGCATTGGATATGCGCGAGTGGATGGAAACCAACCCAGGTAAACCTTTTCCTGTTTCAGTTGCTTTTGGTGCTGACCCTGCCACCATTTTAGCTGCGGTAACCCCTGTTCCTGATACGCTTTCTGAGTATGCATTTGCAGGTCTGCTTCGTGGCAGTAAAACAGAGGTTGTGCAATCAATCAGTAACGATCTTGAGGTGCCAGCCAGTGCAGAAATAGTGCTTGAAGGGTATATCGACCCGCAAGAGTTTGCCGATGAAGGGCCTTATGGCGATCATACTGGTTATTATAATGAGGCTGAAAAGCATCATGTCTTCACCATCACTCACATCACCATGCGTAAAAATCCAATCTATCATAGTACGTATACTGGCAGGCCGCCTGATGAACCCGCCGTATTAGGCGTCGCACTGAATGAAGTGTTCGTGCCTATTTTGCAAAAGCAGTTTCCTGAAATTGTTGATTTTTATCTGCCACCAGAGGGCTGCTCTTATCGAATGGCGATTGTGACGATGAAAAAGCAGTATCCAGGACATGCAAAACGGGTAATGATGGGGGTTTGGTCATTTTTACGACAGTTTATGTATACTAAGTTTGTCATTGTGTGTGATGAAGATGTGAATGCTCGAGATTGGAATGATGTTATTTGGGCGATTACCACTCGAATGGATCCTGCTCGTGATACGGTGTTGATTGAAAATACACCGATCGATTCGTTAGATTTTGCCTCACCAATAGTCGGTCTAGGTTCGAAAATGGGTTTAGACGCGACTAATAAATGGGAGGGGGAAACCCAACGCGAGTGGGGGAAACCTATTACTAAAGATCCGACGGTCGTCGCTAAAATCGATGAGATATGGGATGAACTCGGGATCTTTGAGTAGATAGGAGTGGTCACTTAATGCACCAAGTACGTTTGTTGCCTGAGGATATCGTGTTTACTGTTCCACGTGAAACGACCATTCTTCAAGCGGCATTGGAACAGAATATTGCATTTCCAAATCGGTGCCAAGTCGGCGCATGCGGAATGTGTTTATGTAAAAAATTAGAAGGTGAAGTGAGTTACCATCTGGAACCGATGCTCACAGAGAAAGAGCAGCAAGAAGGATGGATATTTACTTGCCAAGCATACGCAAACAGCAACATCGTTCTATTATTAGATTAGCTGACAAAAAGCGTAAGCAGTAACAAGGACCGTTGTACAGAGGATAACATGATAGTAAGAAGTAAAGTGACATCAGTAGAACCATTAGCGTGCAATACGTTCCGTGTATTATTGCACCCAGAAATGAATATTAATTTTTGTGCTGGACAGTACTTAATGGTCGTCATGGGCGAAGATGATAAGCGCCCATTCTCCATCGCAAGCAGCCCTTGTCGTCACAATGGCGAGCTTGAGTTGCACATTGGTGCTGCTGAACATAATCCCTATGCACAGCAAGTGGTTGAATTGATGACGTCTGCGTTAGCGTCAGGCGAATCTATTACTATTGATGCGCCACATGGTGAAGCGTGGATCCGCGAAGAGAGTGATAATGAGCTGCTACTCATTGCTGGTGGTACTGGTTTTAGTTATGTACGCTCGATTCTTGATCACTGCATTAGTCAAAAAGTAACACGTCCCATCTCTCTCTATTGGGGCGGGCGTGATGAGAGCCAGCTCTATGCAAAAGCAGAGCTTGAGTTGATTGCAGCACAGAATGATAATGTTCGTTTTATTCCTGTGATTGAACAGAGCAAGCCGGGTTGGACTGGGGCGATTGGTAATGTACTGCAAGCGGTCAGCAATGATTTTGCGACTCTAGAAAATCAAGATATTTATATCGCTGGGCGGTTTGAAATGGCAGGTGCTGCTCGTGAGCAATTTACCGCAGACAAACAAGCGAAAAGAGAGAATATATACGCAGATGCTTATGCGTTTATGTAATTAGTCGTGCGATGACACAAAAAAAGAGCCGTGCAGGCTCTTTTTTTATGGCTGCGATTCACTGTTTAACGCTAATCATTACCGACTAATGATAAGGCTTTACGTGAAACATCAGCTGCCGCTTGTTTGCGGTTTTGTTTGTCGAGAACTTTTGCTAGGTAGGAGTAGTCTGAAATCGTTGGGTTGATCGCGACTGCTTGTTCGAAGTGCTCTCTTGCTTCTTGCCAGTTTTTATTTCGCATGTAGATTTGCGCTAGCGCGCTTTGAGTGACTGAGTTCTGCTCATCATATTTTAGTTGCTCTTTAAGCAGCAGTATCGCGGGGTAATAATCGGGTAGGTTTAAGGTTGGAATAAGCTCTATTAAACGATTATCAGGCTGCTTTTTAATGGTCTCGCGCAAAACAATATAGGCTTCTGAGTCGGCTTTGCGGCCGATGAGCTCTTTAATTAAGCAGTGGATCAATACCACCTGTTTCCTGCTTTTACGAGATAGTGTGTGCCAATGTTCGAGCAATCCAGCGCTGCCTTTGTTGATGGCAATATCTGCCATTAGGCCACACTCACTTCGCTCTTGCAGTGAATGAGCTTCATGTTCATCAATCAAATTTGCTTTAGAGAGACGGGGAATAATATTTTTTAATGACTGCCAATCACCAAGTGCTACATAAGTGGTTTTGAGTAGATCAATCAACACTGGGTTTTTAGGATGGTCTTGTTTAATTGTTTGTAAGCTCTCTAGCGCTTGTTCAAACTCACCTTGATTGATCTGCAGCTTGGCTTTCGTTAACGTCACGGCAAGTTCACTGTGCTCTTGTTCAGCAGCAAGTTGCAGGTAGTTATCACGTTTGATGATATCTTTTCGGCCTTGAGCCGCTTCTGCCGCGGCCAGATAGTTCAACAGTGGAAAGTCATTAAACTTGGCCCCTTTAAGCACAAGCTTCTCTGACTTTTTCCAATCACCCTCCAGCAGAGTGACCAAACCTTGGAAAGTATTAAATCGGGCTTTGCGTAAGTTACGACCGACAAACCAGCCGCGGGTATAGGTGCTCAATGAAAGTACACGTTTTAGCAGATACTCCAATAAGAAAAATAGAGCAATAATTGCCACTACGCACAGCACTAAAGTGGTCAAACTCATTTCAACGGTTTTGTCCGCCACTGAGATCAGCACGTAACCTTGCTGATCGGCAAACTGAGTGCCAAATATCAGACCTGCAATCAACACGGATACCAATAAAAGAAGTCGAATCATTTTGAGGCTCCTTCTTGAATCGATTCCGTTCCTAATGTGACAATATTTCGACGAAGGCGCTCTGAAATATAGTCGGATAATAGCGCTTGAGTAGTCAGGCTCACTGGGTACTTGATTTCAATGTTCTGAGTGGACAGCTTATCCAAAGTGGCAATAAAGGATGTTACTTTGGCATCATCTTGTTTGTAGAACTGATTTGCCCACTGTTTAGCCGATTGCAGTGACGTTTGATAAACATCGGATTGCTCTCGATAGACTGACCGAATTGCCGATTCTAATTTGCCACGAATATTCTCTTGTAGATAGAAGTGTTGCTGCGGGCTCAATAGAGGAATGACATTCCCATCTCGAACTCGGTAAGTAACAAAGTGACCTGCAAAGTCTTGCAGTGATGTCATGAGGTTATCTTGCCACTGATTAATGTCTTCAGAGACGACAGCTTTCACCTCTTTAGCCGCTTCTGGTAAAATAGCGTTGGCTAAAGGAAGTTCATCAACCATTTTTTGTAAGCTGGTCAGCTGCAGGACTAAACCATCACGATCGATCAAGGGTAACGTTTTAAGCGCAGTGATGTCATTGGTCATTGCTTGGCGAAGTGGAACTAAGCTCGCGTCGTTGAGTGCTGCGATACGTTGATCGGCAGACTCCATTAAGACCGTGGCACTCACAATATCATGTTCTAACCACAGTTTTCGACCTGCTAATTTTACTAAGTAATCCGCCTCAGCCAATAACCAGTCGTTCGGGCGTCTGCCTTTCATATCTGACAAAGCGAGCTGTAAACTGACTATACTCTTATCTTGTTGCTCAAGCAGTACCATCGCTTTTTGGTTGATTGTTTTTGTTTGAGTGAGCGTTTGCTGTTGTGCTGTGGCAATTCGAGAGTTAACACTGCCCTTTAAAGAGGCAAGCTGTTGTTTAAGGTTGCTTAACTCACTCTGTTGCTGCTCTGATTTTTGCTGTCCGGTATAAAACAGACCACCACTGAATAATACCGCGATAACAATCGCAACCGTTGATAGGTTTCTGCTGCGTTTATCAACCATGTTTTTAGTCTCAGTCTCTGACGGCTTATCAGTCACAGGAGTCGTTATTGCCTCTTGAACGTCTTCATTGTGGTTGGTCTTTTTTTCGTCTGTCATAAGATCCCCGTCATTGCTTTGTCTATTGTTGGTTGCTCAACATGGTGAGCATGGCGCTATTGGTCGCGCTTCCGACATTGGTAATATGGTGATAACCCAGCTGCTGGGCATGCAGAACAACTCGATGACTGGGTACCAACAGCGTGCAATGAAATAACCACTGTTGCTGGTGGTGTTGAGAAAATAGATCCGTCATAAAGCTTAACTGTTCAGCACTGGTTACTACAATGCAATTTACTTGTTGATTAGTCCAGCTTTGCAGCAACTCTTTCGCATTAAGTTTCAACCACTTTCGTTGGTAGACTTCCGCATAAGTTACGTCTGCTTGTCGCTCATTTAAGGTGGTATAAATGAGCTCGCGACCGCCATTACCACGAAGGATAATGACTCGTTTACCTGCAATTTGATCGTGTTGCAGCGCTGGCAGTGCTAAAAGGTGTTCACTATCGTACACTTTCGGACAGTGTACCGATTGCTGAGTCACTTGTTCGAGATGTTGAGCACTTTTTTGACCTACAGCAAAGTAGTTAATAGTTGTTGGCCAGCTAAGCTGATGTTGTTGAAAAGCTTGTTCTGTGTAACTCACCGCATGCTGACTGACGGCAATAACAATGTCATTAGTTGTTAGGTTAACTAACTGTTTGGTGATTTGATTGAAATGCTCACCAGCAGCTCTTGAGAGAAGAGGCTGGTGAATCGCTGAAATGCCCTGATGATTCAGAGCACTGCACAGTTCACTGCCTTCAGGGTCTGGACGAGTGATTAAGATGGTCATTTACTGACTGTTGTATAGTGTATCAAGAATTTCTTTGGCACCATCGGCAAGCAGCTGATCGGCTAGAGTAGTACCTAGCACTTCTGCATCTACTACTGCGCCTCTGATTTCACCGCGAATGATTCTGCTGCCATCGGGTTCGCCAACCAACGCTCTTAGCCAAATCTGATCACCATCAAGCAGTGAGTAACTGCCGATAGGAACTTGGCAGCCCCCTTCTAAGCGATTGTTCATAGCACGCTCACACAATACACGTTGAGCGGTTTCAGTGTGATTAAGCGTAGCAAGTAGCGCGCGAGTTCTCTCATCATCAAGACGGCACCCAATGCCAACCGCACCTTGTCCAACGGCAGGGAGAGATATTTCAGGTTCCATTGAGCTGCGAATGCGTTCTTGGAGGCCGAGTCTGATTAAGCCGGCACAAGCAAGAATAATGGCATCGTAGTCGCCATTGTCGAGTTTGCCCAAACGAGTGCCGACATTGCCGCGCAACTCTTTAATGATAAGGTCGGGACGACGCTCTTTTATTTGGCACTGACGACGTAAGCTGCAAGTGCCCACTGTCGCACCTTGGGGCAGTTCATCGATATGATTGTAATGGTTTGAGACAAATGCATCGCGAGGGTCTTCACGCTCACAAATGGTGACTAGGCCTAGCCCTTGGGGAAACTCCACAGGTACGTCTTTCATTGAATGAACAGCTAAGTCAGCACGACCTTCAAGCATCGCTACTTCAAGTTCTTTAACAAAAAGGCCTTTGCCACCCACTTTTGCTAATGGAGTATCAAGGATGATGTCTCCTTTCGTGACCATCGTGACTAACTCTACTTCTAAGCCTGGATTGGCGGCGATCAGTGCGTCTTTAACAAAGTGTGCTTGCCAAAGAGCAAGAGGGCTTTTACGAGTCGCTATTCTGAGTGGTTGCTGCTGCATCTGGGGTTCCATAGGCAATGATTATTGAAAATATTCTATCATCTGTTGTGTTTGACACGTAACAGTTCGTCTCTGTTTACTGCGACAGCCACTAATTATTATTCTGTTATGTTGAATTGTCAGAGAAAATTAGTAATTATCACTGAAAAATACGCTGAACAGCCAATAAGTAAGTATATTGTCAACTTTACACGGTTGATTTTGGTTATATCTTATTTGGATTTGTTATATTGAGGTTTGACGTATAGGCTCAATTTGATACTCTCTTTACCAAACCTTGCAAAAGTGATACATTGATCACGTTTTTGTTGTATTGTTGGATGGTTTTCATTCAGTGAATTAATTAACTGCCTCGTGTCTGGGCTGTATTCTTGGGTAAGCAATGTGCAAAACTATATCAAGAAGCTAATTACTAGAATTGACCTTCTGAACCAGCAGCGTATTGAACGTTCGTTGGCCGTGATGGACGCTCAAGCAAAGCACATATTTTCAGTATTACCACTGCTACTACACTACAATCACTTATCACTTCCAGGTTATATCAATGAGCAGACGCCACACGGTATCTTTGATTTTGAACCCACGTCGATTCAAAACGACGGATTAAAACTTCTCTCACCAATTCTGATTAATACTCCTTCAGATAATAGCATTCTCGGTCTGTATTCGATGGGAAGCACCTCATCAATTGGACAAACGTCCAGTAGTGATATTGATATTTGGGTATGTGTATCATCAGAGATGAAGAAAACATTACGCAAACAATTAGAAAGCAAGTGTGATGAGATCACAAAATGGGCTATTCAGCATGGTGTCGAAGCTAATTTCTTCTTGATTGATGAGATGCGTTTTCGTGATAATCACTCCGAAGAGATGACGGGTGATAATTGTGGTTCTACACAGCACCTACTGTTATTAGATGAGTTCTACCGTTCTGCAGTGCGTTTGGCTGGTCGTCGTTTACTGTGGTCCATTGTTCCGCCAGAAATGGAAGAGTGTTACGATAAATACGTAAACCAGCTTTGTGCTGAAGGACATATTAATTGCACCCATTGGATTGATTTTGGCAAATTAAATTCGATTCCTGCGGAAGAGTATTTTGGTTCCAGTCTTTGGCAACTCTACAAAAGTATCGACTCTCCATATAAATCTGTCTTAAAAGCGATTCTACTTGAAGCATACTCATGGGAGTATCCGAATACTCAGCTGTTGAGTCTTGATAGTAAACGTCGATTTTTTGCTGAAGAACCGAATCTGTATAGTATGGATTCCTATTATTTGATGTTGGAAAAAGTCACCCGTTATTTAGAACGAATTAATGATCATCGACGTTTAGAATTGGTTCGAAAAAGTTTCTATCTGAAAACTCATGAGAAGCTGTCATGCAAAGAGCGAAGAGCTGATTCGGTTGAATGGCGAAGAGTTGCTCTTACCGAATTGACCGAACAATGGGGTTGGTCTACAGCGATGATTGAAGAGTTAGATAACCGTCGGCATTGGAAGGTAGAGCAGGTAAAACGAGCGCATAATGAACTGCTAAGTGCCCTGATGCAGAGTTATCGAAACCTTATTGGTTTTGCTCGTAAAAATAACATTACTTCAGCGATTAGTCCTGAAGATATCAGCATATTAGCCCGAAAGTTATACGCTTCTTTTGAAGAGCTTCCTGGCAAGGTAACTCTGCTCAACCCGCAGATATCCCCTGATTTGCATGAACCTGATCTCTCATTTATAGAAGTGCCAGAGAATAGAATCAATGCTTCTGGCTGGTATTTGTATAATAAATCACTGGAAGCGAAACAGATCATTGGCCAGCCAGTTCTTGAGCATAATAAATACTTAAGTAAGTTAGTGGCATGGGCATTTTTCAATGGTTTGCTCACTGAATCGACCCGTTTGAATGCGGTCGTAAAAAGTGCTGATTTGAATATTGATAAGTTTTATCAGATGGTCAGCGATCTGCGAAATACGTTCTCACTGCGTAAACCTCACCCCACCCTGAAAGAGCTCTCTAACCCTTGTGAAATTCGTCAATTGTCGATGTTCATCAATTTAGAAAGTGATCCAACAACGGACTTAAATGAGAAGCGAGCAAAAGCTGGAAAATCAAACTTTCAAGATATCGATGCACTGAGTTTTGGTCGTGACAGTAAATGTCTGGTTGGCAGTGTTGATCTGGTTTACAAAAATTCATGGCATGAAGTGAGAACCATGCACTTTAGTGGTGAAAATTCGATGCTTGAAGCATTAAAAGCGGTGTTAGGTAAAATGCACCAAGATGCAGTTGCCCCTGAATCTGTTGATGTATTCTGTTATAGCGAAAACAAACGAGGTATGATTAGAAACTCAATTTATCAGCTTCTAGCCGAGTGTATTGAGTACCGATTAAAACCCGTTGATGAAGAGACGCAGCGTCGATTTAAAACCATAAAAATTGGTAATCAGATGTTTGGTCTGTTTTTTGAGCGCCGTGGAGTATCAGTGCAAAAGCTTGAAGATTCAGTCGATTTTTATTGTTTGATTTCAGCGCATAAACGCAGTGGTTCGCCGGCACTGTTAATGGGGCAGGACATCGATTTACATCTGCCAGAAATTGTGGATGCCAATGCCAGTGAAGGCATTATTCAGTTCTTCTTTGAAGAGTGTGGTAAGGGGTTTAATATCTATGTATTGGATGAAAACAATGGCGTTGAGGTTTACCGACAGTTTAACGGTGACAAAGATGATATGGTCAATGGTGTTAATCGTTACTACACCTCAACTCAAAATGAGATGAACTGTGGTGACATAGTGAACTTTAATCTGCCTCAATTTTATGACATCGTGACGCCAGCTACAGGATCGAGTTATGTTGTTTCATATCGCAGCGGCCAACAAATCAATCGAACCACCGCAATATCCACTGACAATTTAGCGAGCCAAAACTAGGTTACTCATCACACCCACGTTATCTCTTCATCGTCCTGCTTTTCACACTCATCTTTTAATAATGCAATAAACTCAATGCCTGTTTTTGAGCATATCCATTGATTATCATTGTATTTAAAATGATAACCACCAGACTTGGATGCCAGCCAAATTTCATGCATTGGCTCTTGGCGATTAATGATAATCTGACTGCGGTTTTCAAACTCCAAGGTCATGACGTTGCCGCTCGTCTCGTAGTCGATATCCGCACCGGAATCATCTATCATCTCTTCTATTTTAGAGAGCTCTATTTCGACCCGTTGATGGAATTCAGTGTCATTCATCCTTTTATCCTATTGCTTTTCCTGAGTGTGGTGCGATTATAGAAGGTATTACGCAGATAATCACGAGTAGTTGAGTCATGCTAAACAAATTTATTGCCATTTTTGTCCTCTCTTTAGCCTTAGTGGGTTGTGGACAGAAAGGGCCGCTTTATATGCCAGAAGAGACAGCACAGAATGAACCTGTTCCTCAAGCAGAGCAGCAACCTGCAGCTGTTGAAACATTAGAGAAGAATCAGTAAGTTTATAACAAGGAAGCGTTAACATTGGATTATTTTAATTATCAAGCTGATGGTCAGCTTTGGGCAGAAGAGGTGCCTTTAACCGATTTGGCACAGCAATATGGCACCCCATTATTTGTCTATTCAAGAGCGACACTGGAGCGACACTGGAGTGCGTTTGATGATGCTGTTAGTGAACACCCTCATTTAGTTTGTTACGCCGTAAAAGCCAATTCAAACTTGGGTGTACTTAATGTATTGGCTCGATTAGGTTCTGGTTTTGATATTGTTTCTGTGGGTGAGCTTGAACGTGTCATTGCAGCAGGCGGTGATGCGAAAAAAATTGTTTTCTCAGGTGTTGGCAAAACAGAGAATGAAATGCGCCGCGCTCTGGAACTTGGAATTAAGTGTTTTAATGTCGAGTCTGAACCTGAGCTCATGCTGCTTAATGATGTTGCCGGTGAAATGAACGTGCAAGCACCCATTTCTCTGCGAATTAATCCAGATGTAGATGCGAAAACACACCCTTATATCTCGACAGGATTGCTTGATAATAAATTTGGTATTGCTTTTGATCGTGCACTAGAGGTATATCGTTTAGCAATGAAATTACCCCATTTGAATGTTCAAGGTATTGATTGTCATATTGGCTCACAGTTGACTGACATTGAACCATTTTTAGATGCTATTGACCGACTGTTGGCACTGATTGATCAACTCAAAGCGGATGGTGTCGATATTCAACATTTGGATGTTGGTGGTGGCCTAGGTGTTGTTTACCGAGATGAATTGCCTCCTCAACCGTCAGAATATGCCAAAGCGCTGTTATCACGTTTGGATGATCGTATTGATTTAGAGCTAATTTTTGAACCCGGTAGAGCCATTGCTGCTAACGCTGGAATTTTGTTGACCAAAGTTGAGTTTTTAAAACATACCGATCATAAAAACTTTGCCATTATTGATGCGGCAATGAATGATCTGATCCGTCCGGTATTGTGTCAAGCATGGCAAGATATTATTCCTGTTGTTCCACGTACTGGTGTTGCTCAGTGTTATGATTTAGTGGGACCAATCTGTGAAACGGGTGACTTCTTAGGTAAAGATCGCTCACTAGTTTTAGAGCAAAATGATCTGTTGGCGGTTCGCTCATCTGGTGCGTATGGTTTTGTGATGTCTTCGAACTACAATACTCGGTGCCGTGCGGCTGAAGTCATGGTGGATGGTAAATCGTCTCATTTAGTCAGAGAGCGTGAAATATTGCACGAACTCTGGAAGAACGAACATATACTGCCAGAATAACAGTAAAATTTGGCCGTTATTTACGGCCAAAAAAGAGGAATTATGCACTTTCACTTTTCTAAAATGCATGGGTTGGGCAATGACTTTATGGTTGTTGATTGTATTACCCAGCATATTTTCTTTTCACCAGAATTGATCCGTCGTCTAGCGGATCGACATACTGGTGTCGGCTTTGATCAGTTGTTGGTTGTAGAAGCACCGTACGATCCTGAAAGCGATTTTCATTACCGTATTTTTAACTCTGACGGTACTGAAGTTGAGCAGTGTGGCAATGGCGCTCGTTGCTTTGCTCGATTTGTCAGAGCGAAAGGGTTGACCAATAAATATCAGGTCTCTGTGAGCACGAAAAAAGGGAAAATGATCCTCGATATAGAGGAGGATGGTCAAATTAAAGCCAACATGGGTGAACCCGTATTTGAACCAAATAAAATTCCCTTTAAAGCCAAACAGAGTGAAAAGACGTATATTTTAAGAGTCAATGAACAGACCTTCTTTTGTGGCGCTGTGAGCATGGGCAATCCGCATGTCGTCACTATTGTTGATGACGTAGATAATACCGATGTCGAAACCCTAGGACCCTTGCTCGAATCTCATGAGCGCTTTCCTGACAAGGTAAATGCAGGTTTTATGCAGATCATCTCACGTAATGAAGTGAAGCTTCGTGTTTTCGAACGTGGCGTGGGTGAAACTCAAGCTTGTGGCAGTGGTGCGTGTGCTGCCGTTGCTGTAGGTATCTTGCAAGGTGTATTAGATTGTGATGTGACGGTACACTTACAAGGAGGTGATCTTTTTATTCGTTGGAAAGGGGTGGGAGAGCCACTTTATATGACAGGCCCAGCATCGCATGTATTTGACGGACAAATGACCATATGAGCAGTGTAAGCACGATTAATGATTACATAGAACCACAACCTACTGAACTTACCGACGCAGTAGTGGCACAATATCTGTCGCAGCATCCTGATTTTTTTAAAAAACACCCAGATCTGCTTTCTGGAATGAGGGTGGATCATCAACAGAAAGGTGCTGTTTCTCTTGTTGAGATCCAAGTCGAACGATTACGAAATCGAATTTTGGAGTTGGAGGAGGAGATCACAACATTGATGTCTCTTGCGGCTAGAAATGATCAAATTTTCCACGCTTTTTCTGATATTCAAAATCAGTTGTTGCGCAGTGAAAACTTTGAAGACGTCTGCGTCGTGATGGAGCAGAAGGCGAAAGATCTTAATTTAATCGCTTCGATTCGTTTAATTGACCACTCAGCGTCACACCGCAGCGTGAGTCAACTTAACTATCAACGTTTTGCAAAAAGTCATTTGAATGGAAAAGATGCTTATTTAGGTCGATTACGTCAAGTCGGACGAGATGGCCTGTTTGGTGAGATGAATGTTGAAGCTTTCTCGCCTGAACTAGGATCGTACGCGATTTTACCACTAGGAAAAACCACCGCGATTGGATTTGTCTCTTTTGCGAGTCGTGATGGTGGCCATTTTCAACCCAATATGGATACCCTGTTTCTAAAGCAATTAGTCAGTGTGTTAAATCATCTGTTCAATAGTTGGAAGCCGTGTGAACAATTAAGATATGTCGATGAGCTTACAACAATCTAATCTTAATTACTCCTTAGAGCAGTTTTATGAGTTTCTGCGCAGTGAACGTGGATTAAGTGTCACCACTCAGCGGAACTATCAGCAACAGCTCACCATTATTGCCGAGCAGTTTATCGAACTAGGTCTAACTGAGTGGCAGAACGTTGATGCCAGTTGGGTTCGACAAGTCGCCAGCAGGGGCAAACGTGATGGACTAAAAGCCAGCAGTATCTCAACGCGTCTATCCTCTCTGCGCAGCTTTTTTGATTTTATGATTCTTCGTGGGGAGTTAAGTGCTAACCCTGCAAAGGGGGTATCTGCACCGAAAAGAGCGCGGCCATTGCCTAAAAACATTGATGTTGATGAACTGGCTCAATTACTTGAAGTCGTAGATGACAATCCTCTGGCCATTCGTGATCGGGCAATGATGGAGCTGATGTATGGAGCAGGACTTCGATTGGCTGAGTTGGTCACTATTGATGTTAGGGATATCGATTTAGTTCGTGGTGAAGTGCGCGTCATTGGTAAAGGTGATAAAGAGAGAAAAGCGCCCGTTTCAGGTCAAGCTAAAATATGGGTAGAGCATTGGCTGAACGTGCGTTCCCAGCTGATAAAACAGCAAGAGTCTGCTCTGTTTTTATCTAAATTAGGCTGTAGAATATCGCACCGAAACGTTCAAAAAAGAATGAAAGAGTGGGGGATAAAACAGGGTATTGCCAGCCACGTTAGCCCGCATAAACTGCGTCACACCTTTGCCACTCATCTGTTAGAGTCGAGTGGGAATTTGCGAGCAGTACAAGAGCTGCTTGGTCATGAAAATATTGCGACAACCCAAATTTACACCCATCTTGATTTTCAACACTTAGCTCAAGCGTATGATCAAGCGCACCCAAAAGCTAAGCGGAAAAAGGAGTAATCAATATGCACTGTTACCGATCATTATCAAAGATTCATGCCATGACATTTGATCTTGATGATACGCTTTACGATAACTGGCCAGTGATATGTGCTCTTGAACATAAAGTACATCAATGGTTGCAGTTGCAGCACCCAGCTAGTCACTTGATGACAATGCAAGATTGGTTAGAGTTGAAAATAAAACTGGCCCAACAAGATCCCAGCTTAAGAAATGATGTCTCGTTGTGGCGAGAGGTTCAATTAACAACGGGTTTCAAACTATTGGGTTACAGCGAAGCGTCTGCTAAGCAAGCGACCGAAGAGGCGATGTCTTTGGTCTCTATCTACAGGAATCAAATCGATATTCCAGCTGTTACCCATACTGTGATGCAGAAACTGAGTAAGAAAATCCCACTGATTGCGATCACCAATGGCAATGTGGATGCTGAGAAAATCGGCCTGTCAGGATATTTTGAACAGGTATATAGAGCAGGGTCAGATGGTCGAGCTAAACCCCATGCAGATCTGTTTCAACGGGCTCAGCAGCATCTCTCCTTGCCAGCTCATCACATACTTCACGTAGGCGATCATCTAAAAACAGACGTTTTTGGTGCCAAAACTAATGGTTTTCAAGCGTGTTGGTTTAATGATAAGCAGCGTCAAATTAGCAATGAAAAGGTAAAAGTGCTGCCCGACATTGAGATCAGCAGCCTCAGTGAATTGCTCCCATTCATCTCCACTTCGCTTTAATTACTTCTCTTTTCTAATCTCACAGGCTCGTTTCGTATAGAGGGAGCTGTTATACTCGCACCCATGTATATATAACCAGTGTGATGTGATGGACGTTTCTTTATTACTTGATGGCCTTAATGATAAACAGCGAGAAGCCGTCGCTGCTCCCTTAGAGAATGTATTAGTGCTGGCTGGAGCTGGCAGTGGTAAGACTCGCGTATTGGTTCATCGAATTGCCTGGTTAATGAAAGTGGTGGAGTCCTCACCATTTTCTATCATGTCCGTAACGTTCACCAATAAAGCCGCGGCAGAGATGCGTGGTCGTATTGAAGAGTTAATGCACGGTACTGCGGGTGGCATGTGGAATGGTACTTTCCATGGTATCTGTCACCGAATTTTACGTGCTCACTATCTGGATGCTAAGTTGCCAGAAGGGTTTCAAATCATTGACTCTGATGATCAGCAGCGCTTGTTAAAACGTCTGATAAAAGCACAAAATTTAGATGAGAAGCATTGGCCAGCCAAGCAGGCGTGTTGGTTTATCAATGGTAAAAAAGATGAAGGTCTACGCCCTGCAAGTATTGAACACTTCAACGATCCCGTTACCAAAACCTGGCTTAAAATATACAGTGCATATCAAGAGGCGTGTGACCGTGCCGGCTTAGTTGATTTTGCAGAAATTCTGTTAAGAGCTCATGAACTGCTTCGTGATAAAAAACACATTAGAGAGCACTATCAAGCACGATTTAAGCACATCTTAGTGGATGAGTTCCAAGATACTAATAATATTCAATACGCATGGTTACGTATGATGGCCGGTCCAGATTGTCGAGTGATGATTGTCGGCGATGATGATCAGTCAATCTACGGTTGGCGTGGTGCTCAAATTGAGAATATTCAACGATTTTTGACTGAATTTGACGATGCAAAAACCATTCGATTGGAGCAAAACTATCGATCTACCGCCAACATCCTTAATGCCGCGAATGAATTGATCACTAACAATACCGAGCGTATGGGTAAAGAGTTGTGGACTGATGGTGAAGAGGGCGAGAAAATCTCCATCTACTCTGCGTTTAATGATTTAGATGAAGCACGCTTTGCGGTAGCAAAAATAAAAGATTGGTGTGATGACGGTGGTCGGTTGGACGACAGTGCCATGCTCTATCGTAATAATGCGCAGTCTCGAGTTTTGGAAGAGGCACTCATTCAAGCAGGTCTGCCATATCGAATTTATGGCGGAATGCGATTCTTCGAACGGCAAGAGATTCGAGATGCCTTGAGTTATTTGAGACTAATGGACAACCGAGACAACGATGCTGCTTTTGAGCGAGTGGTCAATACCCCTGCGAGAGGGTTAGGAAATAAAACATTAGATACCATCCGATTCGCTGCGCGAGATCGTGGTGAGACATTATGGAAAACCAGTATTGCACTGATAAATGAGAAAGTATTAGCTGCCCGAGCGAGTACTGCGTTAGGTCGCTTTATAGAACTGGTTAATGCCTTAGAGGACGACACTGCGGAACTTCCACTGCATGAGCAGGCCGACCAAGTGATTAAAAGTTCTGGATTGTTTGAAATGTATCAGCAAGAGAAAGGCGAGAAGTCAAAGGCGCGTATAGAGAACTTAGAAGAGCTGATTACGGCCGCACGACAATTTGATAAGCCGGAAGAGGCGGATGAGATGACCATGCTGACGGCCTTTTTATCACACGCAGCGTTAGAAGCGGGAGAAGGTCAGGCGGATGAGTTTGAAGATGCAGTGCAATTAATGACGCTACACAGTGCGAAAGGTCTGGAATTTCCTTTAGTCTTTATGGTTGGTGTTGAAGAAGGTATGTTCCCAAGTCAGATGTCCGCAGAAGAGGCGGGTCGTTTGGAAGAGGAGCGTCGTCTCTGTTACGTAGGTATCACCAGAGCGATGAAGAAACTCTACATTACGTATGCTGAGATGCGCCGTTTATATGGGCAAGAGAAGTTTCACAAACCTTCTAGATTCTTACGTGAATTGCCAGCAGCCTGCACTGAAGAGGTAAGAATGAAAGCGCAAGTCAGTCGACCTGCAAGTGCTGGACGTTTTAGTAATGAAGTGGTAAAAAATAACTTTAATGAGACGGGTTATAATCTGGGACAACGAGTTAAACACGCTAAATTTGGTGAGGGTACTATCATCAACTTTGAAGGTGCAGGCCCACAAGGGCGTGTGCAAGTGGCTTTTAATGGGGAAGGCATCAAGTGGTTGGTGACTCAATACGCTAAATTAGAAGCGATGTAATCGTGTTATCTGAATGAATGGGCTCATAATGAGCCCTTTTTTTTATGACATCGTTACTGTTTACGGCGTCGATAGCGATGTTGCAGTGCATCAAAAATGAAGATAACAAGTGCCCCCCAGATAAAGCTGAAGGTGGTGATTTTATCGCTGGTAAAGGCTTCATTGTAGATAGTCACCGCAAAGATGAACATGATACTTGGCCCTAGGTATTGGAAGAAACCAAGTGTTGATAATTTGAGACGGGTAGCTGCTCCTGTGAAGCACAATAGAGGAAGCGTAGTAACAATACCTGCTGCAATCAACAGCACGTTTAATGAGGCGTTGTTTAGCATGAGGTTACTTGATGGTGAGTCGGCAATAAGCAGTAGATAGATCATCGCCAGTGGTAGCATCATCAAGGTTTCAATGAACAATCCAGCTTGAGCTGACAGGTTCACTTTTTTACGCAGTAAACCATAGAGACCAAAGCTGACGGCAAGCGCTAGGGCGACCGTTGGCACCGAGCCAAAAGTTATGATTTGAATGATCACGCCAATGGCGGCAAAGCTGACTGCAAGCCACTGCAACTTCCTGAGCCTTTCACCAAGAAATAACATCCCCAATACAACATTCAGTAGCGGGTTAATGTAATACCCTAAGCTGGCATCAAGCAGATGATCGCTGGTGACCGCCCAGATAAAGATTAACCAGTTAAATCCAACCAGAGTAGAAGTAACAAGCAAACAGAGAACTTTCTTTTTAGACGCTAGAGTATCCGCAACAGATCGCCACCCTTTGCTTAAGAAAAGTAACCCAGCTAAAAAGAAAAATGACCAAATGACGCGGTGGCTTAAAATCTCTAACGGTGAAACCTGATCAATGGCTTTAAAGTAGATCGGAGCAATGCCCCACATAGTGTAGGCACCAAGAGCGAGGAATACTCCCTGTTTTGTGCGTTGCTGTTCATCATTCATTTTTGTTGCTACTTATAAAATCGATAGAGTGAGTTGCATGCAGTATAGAGATACTTTCGAGGCACTCAAAGTTATTTAAAGCATTAACTTGGCGGTTAGGCATAAGGCAGTTAAAATAGCGGCCCTTTGAGAAATTGAGCTAATCTATGTCATTGAGCAGTGCTGAAGAGTCCGTAAAGTCACTATCTAGTAGTCAACAAATACTGCAAGATGTGTTTGGCTATCAGCAGTTTAGAATTGGTCAAGAAGAGGTGGTGACCGCGGCAATAGAGGGCAAAGATAGCCTAGTTATTATGCCCACGGGGGGGGGAAATCACTCTGTTATCAGATACCCGCTTTAGTATTCGATGGGTTGACCCTGGTTATTTCACCACTTATCTCGTTAATGAAAGATCAAGTGGACCAATTGAAAGCCGATGGCGTTGCCGCAGAGTGTCTAAATTCAACTCAAACTCGCGATCAACAGATTACTATTCTAAATCGTATGCATGCTGGTGGCTTAAAGCTGATATACGTATCGCCAGAAAGGGTGATGATGGGGGATTTCAGTGAGCGTCTGCATGGGGTAAACCTCAGTATGATTGCAGTAGACGAAGCACACTGTATCTCACAATGGGGACATGATTTTAGACCCGAATATGCATCGCTAGGTCAATTAAAGCAGCGCTTTCCTCATGTTCCAGTCATGGCTTTAACCGCCACTGCAGATGATGCGACTCAAAAAGACATTTTATCAAGATTGTCACTCAATGAACCACACACCTATTTGGGCAGTTTCGATCGACCCAATATTCGCTATACCTTGATTGAGAAACATAAACCCGTCACGCAAGTGGTGAAGTTCCTAGAAGGTCAGCGAGGGCAGTGTGGAATCATCTATTGTGGAAGTCGCAAAAAAGTAGAGATGGTGACCGAAAAGCTGTGCAATAACCACATTAAAGCGGCTTCTTATCATGCAGGGCTGGATCATGATGAACGCGCTTATGTGCAAGATGCCTTTCAAAGAGATGATATTCAGATAGTGGTTGCAACCGTTGCTTTTGGTATGGGCATTAATAAACCCAATGTGCGTTTTGTTATGCATTTTGATATTCCAAGAAATATTGAATCCTATTACCAAGAGACGGGGAGAGCAGGGCGAGATGGACTGCCAGCAGAAGCGATGATGCTCTATGATCCTGCAGACATAGCTTGGTTACGACGTATGGTAGATGAAAAAAATGAAGGGCCTCAAAAAAAGGTAGAAGAGCACAAGTTGAGCGCGATGAGCGCTTTTGCAGAGGCGCAAACTTGTCGCCGACAAGTACTGCTGAACTATTTTGGTGAATATCGTAAGAAGCCATGTGGTAACTGCGATATCTGCTTGGATCCGCCGAAACGCTTTGATGGCACTCAAGCGGCACAAAAAGCGCTGTCTTGTGTCTATCGAGTGAAGCAGAGTTTTGGTATTGGATATGTGGTGGAAGTGTTACGTGGAATGAAAAATATCCGAGTACGAGAAAACGGCCACGATAAAATTTCTACCTACGGAATTGGAAAAGAGCAGAGTCATGAATATTGGGTCAGTATCATTCGACAATTGATTCACAGTGGCTTTCTGAATCAAAATATTGTTCGCAGCTCAACACTGCAGTTAACAGAAGAAGCCAGACCTGTGTTACGTGGTGAAGTGCCATTAGAGCTTGCTGTGCCACGTTTAGGTATTACGGCCAGAGAGTCAAAATCAGATCGGTTGTCTAATCGTAACTATGATAAAAAACTGTTTGCTAAGCTAAGAAAGCTCAGAAAAACCATTGCCGATAAGAGTGATATCCCTCCATATGTGGTGTTTAACGATGCAACATTAATCGATATGGCGGATATTTTACCAACCTCATACGGTGAGATGTTAGCCGTGAGTGGCGTAGGGCAAGTGAAATTGGAAAAGTACGCAGATCCCTTTTTGGATCTGATCCAAGAGCATCTAACAGGGACGCTATAAGATTGTGATGAAAAAACTTGGTCTGCATGAATATATTATTGAAAGTAACCGTATTATTTTAACGGCACCTGACTTTAATTTTGACTCTTTTCCGCAAGTTGGTGAGCAGTTGCTAACGATGCTGAGTGCAACCGCTATAGATAAGCAGGTGGACGCTGATCTTCATAGCTGGAATATTGATTTTGAAGGGTGCCAACTCATTGTGAAAGCGGAGCACTATTCAGGATCGATTTGGATTGAAAGTTTAGGAAAAAATGAGAGTCGAGAAGAGATGGAATTCATCGCTAAACTATTACAAAGCCAGTAGCATATTGAGCCAAACGATTGCGTTAAATTTAATCAAATGCTCGGTTGCGCAACAAAACGGTTTCTGTATAATCGCCAACCTCATGTAGCTGGTACCGAAAAAATCAGCTACGATTAATTATTTGGGTTCCCTCGCCCCCAATGACAAAAAGGTACTGTTATGAGTACGTTTACACCTGAACAAAAGCAAAAAGCACTACTTCTGTTAGTATCATTTCATCTGATCATCATTGCATCCAGTAACTATTTAGTTCAAATACCCTTCACCGTTTTCGGCCTCCATACCACTTGGGGTGCGTTTACCTTCCCGTTTATCTTTTTAGCAACAGACTTAACCGTAAGAATCTATGGTGCAGCTATGGCAAGAAAGATCATTTTCTTTGTTATGTTGCCTGCGCTTTTAGTCTCTTATCTACTTTCTGTTATCTTTTTTGAAGGGCTGTATCAGGGGCTTTCTCATCTCACTGAATTTAACATGTTTGTGGCAAGAATTGCGGTGGCGAGTTTTATGGCTTACCTACTTGGTCAAATTTTGGATGTGCATGTCTTTAATCGCTTACGTCAAACTAAAAAATGGTGGGTAGCTCCAACTTGTTCTACATTGATTGGTAATGCCTTGGATACATTTGTCTTTTTTGCGATTGCATTCTATCAAAGTTCAGATCCGTTTATGGCGGCTAATTGGACAGAGATAGCGCTAGTGGATTACAGCTTTAAATTGATTATTAGCTTAGGACTGTTTGTTCCGATCTACGGAGTATTGCTGAATTATTTAGTGACTAAATTGACTGTGGTCAACGAGAATGGTTTTACCAAAGAGTTGAAAATTTAACAAAAAAATAATAGAAAGAAAAACCAATAAGGTGAAAGCGTTATTGGTTTTTTTCTGCTCTCAATCGACTAATTGAGAATATATATCATTTAGATGTTGCAATTTAAATGAGAATGGTTATTATTAACTTGTCTTCGGGAAACAGAGCAGTAACCTATTTACTTGCGCTTGTTTGTTTTAGACACGACATTGCTCACATTGCTTCCAGTGTAATCAGCTACTAGCAAAGTGATTAGTATAATTAATCACTTTGTATCATTTTGCTGGGCGACATCTTATTAAGATGTCGCTTTTTTTTATCTGAAAAATGAGATTAAGCGTTTTTAATGTAGGCAATCATATCTTCAATGGTCAGCACTGGCATGTCATGTTTTTTACCAAAGGTAACCACCTCAGGCAAGCGAGCCATACTGCCATCTGGATTAGATAGCTCACAAAGGACACCATAAGGTTTTAGACCCGCCAGTTTCATCAGGTCAATGGTCGCTTCAGTATGACCTTGACGACCAAGAACACCATCTTTGTGTGCTTTTAATGGAAATACATGGCCTGGACGTGATAGATCGCTTGGTTGAGCGTTATCAGCGGTAGCGGCTTTTACTGTTGTTACTCGATCTGCCGCAGAAACGCCTGTCGTGACACCATTCGCAGCTTCAATCGTGACCGTGAAACCTGTTTGATTGGCGCTGGTATTGTTTTCTACCATCATTGGTAGTTCAAGCTGATTTACGCGCTCTTCAGGTAAACACACACACACAATACCAGAACACTCTCGAATCATAAGAGCCATCTGTTCAGTGGTTAGGTGTTCAGCAGAATAGATAATATCCCCTTCATTCTCACGATTTTCATCATCAAGAACGAGGACGCCATTACCTTTTTTAAGCGCAGTAAGCGCTGCTTCAACGCGTTGAATTGGTGTGCCAAAAGAGGCCAATAAAGACTGATTCATGGTATAACTCCAAAATTAAATTTCGACCAGAATCAGGGCTTTTTTTAGATAAGGGAAACTCACAAATACCTTCAAATGACGGTTTGCATTAAATTTATCCTCTTCCATCCGGACTATAACCGTCGGCTCTGGAATTTAACCAGATCTGCTGACCTTTATTTAACCTCTAAGAATAGGTTGAATAAAGCGCTCGCGGGCTCCCTTATTGTCCATAAATGCAGATATAAGACTACCGCCGGTGGGGAGTTTCACCCCGCCCTGAGAATTCGCAGTAAGAATAATGAAATATTGTGCTGAATTCAACATGAAACTCTAAAATTGTGGCAGTGAAAACGTCTTAATGACAATTGTTTTCCACAGAGATCGATCATATTAGGATCTTGTTATGATCGTATTTTAATTATGTAATTAATTGATTATTATAGTTTTATTATTCGATTGTTAAATAGATATCGGTGCGATAAAATGAGCATTTAAAAGTTACAAACAGACTTATCCACAATTTTTCTTGTAAAAAAGTGCAATTGATGGTTCAAGATTGTGAATATCAGTTAACAGAATGCGCTTTGCGTGGCATCCTTACTCATCTCTTTTTTTTGGATACAAAAAGACAATGGCAAGCATACCTGAAAAACCTCTTATTTTAATCGATGGTTCATCTTATCTGTTCCGTGCATTTCATGCTGCACCCAATTTTACTAATGGGGATGGTGAGCCAACTGGCGCGATTTTTGGTGTGATAAACATGCTTCGAAGCTTATTAAAGCAAGTGTCAACTGAACGCATCGCAGTGATATTTGATGCGAAAGGGAAAACATTTCGAAATGATATGTATCCAGAATATAAAGCCAATAGACCGCCCATGCCTGATGAGCTTCGTAGTCAGATAGCACCACTGCATGACATTATTAGAGCAATGGGGTTGCCGCTGATATCGATCTCCGGTGTTGAAGCAGATGATGTGATTGGTACTTTATCCACTCAAGCTTCTAAACTCGGCATGCCGGTTCTCATCAGTACTGGTGATAAAGATATGGCGCAGTTAGTGGACGAAAATGTCACGCTGATTAATACCATGACAAATTTGGTGATGGACCGTGAAGGTGTGGTTGAAAAATTCGGTATACCTCCAGAGTTGATCATTGATTATCTCGCTTTAATGGGAGATAAATCAGACAACATTCCAGGTGTCCCTGGTGTTGGTGATAAAACGGCTAAAGCATTACTGCAAGGTATTGGTTCCATTAATACCTTATATGAAAATTTAGACGATATTGCGCCATTGGGTTTCCGTGGCTCTAAGAATATGGCCACTAAGCTGGTTGATAATAAAGAGAGTGCACTGCTCTCGTATGAGTTAGCTACGATTAAGTTAGACGTTGAACTAGAGCTTGGGCCTGAAGCGTTATTAAAATCTGAGCCCAATACCGATGAGTTGATCCAATGGTTTGGTAAGTTGAACTTTAAGCGTTGGTTATCGGAGCTACTTGATGGTGGTGATGGCAAAATTATCGCCGATGAAGTGAATGCACAACCTAGACAATCCGCTGAACCTGTTGAGGCTGTGACGATTGATCGTAGTGGTTACGAGACGGTATTGGATCAAGCCACGTTCACTGCTTGGTTAGATAAATTGAATGCAGCGGATGTTGCCGCGTTTGATACCGAAACGGACGGTTTGGACTACATGACTGCAAACCTCATCGGATTATCATTTTCTGTTGAAGAGGGAAAAGCAGCATATGTCCCTGTAGCACATGATTATCTTGATGCCCCTGAGCAGTTAAGCCGGGAGTGGGTTCTTGAGCAATTGACCCCTTACCTTGAAGATTCTAGCAAAGCGAAGGTGGGGCAAAATTTAAAATTTGATGCCAGTATATTAGCCCGTTATAACATAGAAATGCAGGGCATTAAGTTTGATACGATGCTCGAGTCATACGTTTATAATAGTGTTGCAGGCCGCCATGATATGGACAGTCTTGCGCTTCGTTATCTCAAACATTCAACGATTACCTTTGAAGATATTGCAGGTAAAGGAAAAAAACAGCTCACTTTTAATCAGATCGATTTAGAACAAGCCGGGCCATATGCTGCTGAAGACGCCGATGTGACATTGCGTCTGCACCACACACTAAATAAAAAGATCATGGCCGATGAGAAACTTAGGTCTGTTTATGAAGAGATTGAGATGCCTTTAGTGCCGGTATTATCTCGTATTGAGCGCACGGGTGTTTTTATTGATGACATGATGCTTTCTGCCCAGTCAGTTGAAATTTCACAACGTTTAGATGAGTTACAAAAAGAGGCCTTTGAGGTAGCAGAGCAAGAGTTTAATTTAAGCTCGCCAAAACAGCTGCAAGCCATTTTGTTTGAAAAGATGGGTTTACCAGTAATTAAGAAAACCCCATCGGGTGCGCCATCAACCAATGAAGAGGTGTTGCAAGAGCTTGCTTTAGATTATCCGTTGCCTAAGTTGATTCTTGAACATCGTGGGCTTGCTAAGTTGAAGTCTACTTATACTGATAAGTTACCTAAGATGATCAACGCAGAAACAGGAAGAGTGCATACCTCTTATCATCAGGCTGTGACGGCGACCGGACGTTTATCTTCAACCGATCCTAATTTGCAGAATATCCCTGTTAGAAATGAGCAAGGCCGTAGGATTCGTCAGGCATTTGTTGCGCCGCATGGTTGGAAAATTTTAGCGGTCGATTACTCTCAAATTGAATTACGAATTATGGCCCACCTCTCTGGAGATAAAGCGCTTTTGGATGCTTTTGCTCAAGGTAAGGATATTCACTCAGCAACAGCTGCAGAAGTGATGGGTGTTGATATCTCAGAAGTCACTACTGAGCAACGTCGTCGCGCTAAAGCGATCAACTTTGGTTTGATTTATGGTATGAGTGCTTTTGGGCTCGCTAAGCAGATTGGCATTGGCCGTAACGAAGCTCAGCAATACATGGATCTCTATTTCGAACGCTACCCAGGTGTTCAACAATATATGGCAGAGACTCGTCTAAAAGCGGCAGAGCAAGGGTATGTCGAGACACTGTTTGGCCGACGTCTGTATCTTCCTGATATTAAAGCCAGCAATGGGATGCGTCGCAAAGCGGCAGAGCGTGCGGCGATTAATGCGCCAATGCAAGGTACCGCTGCCGATATTATTAAAAAAGCGATGTTATTGGTTGATCAATGGATTGAAACTGAAGGTGACGGCCGAGTTAGACTCTTAATGCAAGTTCATGATGAATTGGTATTGGAAGTTGAAGAGTCGGCACTTGCAGAGATTGAACCTAAAATACAGCAATTAATGGAAAGTGCAGCATCGATTAATGTACCGTTAATCGCCGAAACAGGCAGTGGTGACAATTGGGATCAAGCACATTAGATTCACCGTCGATTCAGCTGAAAAAGTTAGAGCCAGCGCACGTGCTGGCTTTTTTTTGTCTCAAATAAAGGCAAAAAACGCATAATAAAAATGTGGTTTACTTTCATTTCATGTAAATTAATTACATATTTTTCTTTAATTCCTTTCTCTATTGGAGTACATTTAGTGATGTAGGGTACAAGTGTAAAGATGTTCTATCTTTCAAACCTTTTGTTTCACGTTATTGGATTTGGCTTATATTGCCGCCCTGATCAGATTCTGATCAGGGCATTTTTTATGGGGAAAATAAAATAAATAGACTTTAACTCATTGATATTAGCCATCATTATAAATAGTTCGCTCTGAAGTGATTCTGAATAATGGTTAAAGTTGAAGAGTGGTTAATCTGTCAATCTTTGAGTTTAATGAAACAGAGATTTAAAATGTATTGCTTTATTGCATGATGAAAGTTACATATTGATGAAATTAATCAATATG